>JBIMKC010000076.1:0-9044 GCA_043673925.1 Chromatiales bacterium | reverse complement strand
AATGAGGTGCTCAAACTCAAATGGGCGCATTACTAATAAGCGAGAACGCAAAGACTCGATTGCAACGGGATCCCCCTCCTGTATTTGTATATTCTCATCGGTTTCAATCTCCCTATCGTCCCCATTTAATTTGCTATTTGCTCTGGATGAAGTCATTATTTCTTGCGAAATAATGGCTTCGCTTTCAACGGGTATCATGTTAGGGACACGGTGGAGGCGGAATTCAAAAAGCCAAACTTGACGTAGCGAGCCAGAAGCGTCAATCTGGGTGTCTGGGTAGTGCCTCAAATATTCCAACAATCCGAGAAACCTCCATCTTTTCGGTCCAATGCTTTTATCTCGCCTGCTTCCAATAATTTCAAACCCATATATTGGAAACGCCAATTCATATTGTTGCGGAATGCGTTTATTGATGCCGCCAAGAGTTTGATCACCCTGCTTCCCAGCACCTGTATAAATCAGCACATCGCCCTCAATCCGATCATGATAGGGGTTTTCCCGCGCGGATTTTCCGACAAGGAGGTTTATCATTAAAACAAATCTGACGATACTCCTATCCACTGCTAGACATGCGCGCACCCCTCCCGTATTGCCTACTTTCAAAGATTTCTGAATTTCATTGCTTGAATAAAGATCGTCTACGCGAAAGATTGTCACTGGCAGGAACCATTCCGAAATTGGGGGAGTTCGGGGTCAGAGTAAAAATTGTTCCTCGTGGAACCCCGCGGAGGGCGGAGCGGCTGAACAAGCGCAATATGGTCGTGGATCTGTTGCAGGCGCTGTAGGGATCTGGCAGTCCAATGCGCCCTCATTCAGGGAGGCCGAATTGCTTACGCACAATAGCATTGTCGGTAACACGGCCCGCCTCACTATAGCGTAGTCCTTCTTCGATGTCCTGCATCACGGAGGCTTCGTAGGCCAAATCCTTCCAGTCGGCCGTCTCCGGCAATTGGTCGACCAAGGCATGGGCACGGCACTTAAAAGACTGTTCAGTCGGGTTCATAACAAACTCTATGAGAAGCGCCATTTTACGCCGCCTCGTGACAAAGTCGACGCGAATATCGATATTGCCGAACGCGGACGAGGTCTGGTCTTGAAAAGCCAGTTACTTGTATTTCAACTTGTCCCTTCGCGCATTCACTATAAGAGTCTACTATACTTCCGCGCCCGTGAGCTGGCGCGGCTCGCTGCAAAAACGGCTGGCCCGGGGAAAGATTAGCCCTGTCGTTTTTCCGTAACGTGTTAACAAACCCCCCTCTATTTTTACCGTAATTGGTTAGCAGAACCGCAGTCAGTGATATGACCTACCGGCTTGGACTCGATTTCGCCCAGACACAGGATCGCGATGATCCATTGGCGCGCTTTCGCGCGGAGTTCCATCTCCCGAAACAGGCGAACGGCGACGATGAGATCTATTTTTGCGGAAATTCGCTGGGGCTCCAGCCGCAGCGCACCCAAGCGTATGTGATCGAGGAGCTGGAAAAATGGCGGTGCTTGGGGGTTCGGGGTCATTTTGAATCCCGCTATCCCTGGATGCCGTATCACGAGTTTCTGACCGCGGAGACGGCCGGGCTCGCCGGGGCCGAGCCGCGGGAAGTCGTGACGATGAACTCGCTCACGGTCAACCTGCACCTTATGATGGCGAGCTTCTACCGCCCGAGCGCCGAGCGGCACAAGATACTGATCGAGCAAAACGCCTTTCCCTCCGATCATTACGCCGTCGAATCACAGCTCCGGTTCCACGGCTTCGATCCCGCCCGGTCGCTGGTCTTGGCCACGCCGAGACCCGGTGAGGACTGCCTCCGACTGGAAGATATCGCGGACTTGATCGAGCGCGAAGGCGCGGCGATCGCATTGATACTGCTTCCCGGTGTCCAGTATTACACCGGCCAGGTGCTCGATGTGGCCGAGATCGTCCGGCTCGGTCATCGGCAAGGCTGCGTGGCCGGTTTCGACCTCGCGCACGCGGCTGGGAATATCCCCTTGGGACTTCACGAGTGGGGCTGCGATTTCGCCTGTTGGTGTAGCTATAAATACCTCAACGCGGGACCCGGCTCGGTGGCCGGCTGCTTTGTTCATGAGTGCCACGCGGAGCGCTTCGATCTGCCGCGCTTCGCGGGCTGGTGGGGCCATGACAAATTGACGCGGTTTCAGATGGGCACCGAGTTCCGGCCCATCCCCGGCGCCGAAGGCTGGCAACTCAGCAATCCGCCGATCCTCTCCCTGGCCGCGATGCGCGCCTCGCTCGCGGTCTTCAGCGAGGCCGGCGGCATGGGACCGCTGCGAAAAAAGTCGCAGGCGCTCACCGGTTATCTCGAGTTTCTCTTACAGGCGATGCTCGCCGGCGACATCGAGATCATCACCCCGCGTGAGCCTTCCCGGCGTGGCTGCCAGCTCTCGCTGAGGATCAAAACGAGGCAGGGGAAGACTGTGTTTGAAAAAATCACCGCGGCCGGTGTCGCCTGCGATTGGCGCGAGCCCGATGTGATCCGCGTAGCCCCGGTACCGCTTTATAACCGCTTCGAAGAGATCTACCGCTTCGTCGAAATTCTAAAAGAGAGCTTCTAACATGCGATCGAAGCGCATCACGGTGATCGGTGCCGGCCCCGCGGGCGCGTTGCTCAGTATTTACCTGGCGCAGCGCGGTTATGAGGTCACCGTGTACGAACGCCGTCTCGATCTGCGGCGGGTGTGGATCCCGGCGGGGCGATCCATCAATCTCGCGCTCGCCAATCGCGGTATGCATGCGCTCGCCGAGGTCGGGCTGATGGACCGTGTCAAACAGCTCTTGATCCCCATGCGCGGGCGCATGGTCCACACCGAAGGCGGACCCCCTCGGCTCCAACCCTACGGGCACAAACCCCACGAGGTGATCTACTCGGTGTCGCGCAGCGGGCTCACCGCGCTCCTCATGGAGGCCGCCGAGTCGACCGGCCGGGTCGCGATCCGTTTCAAGCACACCTGCCAGGGCATTGATCTTGAACGCCGCCGGCTGCACCTGCGGGATGACGGCAAGGACTTCGAGATCGACTTCGATCGGGTCATTGGCTGTGACGGCATACAGTCTCGGATCCGTCAGGCCATTCTCCAGTCGGCCTCGGGCCGTTGCGATGAGGAACCGCTCGCCCATGGCTACAAGGAATTGAGCATCCCCGCGGGCGAAAATCAAAGCTTCCGGATGGAAGCCAACGCCCTGCATATCTGGCCGCGCGGCGATCATATGCTGATCGCTCTTCCGAACCTCGGCGGCGGCTTCACGGCCACCCTGTTCTTGCCTGAGGAAGGAGATCCGAGTTTCGCGTCGCTCTGCGACGCGGCGCGATTGCGTGCGTTTTTCCATGAGCAGTTCCCCGACGCCCTCGCCCTCATGCCGCGCCTCGCTAGAGAGTTCTTCCATCACCCGACCGGCAGGCTGAGCACCATTCGCACCCGTCCGTGGCATGTCCGGGGTGAGGCGCTGATCCTGGGCGATGCCGCGCACGCCATCGTGCCCTTTCACGGTCAGGGGATGAACTGCGCGTTCGAGGACTGCGGCGCCCTCAACGACTGCCTGGCGCGGTCGGGTGAAGTTTGGGACACCGCCCTCGCCGAGTTCGAGGACGAGCGTAAACCCAATGCCGACGCCATCGCGGACCTGTCCCTGGAGAATTACCTCGAGATGCGCAGCAGCGTGCGCGATCCGAGATTCCAGTTGCAAAAAGAGCTCGCATGGCGGCTGGAGGAGCGCTATCCGGATCGCTTCATTCCCCGCTATTCGATGGTCATGTTCCACCGTATTCCCTACGCCGAAGCCAAGCGCCGGAGTGCCATCCAGGACGAGATATTGGCAACGCTCACCGCGAGCACCCACGACTTGGGCCACGTGGATTATGCCCATGCCGATCGGTTGATTGCAGAAAGATTGGGTGACATGAAACCTCCATGAGCAACCCGGGTAATGAACATCTGAGCCCGTTATTGTCGGAACTGGCGGCCCGGATCGACGGCGAGGTGCACGCAAACTCCGTCACGCGCATGCTCTATGCGGTCGATGCCTCACCCTACCAAGAGCTCCCGCTGGCCGCCGTGCGGCCGCGGCACGGCACGGACTGCGCGGCCATCGTGCGCTTCGCCGCGCGCCATCGTATCCCGCTGATCCCGCGCGCCGCGGGGACGAGCCTCGCGGGCCAGTGCGTCGGCAACGGCCTCGTGGTCGATGTCTCGCGCCACATGACCGAGATCTTGGAGATCGACTGCGAGGGGCGCCGCGCGCGGGTGCAGCCGGGGGTGATTCTGGAGGACCTCAACGACGCACTCGCACCCAACGGGCTCATGTTCGGGCCGGATACCTCCACCGCCAACCGCTGCATGATCGGCGGGATGATCGGCAACAACGCTTGTGGCTCCCACTCCATCCTCTACGGGACCACGCGCGATCACGTGCTGGAAGTAGAGGCGGTTCTTGGCGATGGGAGCGTCACGCGGTTCGGTCCGCTGGATAAAAATGCACTTCAGGAAAAGCTGTGCCTGGACACGCTGGAAGGCCGCATCTACCGCGCGCTATTCCACGCCGTCGATGACCACCGTGTTTTGATCCTGGATCGTTACCCGGGCCCGGACGTGCTCCGGCGCAATACCGGCTATGCCTTGGATGTCTTGGCGCGCGGCCGGCCCTGGGCCGCCGGGGGACCGGAGTTTAATCTGGCCCCGTTTCTGTGCGGCAGCGAGGGCACGCTGGCGATCATCACCGAGGCCGCGCTCAATCTCGTGACCAAGCCGACGTCGCGGCTGCTGGTCTGCGCCCACTTCGAAACACTCGAAGGCGCGCTGCGCGCCACGTTGGTGGCCGTGCGCCATCAGCCGGCGGCGGTCGAGCTTATCGACCGGCGCATCCTGGAAGCGACCCGCGGCCACCTCGAACAACGCCATAACCGCTTCTGGATCGAGGGCGATCCGGAAGCGGTCTTAATCATCGAGCTATGCGGCGCTGACACGCAGGAGTTAGAACGGCGCGCGAGCGATCTTGTTAACGACCTTCAACGCATCGGGTACGCGTTTCCGGTGGTGGGTCCGCCGCGCATGAGTCCGGTCTGGGAATTGCGCGCGGCCGGTCTCGGTCTGCTCATGGGCGTGCCCGGGGATGTGAAGGCGGTGACGGTGATCGAGGATACAACGGTGGCGGTGGCTGAGCTCCCGGAGTATGTACGCCGGATCCAAGCATTGATGGAGAAATACCAGACGCGTTGCGTCTACTACGGCCATGCCTCGGTGGGTCTATTGCATTTACGCCCCGAGCTTAATCTCAAGAAACCCGAAGAGATCGAGAAATTCAAAGCGCTCGCCGCGGAAGTCGCGGATCTGGTCGCGGAGTTCGGCGGATCGCTGTCCGGGGAGCACGGCGATGGGCGGCTGCGCGGGCCGTTCGTGGCGCGCATGTTGGGGAAAGAGATCTATGAGATCCTGTGCCGGATCAAATCCGTCTTCGATCCCGAGGGGATCTTCAACCCGCACAAGGTGACGGCTGCGTTTCCCATCGACAGGGACCTGCGCGTCAAGGCCACGCGCGCCGAGATCCCGGTTTATTTCGACTGGAGCGCGGATCAAGGATTCCTGCGCGCCGCGGAAAAATGCAACGGGGCGGGCGCCTGCCGAAAGCGCGCCGGGCGCGGCACGATGTGTCCCTCCTACATGGCGACCTTGGAGGAAAAGCACAGCACCCGCGGACGCGCCAACGTGTTCCGCCAGGTACTAAGCTCGCCCGATCCGGTCGCCGGCCTTACCGGCGCGGAGCTGCGTGAGGTGTTGGATCTCTGTCTCGCCTGCAAGGGGTGCAAATCGGAGTGCCCGGCGGCCGTCGATATGGCACGCATGAAGGCCGAGTTCCTGCAGCACTATCAGGATCGCCACGGTGTGCCGCTGCGGGCGCGCGTCTTGGGCGGGTTCGGGCGGCTAAACCGGATGGCGGCCCGGTTCCCGGATGCGGCAACGGCGTTGATCAATCACACGCGGGTCAAACGGCTGCTCGGGATCCACGCAGAGCGCCGGATCCCGGCCCTCGCCCGGCAGACCTTTAGCCGCTGGTTTAGCACCCACGCGCCGCGGGCATCGAGCGGCGCGGGGCGTGACGTGCTGCTGTTCAACGATCTGTTCACCGAATTCCATGAACCCGGGATTGGCAGCGCCGCCGTGGGTTTTCTCGAGCGCGCGGGCTATCGAGTCGGTCTCACGCGAGGAATCGAATCCGGTCGCGTTCAGATCAGTCAGGGCTTCCTGCGTCAGGCTAAGGGGATCCTCAACCGATCCGTTGCTTGGCTTTATCCCCACGCGGCGGAAGGCAAAGCGATCCTGGGTCTGGAGCCTTCGGAGATCCTCACCTTCCGCGATGAGGCGCCGGATCTGGTAGCGAGCCGCCTGCGCGCGCAGGCTCGGACCGTTGCGGGGCGGACCCTGCTCTTCGAGGAATTCGTGGCCGAGGAGTCGCGGGCAGGTAAGCTCGGCGTGCTAGCCTTCAATCAGAACCCCTGCCACATTCTGGTCCATGGCCACTGTCACCAGAAGGCGCTCGCGGGCATGAAGCCGCTCCTCGATGCACTCGCGATCCTGCCGCATGCTAAGGTCGAGACCATTCCCTCCGGCTGTTGCGGCATGGCCGGCGCTTTTGGCTACGAGCGCGAGCACTACGAGGTGTCGATGCGGATCGGCGAGCTGGTGCTTTTTCCAGCGGTCCGCGCCGCCGCCCCGGAGACCTTGATTGTCGCGCCCGGCACCAGTTGCCGCCATCAGATCGCCGACGGCACGGGCCGGCGGGCCTACCACCCAGCCGAGCTGCTGTGGCAGCGGCAAATCTAGTCCGCGTTTCTCCCCAATTCCATTCTACCATTCAGCTTTACGCGCGTTTAGATCATGACCCCGTGTCAAAACACCTGCTCCAGAATCACCGTTAGCTCGGCAAATACCCTCGATTCCACCTGTCCCGCTGACACCGCGGAACTGACGAGGACCAACGCTCCTTGCTCGCTTTGGTAGATCTCGATGCTGTGCTCGGCAAAAGGGGCCAGGGGTATCCTGGCCCCTTTACCGCTTCTGCACGAGCTTCGGCAGCGCCGCGTGCTGCGCCGGCGGCGGCCGGCCCGGCGGTATTGCCCAACGGCCTTGTAGTTGCAGGCGCAACCATCTAGACTCCGCCAACGGATGACCTCACAGACCCGCCGCATCGCCGCCCTCTTTCGCCCGTACAGGGTGCGGCTCGCGGCGGTGCTCGCGCTCATCGCGGTCAGCGCCAGTCTCGGGATCGTCACGCCGTTTCTGCTGCGCGAGGTGCTCGACAGCGCGATCCCGGACGGCGACACGACGCTGCTCGCCTGGCTCGTCGGCGGGATGGTCGCCATCTCGATCCTGACCGGCCTCCTCTCCGTCGGCCAGACCTGGCTGTCCAACCTCGTCGGCCAGCGCGTCATTCACGACCTGCGCGCCGCCGTCTACCGCCATCTCCAGCGCCTGTCGCTGGCGTTTTTCACGCGCACGCGAACGGGCGAGGTGCAGTCGCGCATCGCCAACGACATCGGCGGCGTGCAGAACGTCGTCACGTCGACCGCGACGTCGATCGTCTCCAACCTCACGACGGTGCTCGCGACGCTCGTCGCGATGGTCCTGCTCGACTGGCGCCTAGCCGTCTTCAGCCTCGCACTGCTGCCGTTCTTCGTCTGGCTCACGCGCCGCATCGGCAACGAGCGCAGGCGGATCACCTCCAAGCGCCAGGGCCGCCTCGCCGACATGAGCGTGCTCGTCGAGGAGTCCCTGTCGGTGTCCGGCATGCTGCTCGGCAAGACGATGGGCCGCTCGGGCGAGCTCGCCGAGCGCTTCGAGGCGGAGTCCGCCGAGCTTGCCGAGCTCGAGGTGCAGTCGCGGATGGCCGGCCGCTGGCGGATGTCCTCCGTGCAGATAAGCTTCTCGATCATGCCCGCGCTCGTCTACCTCTTCGCCGGGCTGACGATCGCCGGCGGCTCGTCGGCGATCACGATCGGCACGGTCGTCGCGTTCACGACGTTGCAGACGCGGCTGTTGTTCCCGATCGGCTCGCTACTGAACATCGGCATCGACATCCAGACGTCGCGCGCGCTGTTCGAGCGGATCTTCGAGTACCTCGACCTGCCGGTCGAGATCACCGAGCGCTCCGAGCCTGTCGAGCTCGGGGCAGGTGGGTCCGAGATCCACGGCGAGGTCCGCTTCGAGGACGTCGCCTTCCGCTACGAGGACGGCGGCCCGCAGACGCTCGACGGCGTCGACCTCGTCGTCGCGCCCGGCACGAAGGCCGCGATCGTCGGCGAAACCGGCTCGGGCAAGACGACGCTCGGCTACCTCGTCGCGCGGCTGTACGACGTGACGGGCGGACGCGTCACGATCGACGGCGTCGACGTGCGTGACCTGTCGTTCGAGTCGCTGGCCGCGACGGTCGGCCTCGTCTCGCAGGAGACGTACCTCTTCCACGCGACGATCGCCGACAACCTGCGCTTCGCCCGCCCCGGCGCGACGGACGAGGAGCTCGTCGAGGCCGCGCGCGCCGCGCGCATCCACGACCTCATCGCCTCCCTGCCCGACGGCTACGACACCGTCGTCGGCGAGCGCGGCTACCGCTTCTCGGGCGGCGAGAAGCAGCGCATCGCGATCGCTCGCACGATCCTGCGAAACCCACCCGTGCTCGTGCTCGACGAGGCGACGAGCGCGTTGGACTCCGAGACCGAGCGCGCCGTGCAGGAGGCGCTCGACCGCCTCGCCGAGGGCCGCACGACGATCGCGATCGCCCACCGCCTGTCGACCGTCCGCGACGCCGACGAGATCGTCGTGCTCGACGCCGGGCGAATCGCCGAGCGCGGCACGCACGAGGAGCTGCTCGACGAGCGCGGGCGCTATGCGCAACTCGTCGCCGGCGGTGCCGGGGCGCCGGCCGCGCCGCAGCTAGTCGTGCCAGGCTGAACCAGCAAGAACGGTCCGTCGCGGCGACACGTCAACCGGGACGCGTTATCCTCGTAAACCCGATCGCCTGCTACCCTTCAATTTTACGCGCT
>JBIMKC010000075.1:0-10775 GCA_043673925.1 Chromatiales bacterium | reverse complement strand
CGAGGAAGTTTTTAGCATACCCACCGTCAACAAACCGCGTCTGCTCGATCACGTGCGGGAGCGCCTGCGCTACCTCCATTACAGCCTGCGCACCGAGCGGGCCTACGCGGACTGGATCAAGCGTTACATCCTCTATCATCACAAGCGCCATCCGGCGGAGATGGGGGCGAAGGAAGCCGAGGCGTTTTTAACGCATCTGGCGGCGGAGCGCAACGTATCGGCTTCGACACAGAACCAGGCCCTGGCGGCATTGCTTTTTTTGTACAAGGAAGTATTGCAGGTTGAGCTACCTTGGCTGACCAACATTGCACGCGCGAAGAAACCGTTACATTTACCCACCGTCTTGACCGTGAGGGAGGTCAACGCTGTGCTCTCAAAGCTGGAGGGTACGATCGGGCTCATGGTCCGGCTCCTCTATGGCACTGGGATGCGCCTGATGGAGTGTGTCCGCTTGCGTGTGAAGGACCTTGACTTCGAATTGCGTCAAATCACGCTGCGGGATGGTAAGGGAGCGAAGGACCGTGTCACCATGCTGCCGGATACGCTTCTGGCGCCGCTGGAGGGGCATCTACGCCGGGTGCAGGTGCTGCATCAGGAGGATCTGTCAGCGGGCCTCGGCGAGGTTTATCTACCCGATGCGCTGGCGCGAAAGTACCTAAACGCGGCGCGCGAATGGGCCTGGCAATATGTGTTTCCAGCGCGATCGATTTCTACCGATCCGCGCTCCGGGAGGCGTCGCCGGCACCATGTGGACGAGAAGGCACTGCAGCGTGCAGTGAAGAAGGCGGCGCTGGCGGCGGCAATTCCGAAGCCGGTGACGCCACATACCTTGCGTCATTCCTTCGCGACGCATCTGCTGCAATCGGGATACGACATCCGCACCGTGCAGGAGTTGCTTGGACATAAGGACGTGAGCACCACCATGATCTACACTCACGTGCTCAACCGCGGCGGCCGGGGCGTGGTGAGCCCGCTGGACCGCGCGTAGCGAGGATCGCCCGGAAGGCGCGCGGTGGGATCCCGTATACGCCGGCGCTGATGGAGTTCGCTGTTGCGGCGTGGCGTACTTTGCGATTGTGCGGCGATCGTCCGGGTCCACTCCGGCTAGTTTGTGATAGCTCGCAGTCGAGATGGGCTTGGCGCGTCCGGGCGCCGTGGGTCGCTAAGTGCGCACAGGCGGGGGAGTACGCGTGCTGTCCCCTCGCCTCGCGGATCGCTGGCCGCGTGAATAGTATGCGCGGTGGCGTCCACGAAAATCGCCTGCATGTTCCCGTAGCGGCGCGTTAAACGCGTAAGCGCATGGCCGCGCCGCCGCAAGCCGGTTTGTTCATTCGGCGTGAGCGCGAAAGGTTCGTATTCGATGCGGTTGGGTAAATACTGGTGATGGAACCGGGGGCGCGCCACCCAAGTCGCGATCGGGCGCCCAGCGGCGAAATCGAGCACTGCGAGCAACACCATGCTGATGATGCGGCTATCCCCCGGCGTTCCCACGATCGCGAACCGATCGCGATCTTCCAGGAACGTTGGCGTCAGGCTCGAGAGCGGCCGCTTGCGCGGCGCGATCTCGTTGGCTTCCCGGCCCACCAGGCCATACAAATTTGGAACGCCCGGACTGACGCTGAAGTCATCCATTTCATCGTTCAACAGCACGCCGGTCCCGGGGACCATATAACCCGAACCGAACCAGTTATTGATGCTGAGGGTCGCGGCCACTTTGTGGTCACGCCGCGGCCGTAGTGCGCGGCGAGGTGCGCGAGCCCCGCCGGCAAACCGGGGATGGCGGCCGAGAGCGCGCCGTTAATCGATGCACCGGGGATCGATTTTACATACATGTCGCGCGCTGCTTCTAGCGACGCGGTCTCACGCCCGTCCAAGAAAACCTGCTTGCCGTCGCGGGCGCGGTGCAGGAGCTAAAACCCGCCGCCGCCCAGCCCGGAAGCGTACGGTTCCACGACCGCCAAGGCCGCGCTTACCGCCACGGCGGCATCGAAGGCATTGCCCCCGGTCGCGAGGATTTCGGCCCCTGCCTCGGTTGCGAGGGGGTGGGCGCTAGCGACGGCCGTCCCCTGCCCGGCGCGGGCGGTACAGATAAACCAGAGGCTGAAAAGGATTGCCAGGCGGCGGCTCGACGCCGAGGTTTTCACCCGCGCCGTGGCAGCCGCCGGTTTAACGCCGCGACGACCGAGGCATGCACGAACTCACTCACATCTCCCCCGAGCGAGGCCACCTCACGCACCAAGCTCGAAGAGATGTAGCCGTACTGTTCGGCTGTGGTTAAAAACAGGGTATCGGCCTCGGGCACCAGCTTGCGGTTCATGCCGGCCATCTGAAACTCGTGCTCGAAATCGGAGACGGCGCGCAGCCCGCGCAAGATCACGCTGGCCCGGTGCTCGCGCGCCGCATCGGCCAACAGTCCGTCGAAGCGGCAGACCGTGACGTTTCGTACTCCATCAAAAACGGTCTGCGCGAACGCGACCCGCTCGTCCGCCGTGAATACGGTATGTTTTATGGTGCTCGCGGCTACGGCGACCACCACGCGCTCGAAAAGGCGGCTGGCCCGGATCACGATATCCGTATGGCCGTGGGTAATCGGGTCGAAGGTGCCGGGGTAGATGGCGGTGATGCGCATGGTAGGCCGCGGATCAATGGGCACGAGCGAGCAAGTAGTCCACGTTCCCCGCGCGACCGCTGCGTTCCGCCGTCCACCGGGCTGGCAAAGAAAGGGTGATACCATGCGGGGTTTCGACAAACACGGAAGCGCCGGGCTGCAGCCATTCCCCCGCTTGCAGCTTGAGCATGCAGGGTTCCCAGAGTCCGTGCGCGAAGGGCGGGTCGATAAAGACGATGTCGAAAGGCCGGCCCGGGCCATCCAAATACGCTAGCACATCCTGGTTGACGATCGTGACCGCTTGCGCGCTCAATCGCCGCGCGGCCTCCGTCAACACCTCGTCGACCTTGTGGTTTTTTTCTACCATCACTACCTCGCGGGCCCCGCGCGAAGCCGCTTCAAACCCCAATACACCGGTGCCCGCGAAGAGATCCAGGCAACGGCTGCCCGCGATCACCGGCTGGAGCCAATTGAACAGGGTCTCGCGCACACGATCGCCGCTGGGCCGCAGGGTGGGAACATCGAGCACGGGCAGCCGCGTCCGGCGCCATTGGCCACCGATGATCCGGACGCTGCCGGGCGCCTTACTATGGAGTGCCGCCACCATGGAGATGCCGAAGCGGCGGCGGGGGCGCCGCCGGCAGTGCCGATGCGCTCTCGGCGCGTTCCGGCCCGACGATGATCTTGACGAGATTCCCTGGGTGCAGCCGCCGTTGGTACGCGTCGCGGATCTCACTGAGGCTCACGGCCTTGACCCGGTCCACGTAGGTCTCCAAGTAATCGAGCGGTAGATTGTAGAAGCCGATGATCACGAGGTATTCGACGATTTCGCTGTTACTGTCGATCCGCAACGGGAACCCGCCCTGGATATTCTTCTTTGAGGCATCGAGCTCCGCCGCCGAGGGTCCCGTCTCGATATAGTCCTGTACGGTGTCGACGAGCAGATGGAGCGCCTTGCCCGCCTGCGCATTGCTCGTTTGCAACGCGGCGATAAACGGGCCCGTGACGCGCATGGGGATGAAATAACTGTAAACGCTATAAGACAGCCCGCGCCGTTCGCGGATGGTCTTATATAAGCGTGATACGAATCCGCCACCGCCCAAGCTGTGATTGCCCACGTACAGCGGGAAGGTGTCCGGATCCACGCGCGCCATCCCGGGGGCGCCCACCCAGACATGTGTTTGCGTCGACTCGAACGGAACCTTGACCTCCAGGGTTTGGTTTGGCGCCGGCGCCGGCGGCAATGGCGGTGGGTTGGTCCCCGGCGGCAGTTTGGCGGTGAGTCGCTCCGCGATCGCCGCCGCGCGGTCTTGATCGAGATCGCCGACGATCGCGATGATCGCGTTGCGCGCGCTGTAATAGCGCCGGTAGAACGTTAATACATCCTCGCGTTTTAACGCCAATAACGTCCTCTCGTTCCCTTGAGGCGGCGAGCCATAGGGATGATCTTTATACAGGTTAGAATAAAATGCGTCCTCAGCCTTGGCGCCGGGATCCTGCTCTCTTTGTTTCAATCCCGTAATCATTCGCTTACGCTCGCGCTCCAAGGCAGAGGCGGGAAAGTCGGGTGACTGCAAGACCTGCGCGAGCGTGGTGAGCGCTGCCTCCAGGCTCGCCGCCTCGGTGATGCTACGAAGATTTACCCAGGCCATATCGCGGAGGGCGCCGCTGCCGTAGCGGGCGCCGACGTCATCAAAGCTCTCGCTGATCGTTTGCCCAGAGAGGCCGTTAGCGCCTTCCGCCAGCATCGCATTGGTTAAGCCGGCCAATCCCCATTGTGCGCCGTCGCGCGCGCTGCCGGCATCGAAGACGACGCGGACATCGGCCATGGGGATCTCGCTGGCCCGGACGAAAAGGACCTTGGCGCCGGAAGCGGTTTGCCAGGACGCGATCCGCGGCCCGGCGGGGGCTGCCGCGGACGCGCACAGCATCAGCAACAGGATGAAGCAACGATTTTTCATAACGCTCCTTCATCGCTTGCGGGGAGGCTGATTGAGGAGACCGGTTGCATAATCGCGACGGTTAATCCGTCGTCAACGAAATACTTGCGCGCCGCGCTCTGAACCTCCTCGGCCGTCACGGCCTTGATATTGTCTACATACTGATCCTTGAGTCGCCAATCGAGCCCCACCGTTTCCATGAGGCCGATCTGCATGGCTTGATAGAACATCGAGTCGCGCTCGTAGACATCGTTGGCGATCACCTGGGTCTTGATGCGCAGCAGTTCCGCCGCATCGATGGGCTTGGTCTTGAGGAGCGCGATTTCCTCACGCAAGGCCGTTTCCAGTTCCTCGACCGTGCGGCCTTCGGCGGGCGTCGCCTCCAATACGAGCAGGCTATCCAAGCGATCCGTCAAGCTATATTGGGCGTTGGCCGCGGCCGCGATCTGGCGCTCGCGGACCAGCCGCCGATTCAAGCGCGCGCTGTCGCCGCCGCTGAGCACACCCGCGAGCACCTCAAGGGCATACACTTCTTCCCGGCTGACGTGCTTCGATCCGCCGATGGCCGTGCGCAGTACCGGGACTTTATAACCCAAGAACAAATAAGGCACCTTGGCCGGTTGCCGGACGGTCACGCGGCGTATCCCTTTTTGTACCACCTCCGTGCGGGACTTCACGGGCAGCACGGGGGACTTGGGCACCGGCCCGTAGTATTTCTTAGCCAGTGCGGCGACCTCGTCGGTGACGATATCGCCCACCACCACCACGACGGCGTTGTTCGGCGCGTACCAGCGCCGATACCAACCGCGGAGATCGGCCGCGCTGAGCTGTTCGATGTCGTTCATCCAACCGATGACCGGCTGCCGGTAGGGACTCGTTTGAAACGCAAGCGCCCGGGCCGTCTCGACAACCAGGGCCTCTGGGTTGTCCTCCGTGCGCAACCGCCGTTCTTCCATGACCACCTTGATCTCTTTGGCGAATTCCTGGTCTAACAACGTCAGTCCTCGCATCCGATCGGCTTCGAGCTCGAAGCTCACCGCCAGGTGCGCCCTGTCCAGCTTTTGGAAGTAGGCGGTGTAATCGATCCCGGTGAAGGCGTTTTCTTCCCCGCCGTGCTCCGAAATAATGCGCGAGAACTCGCCCGGACCGTGCCGCGCCGTGCCTTGGAACATCATGTGCTCAAGCGCATGCGAGATCCCCGTGATGCCATCGTGCTCGTAACTCGATCCGATCTTGTACCACACCTGCGACACCACCACGGGCGCGCGATGATCTTCCTGCACGATGACCTTGAGCCCGTTTTCAAGTGAGAATTCGCGCGCCTCGACCACGGCGTGGGTTGGCGTTATCGCCGTGAACGCCAGGCTCGCGATCGTTAGTTCAAATAACCTCGACAATGTCCCTCCTTTCGGATCTTGTTGGAAACGCGACTGCAAGCTAGCATACCGCAACCCGCGTAGTTAGCCCAACGCCGCCGGGACCAGACTGCCCTTCGTAAGTGCTGGCAAGGGTGGTAGGATGGTCGCCCCGCATCCACGCTTAATCATCCGACCTCATTGCACGCCGACCAAGCGCCTCGCCACCATGGGCTTTAGAGAAGGCCTAAGACGCACTCGCGAACGGCTCGGCGCGGGCTTCGCGCGGCTCACGCACCTGGGCGCGAGCATCGATGCTACGACCTTGGAACAGATTGAAACGCTGCTGCTCGAGGCGGATGTCGGGGTCGAAACCACCGAGCGCATCATCGCCAGGCTCGCGCTGCATGTGAAACGGCGCGAGCTTAGCCGAACGGATCGGCTGTTCCAAGCGTTACGCGCGGAGCTCCTCGAAAACTTGGCACCCGTCTCCCGCCCGCTCATCATCCCGACAAGCCCCCCGAGCCCCTTTGTCCTGTTGATGGTGGGTGTCAACGGGACCGGCAAGACCACCACGATCGGAAAGCTGGCTCACCTCTTGCGCACTAGTGGCCGTTCCGTCGCGGTCGCGGCCGCCGATACCTTTCGCGCCGCCGCGATCGAGCAACTGAGCGCCTGGGGCGAGCGCGCGGGCGTCCCGGTCACGGCGAAGGCGGGGGGGAGCGATCCGGCCGCCGTCGCCTTCGAGGCGTTTGAAAGCGCGACGGCGCGCGGCACAGAGGTTTTGATCGTCGATACCGCCGGCCGCTTGCATACGCAACAAAACCTCATGGACCAGTTGAAAAAAATCCGCCGGGTGCTGGGTAAAATCGATCCCGGCGCCCCGCACGAAACCATGCTGGTGGTCGATGCAACCACCGGTCAAAACGCGCTCAATCAAGGCGCTCGGTTCCATGACGCGGTAGCGCTGAGCGGCATTACCTTGACCAAGCTCGACGGGACGGCGCGCGGAGGGATCGTCTTTGCCTTGGCGGAACGCCTCAAGATCCCGATCCGATTTATCGGGCTGGGTGAAAAAATCGACGACCTCAAGGAATTCGATCCGGCGGAGTTCGTCGATGCCTTATTGGATGGCCCCACGAGTGACCATTGAGTCCGCGCAGTGGGCGCGCCGCGAGAGGAACCTTTGATAGAATTAGCACTCATAGTGCGGGAGTGCTAAACTAGCCAACATGAAACGGGGGAGAATAGCTTCGATGACCCAAGCCTTGGAATTACCGCTTACGCTGCCCACGGGCTCGCTTGCGACCTATATCAATTCGGTCAACCGGATCCCGATGCTGAGCGCCGCCGAGGAGCGGGAACTGGCGCTGCGATATCGCCACGATGATGACCTAGACGCCGCCCGCCAATTGGTCATGTCGCATCTACGCTTTGTGGTGCGCGTGGCGCGCGGGTACAACGGTTACGGTTTGGCGCAGGCGGATTTGATCCAGGAGGGCAATATCGGTCTCATGAAGGCCGTCAAGCGATTTGACCCGGCCGTCGGCGTTCGGTTGGTGTCCTTCGCCGTGCACTGGATCCGGGCCGAGATGCATGAGTTCATCTTGCGCAACTGGCGTATCGTGAAAGTCGCCTCCACCAAAGCCCAGCGTAAGCTGTTCTTCAACCTGCGCAACGCTAAGAAACGGCTCGGGTGGATGAGCCAAGAGGAAGTGCAAGGCGTGGCGCGCGATCTTGGGGTGCATCCACGGACCGTCGTGGAGATGGAAGAGCGCCTTAACGCCTACGACACGTCCTATGATCACGCCAACGATGAGGATGCCGCAGCGCCCGCGAATTACCTGGAGGATCGGCGCTTCGAGCCCCAGGCGCTGGCCGAACATGACGAGACGCATCACGACCGGGAAGAGTTCCTGCATACGGCGCTGGCCACCCTTGACCAACGCAGCCGGGACATTGTGACCCGGCGGTGGTTGCAAGAGGACAAATCCACGCTCCACGATCTTGCGCGCGAGTACGCGGTCTCGGCGGAACGGATCCGGCAACTCGAGCAGTCCGCGTTCAAAAAACTGCGCTCGACGCTCGACGTTGCGGCATTACTGCCCGCGCCGAGTCAGTGATCCGCCGGGAGTTGGCGCACGCGATACCAAAGCGAGATCAAATAGAGCGCTAGGAAAACGGCGAAATAGTATTCCTGCGGTTCGCTGTAGCGGATCGCCAGGGGCAACGGGCCTATCCGGAACCAATCTTCAAGCCGGTCCGGTAACCGGATCATTATGGCCAGCAGGGCGGCCGGAAAGCAAACATACGTCGGCCAGAACCAATAACCCCAATCGCTGACGCGCGCTTCCCGATGGCGGCGGCTTAGCGGGTATATGACCCCCCCACCCAATACCCAAAGCTCCAGTAACAGGCGTGGTTTCTGATCGAACCAACTGCTGATGTTGTGAATGTTGGTCTCGCCTTGATCGTTAATCCTATTCAAGTACTCCGGGGTCGCCCAGCCGAAGAGGTGCTGCCCCCAGCTAAGCTCTTCCCCGGCGAAATAAAGGCATGCGAGCGCTACCAGCGGAACCCACAGGTTCAACCACACGCTCGGGAAGCGCCCTCGATAACGCAACGCCGCGCCACCGGCGGCGATCGCCACGAGTAGCACCACCGGCGTTGCGAGCTCCACGATCCCGACCTCGCGTTCAAACAGCAAACTATAAGTCGCGGAATCGTAATAGCGAATGGCGTACTGCACGATGATCAGTACCGGCGGGAACGCCAGCCAGGCCCAGCGCGGCGGCTCTTGGAGGGCGGTTTCCGTCGCCGGGGCCGGGCTAAAGGAGGGCATAGATGGTCGCCACGCGGTCGGCCAGGAGCAACAAGAACAGCCCCGCCAGATAGGCGATCGAAAATGTAAAGGTCTTCATTGCCCAGCGGTCGGTAGGATCGCGCTGCATGCGCACGACGTGATACAGGAAGAGCGAATCGAGAACGATGGCGCCCGTAAGATAAAGCACTCCGCTCATATAAGTCGCGAAGGGTAGTAAGCTCACCACGGATAAAATCACGGTGTAAAGAAAGATCTGCAGGTGTGTGTAGTCGACTCCGTGAGTAATGGGCAGCATCGGGATGTCTGCGCGCGCGTAGTCGTGGCGGCGGTAAATGGCCAGCGACCAGAAGTGCGGCGGTGTCCAGGCGAAGATGATCAGAAACAACAACAAGGCATGGGGATCGATGGTGCCGGTCATCGCAACCCAGCCTAGGACCGGAGGCGCCGCCCCGGCCGCCCCGCCGATAACGATGTTTTGCGGTGTCGCTCGCTTCAGGTACAGCGTGTACACCACTGCATAGCCGATCAGAGATACTGCCGTTAAGACCGCCGTCAACACGTTGACATAGGCGATCAATAGCGTCATCGACGCCGTACCCATAATCGCCGCGAAGATCAGCGCGTGGGACTTGTCTACGGATCCTTGCGGAAGCGGTCTATGCTGGGTCCGGATCATCAATGCGTCGATTCGATGATCAGCCACGTGATTGATAACCGCGGCCGCGGCAGCCGCCAATGCGATTCCGGCCGTACCGCAAATCAAGGGTTGGAGCGCAAGCGATGGCGCGAGCAGCATGCCGACGATAGCCGTAAGCATGATCAATGCAACCACGCGCGGCTTACACAGTTCAACATACGCTCGCCACGAGGCCGTGGACTGAAGCTCTAGGGTGCCGAACATCTTCCTTACTGCCGCCGTCGCGACCGCAATACCACTCGCACTCTAAGAGTCACGGGCCGGGCCCCGCGTAAGCTGCGCGGCTTCCCCCGGCGCCACGCCCGATACGGCTCGACCGAGAATGGGATTTCTCGACTCGTTCTCGGCATAAAAATCCACCGTCCGAACCTCGCCGGGATGCATGCTGACCCGGTATCTTGCCGCCCAGGCCGGTCGCCTCGCAAAACGCATCGTAGAGCGGCACCAGCGCGTAGCCGAAAGCAAAAATCGCCAACGAAGCTAAAGCAAGGCGCCACGCGGCTCGGCGGTTGGCTCTGTCGAGTCGATTCATGCTGTTGAAAACAGTTGCGAGGGGGTTATGCTTTAACTACATGCTACCGAGTAGATTTATAACAAATTTTCTACGCTGACGCTAACTCAAACCGCTAAGCCACTGCCTAGCGAGGCATTACCCCAGACCGATGAGGCGTGAGCGGTTCGGGTTAACCGTTAGAAGTGCGATACACTCAGTCGTAGCCGTGCTGTGACGGCGGGGTTGGACTTGAAGTCCAAACGCCGACCCGGAGCCGCCGGAATCAATCCGATCACTTCGCAACCTCCAATGCCTGGATGGCTATTTGTTAGCGCGATCATCGAGCCAGAGGCAAACAGAAGAAACTCTATCGCTATGAACGGATGATGACCCCCTACGAAAAGCTCAAGTCGCTCCCAACGCCACGCGCTTCCTCAAGCCCAGCATCACCTTCGAGCAACTCGATGCACTGGCCATGCAAATGAGCGACAATGAAACAGCAGCAAAGTTACACAAGGCACGCCAACAACTATTTCAACGCATCCATGAACAGTCGTCGCACAGCCCAGCCTCCCGACGCCCACAGGTATCCCCTGAGGCCAGTACTCTCTCAGCCTAGGAGTCCAGGCTTTACTACCTTCTTTCAGACTCATCTTTGAATTAGAAAATACTGAAGCAAGGCCTTCGGAATGAATTCGTGTGATGAGAGCAGGGGGATAGCATTGGAGTAGGGCATCTTATTAGCCCCTGAATAGTGGAGACAAGTAACCGGCTATTATCAACCTTGGTCTTTTTCAATTTAGCGACACTCGAAAAAGCTATCATTAAAGTTCGAGAATAGAGGCAGTTATGACGGAA
>JBIMKC010000074.1:3500-10805 GCA_043673925.1 Chromatiales bacterium | reverse complement strand
CGGCCAAAACCGGACCTTGGCGACAGAGCGCGCGCCGATGGGGTGGCGGGGGGCTCACGCCTTAAGCCGGTATCCGGTATTGAAGATCCACCACACAGCACCTAGACATAGGGCAAGGAACCCGAGTGTTACTGTCACGCTTACACCGACGCTCACGTCGGCAATCTCGTAGAAGCTCCAGCGGAAACCGCTGATCAAATAGACGACAGGATTAACCATCGTTACGGTCTGCCAAAATGGAGGCAGCATGTTCACGGAGTAGAACGTACCGCCGAGGAAGGTCAGCGGGGTGATGACAAGCAAGGGCACGACCTGCAACTTCTCAAAGCCATCCGCCCAAACGCCAATGATGAACCCGAGCAGGCTAAAGGTGACCGCCGTCAACACGAGGAAGCTGAGCATCCATAAGGGATGAGCAATGCGCAGGGGCACAAACAAGCCCGCGGTTGCCAGTATGATCAAACCCAAAACTACGGACTTGGTGGCTGCTGCGCCGACATAGCCAAGTATGATTTCGAAAGGGGAGACGGGTGCCGACAGAAGCTCGTAGATCGTACCCGTAAACCGGGGGAAGTAGATCCCGAACGAGGCATTGGCGATGCTCTGCGTTAGCAGCGAAAGCATGATCAGACCCGGTACGATAAATGCCCCATAACTCACCCCGTCGATCTCGGCAATGCGTGAGCCAATGGCCGCTCCGAAAACCACGAAATACAGCGAAGTCGAGATCACCGGAGAGACGATGCTTTGCATCAAGGTGCGCCATGTGCGCGCCATCTCGAACACGTAGATCGCTCGGACCGCCCGAAAGTTCATTTCGATTTTCTCACCAGATCGACGAAGATGTCCTCGAGCGAGCTCTGCGTCGTGTTGAGGTCGGTGAACACAATCCCCGCCGCGCTCATGTCCTTCAAGAGTGCGCTGATGCCGGTGCGC
This sequence comes from Chromatiales bacterium, assembly GCA_043673925.1. Classification (GTDB taxonomy): domain Bacteria; phylum Pseudomonadota; class Gammaproteobacteria; order JACCXJ01; family JACCXJ01; genus USCg-Taylor. The sequence goes on along the minus strand of JBIMKC010000074.1, from coordinate 9,869 downwards.
TCGGCGCGCGTATCGTAGGTATACATCAGCTCGCTGCCGTCTGCATTCAGCTCCAGGCCGTAGGCCGCGAGATCAGGCGGAATGTTAGTGAGCCGGTTGTGCAGCTGGAGCACGAGCTGCTTTTTGCCGAGCTTGCGCATCAGCTCATCTTTCCTTTCGACCAGGATGATCTCACCCTTTGCGATCACCCCGATCCGATCAGCCATCTCTTCGGCTTCTTCGATGTAGTGGGTGGTCAAGATAATTGTCACGCCGGACGCGCGGAGCGTTCGCACGACCTGCCACATGTCCTTGCGTAGCTCGACATCGACGCCGGCCGTTGGCTCATCAAGGAACAGAATCTGCGGCTCGTGCGAGAGGGCCTTCGCAATCAAGAGCCGGCGCTTCATCCCGCCGGACAGTGTCATAATCTTGCTGTCTTTCTTGTCCCACAAGGACAGATCCTTGAGCACCTTTTTGATGTAGCCGGGGTTCGCCGGCTTGCCAAACAATCCCCTGCTGAATGTGACGGTCGCCCAAACGGTCTCGAACGCGTCCGTCGTCAGTTCCTGAGGAACCAGACCGATCATCGAGCGGACCGTTCGGTACGCGGCGACAATGTCGTGACCATCGACCGAGACCGCGCCCTCGCTTGGGTTCACGATGCCGCAGATGATGCTGATCAGTGTCGTCTTGCCGGCGCCGTTTGGACCGAGCAGGGCGAAAATCTCGGCACGGCGAATGTCCAGGTTGATGCTCTTCAGAGCCTGGAATCCGGAGGCATAGGTTTTGGAAAGATTCGAGACGGAGATGATGGGTGTCACCGCGGGGATTGTAGCAGATGCGGAAGAGCCAGCCGCCCGGGACGACGATGGTCAATTGACAGCCGCTGGTCGTTCGATGAGTTTTTCTACACCATCGGCCTTCCATGATCGCAAAGCCTAGCATTGGTGGGCTATCATGTGCACTCAAGACCACCGTATCCGGACACGGAATCGATCGTCTCACGCAACCCGGTGTCCACGACCGACATGAAAAGCTACCGTAAAGAACTCTGGTTCAATCTTCCGACTCGGGTCGGATTTGTGAACCTCACGCCGGACGTGGAGCAGTGCGTCGTGGAAAGTAGCGTCCAAGAGGGATTGGTTCTCGTCAATGCGATGCATATCACCGCGAGTGTGTTCATCAACGACGATGAACGTGGCTTGCATCATGACTACCAAGCCTGGCTAGAGAAGCTCGCGCCACATGCGCCGGTCAATCGGTATCGCCATAACGACACGGGTGAAGACAACGCCGATGCGCACATGAAGCGGCAGATCATGGGTCGCGAGGTTGTGGTAGCGATAACGAGCGGCCGGCTCGATTTGGGCCCCTGGGAACAGATTTTTTACGGGGAGTTCGATGGTCGTCGCAAGAAACGCGTGCTGGTGAAAATCATCGGCGAATAACTGCACAACCAGCCAAAGCGTTCGTAACCATGCAGACTCTTTACAGCACATCACGCAGGCTGGGGCGCCATCGCGAGCGCAGCGGCTCATGAAACACTGGTCGGTATTGCGTCTGGTGCGTATGCTGCCGGGGCCGAAGCCGTACAACCCAACCCGTCCTTCGACGCTGCTGCAGGCTAACCGCACGCTGCACACGGTCGCCTGGATCGGCCATTCCACCGTACTGGTGCAGACAGGCGGGTGCAACCTCATCACCGATCCGATGTTCTCGCGGCGCGCCTCTCCTCTCCCCTTCGCCGGCCCGCGGCGCCACCAGCCGCCCGGCATCGCGCTGCGCGATCTGCCGCCCATCGATCTGGTGCTGATCTCCCACAACCACTACGATCACCTGGACCTGCCCAGCGTGCGGGCGCTTTCGCGCCGGCGCGGCGGACCGCACCGAGCCGGCGGCCGATTTCGGGAGACACGCCGTATTAGCGTTCCCCGCAGGCAGGTCGGCCGCTTCCTCGTCGACGCGGCACAGCACCCGACCTACATCGGCAAATCGGTCCCGCTCTCGGGGACCTGAGGCGTAGGCAACTATTCCGATTGGCTCGCAATCAGCCGGCGATATTGCGACATATGCCGGATGGCTTCCCTCGGCTTCTGGAGCTTTTCGCACAACAGCGCCAGGTTGTAGTGACAGTCGGCGAGAGTGGGGTCGCCGCGCAGCACGGCCCGATATGTCTCTATCGCTTCCAGCTTGCGATCCATGTCGTCCAGGAGCACGCCGAGGTTGTAGAGCAGCAGCGGATCACTGCCGCAGGCTTTCATCGCCTCGCGGTAAACCTGCTCGGCCCTGGCAAGACGCGCGGTTTCATGCAGGAGCCGGCCGAGATTGATGCGCGCATCCAGGCTCGACGGGTCAGCGCTCACGGCCTTCTCGTACGCTTTGATCGCGGCTTCGGCGTCCTCGTGCTCCAGCGAGACGCCCCTGGCGAACCAGTCCTCCGCGGCCGCCGGCGATGCCGGCTTGCGTTCGATCACGCTCAGTGAACCGTCGGCGGGGTCGCCGTCGAACGCCAGGAGATACTGTCCGGATTCCACCTGCCAGCGGCTACCGCCTTCCCTGACCACGACGCGGTCGCCCACCGCGGAGATGCTCAGGCCGGACAGTGGTATGGTATCGGGGAGATGCCGGCGCAGCTGTTCGACCGACCGGGTGATCCGCCGCCGCGGCACATTAGCGGCGACCAGCGTCTGGGCGGTGCGCAGGACGATCAGATCCTGGAAGGAAAACAGCCAGGTCCTGCGCGGCCCGCGCGCCGGGGATACGAAGCCGGCCGCGATCAGCGACCGAATCGTGCTGCGCGGCAGGCGCAGCAGCTTTTCGACGTCGCGCACGCCGTACTGATGCATGACAGACTCTTGCCTGGCTTGGGCTATTTCTTGGCGCCCCTGCGCGCTGCCGGCTCGGCAGCCTGCGCGCGCTTGGGCGGCTTACGCGTGGCAGTTGGTGTTTCTGCCTGCGGCGCTCGCGCCCTGGCGGGCGCCTTTTTCTCGAGGCTGGCGCGCAGCGCTTCCATCAGATCGATGACCTGCGCGCCGCCCTCCGGCGCCTCGGCCAGGGTGATCTCCTGGCCCTCGACCTTCTTCTGCACCACCGCCTCGGTGCGGGCGCGCACCTCGTCGGAGTACGCGCCGGGATCGAACTTGTCGGAGGCCTGATGCTCGATCAGCTGCTCCGCGAGTTTGAGCTCGGGGTCCTTCACCTCGGTCTTCGGGATCTCGATGTCCTTGATCGACCTGACCTCGGCGGCGTAAAGCAGTTGCTGCATGATGAGACCATCTTCGACCGGGCGGATCATCACGATGTACTGCTTGCCGCGCGCCGCCCAGCGGCCGAGCGCGCAGCGCTTCGACTCACGCAGCGCCCGGGTGAAGAGCGCGTAGGGCTTGGCGCCGCCCTTGTCCGGGGCGAGATAGTAGGCTTTGTCGAAGTACACCGGGTCGATCGCCTCGATCGGCACGAATTCGGTGATCTCGGCGCTGTGCGTACCCGCCTCCTCGAGCGCCTTCAGCTCCTCGGGCGTAAACATCACAAACTGGTCCTTGGCGAATTCATAGCCCTTCACGATGTCCTCGCGCGGTACCGGCACTTCTTCCTTCAAGCAGACGTACTGCTGCTTGAGGCGCGAGCCGCAGCCTTTGTGCAGGAGATTGAAGGAGATCGCGCGGCTCGCCTCGGTGGCGGTATAAAGCTTCACCGGAATGGACACGAGTCCGAACGAAATGGTCAACGAGCCAATCGATCGTGCAGCCATGCTTACCTCCGATTCCGTCAGGCCTTCGCGCGCTTCAGCGTCCGCTCAAGACTTTGTTTTCGGGTCAGGGCGTCGCGCCAGCGATCGCCCGTCTCCATCAGGCGCTGCGCCGCGTTCGTGATCCTGAAATCGAGCGGATGTGCGCCGGCAAGTTCCTCCCAGCTCAGCGGCATCGACACCGGCGCCCCAGGCTCGCCTCTGGGCGAGTAGGCGACGTTCAGGGTCTTGCCGCGGACGTTCATATTATAGTCCATAAAAATCTTTCCCGTCCGTTTGGGCACGCTCCACTCCAGGGTGATGTCCTTGGGGTGCAGGCGCATCAGGTGGCGACCGACCAACTCCGACACATGGCGCGCGGCGTCGAAATCGAGCGTGCGCCGGATCGGCACGAACACGTGCAGGCCGGTCTTGCCAGAGGTCTTCACGATGGGATCGAGCGACATGGTCTGCAGGAGCTCGCGCAGCCGGAACGCCACCTCTTTGCCCTTCTCGAAAGCGACCGTGCTCAGCTCGGGTTCCGCGCCCGGCGCTTCCTTGCCGGAATAGATGTAGGGGTCGATGTCGAACACAACGTAGTCCGGATAGTTGAGCACCGAGGCCTCCAGCGCCTCGAGGGAGGAGGCGTAGTTGGTGCTTTTCGATGCCCCGTCGGGCCCGGGCTTCGAGCGTGAATGCCAGACATGGAATTCGAGCGTTCCGGACTGCGCGAGCCACAGCAGCGTCGGCAGGTTGCCGCACAGCAGGTATTCGTGGCTTTCATCCTTATGGCCCGAAAACACGGTAATGGTTGCGACGAACTCCGGTCGCTCCTGCTCCCAGTGCTTCTGAAAGAAACGCTGCTTCTTGATACCATCGGGCATGCGGATCATGGTGAGCGGCCGATCGGCGAGATGCGGCAGTATGTAGGGCGACACCTGCGCGAAGTAGCGCAGCAGGTCGCGCTTGGTGAGCGCCGGCTCCTGCAGCGCCGGATCGGCGGGCCAGTAGACACGATCGAGGTGCGTGAGGTGGATCCGGTGCGGGCCCAGCGCGAGCGGGAAGGCGGTTTTCCTGTTTTCGAGTTGCGCCAGGATCTCCTCGACCTCGCCGCCGGCGCGGGAGTCGGCACGCGGACCCACCTGCGGCGCTCGGGCGGGCTCGGCGCGCCGCACCGATTTCGCATCGACGTCATCGCGCAGCCGCAGGAATACCGGTGCGCGCAGGGAGCCGTCCTCGGTCCAGCTCTGAAAGCTGACTTCGGCGACGGCCTCGGGCTCGACCCAGGTTGCCGGACCATTCAGCTCCGGCGTTTCGGCGAACGGGCAAGTCTTCCGTTGCAGGCCATCGAGCCGCCCCTTGACCTGCGCGAGCGTCTGGTCGTCGAAACCGGACCCGACATGCGAGGCGTAGTGCAGCTTGCCTTTGTCCCAGTAGCCGAGCAGGAGGGCGCCGAGCGGCTCACGCGAGCCTTTGCCTTTCGTGTAGCCGCCGACGACGAAATCGGCGCTGCGTGTGGGCTTGATCTTCAGCCACGACGCCGATCGCCGGCCGGTCTCGTAGCGGCTGTCCTTGCGCTTGCCGATCACGCCCTCGAAGCCGCTAGCGAGCGCCGCCTTGTGCATGGCAATCCCGTCTTCCGACGCGTGCACGAGCTGCACGAGGGGCGTTGGCAGAAGGCATTGCGCGATATAGCGACGCCGGTCCCGGTACGGCGCCTTGCGCAGGTCAATGCCTGCGAAATACAGCAGGTCGAAACAATAGAACACCGCGGGCACGTTCCGGTCCGCCGCTGCAATCTCCCGCGCCGTCTTCAACCGCACGCGGTTCTGCAGCGCGTTGAACGAGGGCCTGCCGCTCGCATCGAACGCCGCGATCTCGCCATCCAGGATCATGCCCCTCACGGCCTGTTTGCCGAGTTCCGCGGCGAGGGCCGGAAAACTGCCGGACAAATCGAGCCCGCGCCTCGAATGCAGCTTCACGCCATGCTCGTCAATAAAGGCGAGCACCCGATAGCCGTCGAGCTTGGGCTCCCACATCCAGTCAGCTTTGTTGAAGGGCGCGTCGGCGACTTCCGCGAGCATCGGCGCGAGCTTTTCCGGCATCGCCTCGGCCTCGCCGGCCGGGACCAGCAGCGCGGCGGGGATCCGATGCGCGGGAACGACCTTGAGATCTTCTACCGCGACGCCGGAGAGTACCGAGCGGTTCTTCTGCGTGACATCGTCCTGGGAGGTGAACCGGTCCTTGTGCTTGATCAGGAGCCAGCTGTCCTTCGTGCGCACCAGCGCGAAGGAGCCTTTGAGCTTCTCGCCGCGCAGCTGGATGCTGAGCTTGCCTTGCTCCAGGCCTGTCCGGACCTGCCGCTCAGCCTGCATGCGATCGTGAAACCAGGTCTGGCCGCCTTCGTCGGGAGAGTAGACACCGCAATCCCAGACGATCACTTCGCCTGCGCCGTATTGTCCGGGCGGGATCACGCCCTCGAACGAGCCGTAGTCGTAGGGATGATCCTCCACGTGCACGGCGAGGCGCTTTTCGCCGGGATCGAGCGACGGTCCCTTGGGAACCGCCCAGGATTTGAGCACGCCGTCGCATTCGAGCCGGAAGTCGTAGTGCAGCCGGCGGGCCGAATGCTGCTGGACGACGAACAGCAGCGGCCCGCT
>JBIMKC010000074.1:0-3400 GCA_043673925.1 Chromatiales bacterium | reverse complement strand
CGCAGGTGCTAGCGGCTACTCCTACAAGGAATGGAAGGGAGACTTCTATCCCGAGGACATCAAGCCGGATGCCATGCTGGCGTATTATGCCGAGCGACTGCCGACGGTGGAGATCAACAACACCTTCTATCGCATGCCGAAGAAGGATGTGCTCGAGAACTGGGCAAGCTCGACACCGAAGGACTTCCGCTTTGCGATCAAGGCGTCACGGCGCATCACGCACATGGCGCGGCTCAAGGCGGACGAGGCGGCCGACTCCGTCGCCTATCTCCATAAGAACCTCGCGGCCCTCGGCGCCAAGCGCGGCCCGGTGCTGTTCCAGCTACCGCCATTCCTGAAGAAGGACCTGCCACGCCTCACGGAGTTTCTTGGCTTGCTCCCCAAGGAGCACCGCGCCGCCTTCGAGTTCCGCAACGAGAGCTGGTTTTCCGACGATGTCTACAACGTGCTCAGAAGCACCGGCACGGCGCTGGTGCTCTCCGAACGCGAAGACAACGAGCCGCCGCCTCTAGTGGAAACCGCGCCCTGGGGCTACGTCCGGCTGCGGCTCGAAACCTACTCGGACGCCGATCTAAAGCAGTGGGCCGACCGGCTCGCGGCTACCGCTTGGCGCGAAACTTACGTGTACTTCATGCACGAACCGACTGCGCCGGGGTATGCGCAGGCGCTGATGCGGTTCGGATCGAGCCTCGCGTGAAAACCACCCATCCGCTGCCCGTGTCGATCGCCGTTGACGATACCCAGCGCGTCTCCGCTCTTCTGCAAACACCAAGGCAGGCGCGCGCCTGCTACGTGCTGGCTCACGGCGCGGGGGCGGGGATGGCGCATCCGTTCATGTCAGCCGTCGCGGACGGACTTGCGGAGCGCGGCATCGCCACGCTGCGTTATCAGTTTCCGTACATGGAGCGTGGATCGAAACGGCCGGACGCGCCGAGGGTTGCCCAGGCCACCGTCTGCGCGGCGGTCGCGGAAGCGTCGCGCCTGGCTCCCGGGCTCGCCCTGCTCGCGGGCGGCAAATCCTATGGCGGGCGCATGACTTCGCTGGCGCAAGCAGAGGCGCCGTTGCCCGGAGTCCACGGCCTGCTGTTTTTGGGATTTCCGCTCCATCCGCCGGGGCGTCCGACGGACGAGCGCGGTAAACATCTCTTCGATGTGCAAATCCCGATGCTGTTCCTGCAGGGAAGCCGTGATGAGTTCGCCGACCTGCAGCTGCTAGAGCCGCTTCTCAAACAGCTCGGCGCGCGTGCAACCCTCAAGCTGTTTGCCGACGCCGATCATTCGTTTCATGTGCCCGCGCGCACCGGACGCAAGGATTCGCAAGTTAGGGCCGAAATTCTGGATGCCATGGCGGATTGGATCGAAAGCGTGATTTGACGCAGCTGGCCAGCGCGTTGCCGCCCGCGGTTACGACTTCAATACCAGCATCGACCTTGTCATTACCGAGTGAAAGGGGCAAATTGCGCTTATGGTTATCGTTGAATTTCGGTTTTACGAGGAATTGAACGACTTTCTCCGGCCCGAGCAGCGAAAGCGCCCGTTTTGTCATGCATACGCTGAGCGGGCCACTGTCAAACACGCAATCGAGGCACTCGGCGTCCCGCACACGGAAATAGAGCTAATCATAGCTAACGGCGTATCAGTGGATTTTTGCTACGTTCTCCACGACGGTGATCGGATCAGTGTCTACCCTCAGTTCGAGTCGCTCGACGTCATGTCGGTCGTGCGCGTACGGGACCGGACGCTCCGGAAAATACAATTCATCGCCGATGCACACCTTGGTGCCTTGGCGAGATACCTACGTTTCTTGGGCTTCGATACCCTTTACCGAAATGATTTTCGCGATGACGAAATTGCACAGATCTCGCTCGCGCAGCGTCGCATTGTTCTTACGCGAGATCGGGATCTACTCATGCGCCATGCTATTACCCACGGTTGCTACATCCGCGCGCCTCTGCCGAGCAAGCAATTAGAAGAGGTTACGAGGCGCTTGGACCTCGCCGGTGCTATTCGTCCCTTCACTCGATGCAGTGTTTGTAATCAGTTGTTGGAGCCCATCGGCAAACAATCTTTGCATGCCATGCTCGCGCCCGAAATCGTATACCGTTATAAAGAGTTTTGGGTCTGCCGCGCATGTCATCGGGTTTACTGGCAGGGTTCACATTGGCATCGATTGCGGCGGTTAATACGGAGCGCTCTAGGGGATACCGGGGCCTCGGTTGTTGGCGTTGAATATTAGGTTACCTCGAACGCTGCGGCCGAAAACCACAAAAACTCGATAGACACTAAATTGAACTGCCGACGGGCACTGATATTGTCCGCACCTCTACGGCGAGCAGACGAGCAGCGACAAACTGCGGCCCTGGGCGAATTACTAATAAGGATTTCGGTGAGCATAGTTCGGCTTCAAACCTCGCACCGTAAAATGTGCCTGATCGTACAGGCGACCGTCCCGTGTCTGAAGTGCCAACGTGTGTTTGCCCGGCGAGGGCCGCCATAGGTAGGTGTTACCGCGGCTTCGGAATGTTTTCCCGTCGAGAACCAAGATGGCGTCGCTGAGCCCGCTGGTCGAGAATAAAACGCGTTGCTTATCGGCCGGGATGTCAGGATCAAGGGCGATGGTTACGCCGTCCGGCGGGGACAGGATGCTTGGCCGACGCGAGCCGGGATCCGCGAGCCGCACGAGGTTGGTTTCGGTCCCGGGGATAAACCATTCCTGGCGTTGCGGCTCCACGGAGGGTACAAAGGAAATCGTGCGCGCGATGAGATTCGATGGCTTCTTGGGTTCCGTGCCTGGGGCTCCGGCATGCAGCGCGTTCATGATCGTAAGCCAGACGGGCGCGGCCCCGGTGACACCGGAGACGCGGTGCATCGCGTCGCCTTCGAAATTTCCGACCCAGACCCCGACGCTATAGTCACTGGTGAAACCGATGCACCAGTTGTCGCGCATGTCCTTGCTGGTGCCGGTCTTGACCGCGCTCCAAAAGCGCGTGACCAGCGGGTTATCGAGACCGAAGGTGACGGCGCGGCCCGCGCGATCGCTCAAGATGTCGGCGACGATGAAGGCGGCTTCCTCGCTCATCACACGTGTCGGAGGATCTTTCGTTGCTTGGTCTTGCCACATCGTCAAGGGGCTGACAATCCCGCCATTGGCGAGGGTGCGATAGGCGTTGACCTGCTCGAACAGGCTGATCTCGGCCGATCCGAGCGCCAACGAGTAGCCGTAGTAGTCACCGTCGCGCGTGATTCCGCGATAGCCCAACGCTTCCAGCCGATCGCGGAAAGCATCGACGCCGGTCACTCCCAGCGTCCTGACCGCCGGGACGTTAAGCGATCCGGCCAAGGCGGTGCGTACGCTCACCAATCCTTTAAAGTCACGGTCGTAGTTCTGCGGAATGTAGAG
>JBIMKC010000073.1:0-10812 GCA_043673925.1 Chromatiales bacterium | reverse complement strand
GGCTTCGAACGTGGATACGGTGACCTCGGACGGTGAGGAATCTGCATCATGAGCTTCGTGTATGCGCCGAAGGGCGGGGCGCTGTGCAATGGCCAGCTCATGCCGATCAATCAGAACACGGCGGCACGCTCACAGGCTCCGCGCTCGTGAACTCATCGCCGGGCGGCTGCTTCCTGGGCTCGGCCTTCCCGTTTTGAGGGAGCTTCGGCAAGCGTAGCGTGCGGTCCATGCACCGACTACCCACGCCCGGAAATCCTCCGACGGCGGTGGGACGGTGCGCGAGCGCACCGCATTACTACCGCAGGTGCATCAGGGGATGATGATGGGCGCACGACGGGGCGCGCCTAGCCGCACGGGCGTCATGCTATACTTTTCCAAAGCAACCTTTGGAGGCCCGGTCCCCATGTCCACTCCGGCTCTGGATCTATACCGCAAACACCGCCTGGCGGTGCACGATTTCCACCGCATGGGTGAGACCGGCATCCTCCCAGTCGATGGCCGGATGGAGCTCATCGAGGGGGAGATCATCGTTATGGCGCCGATTGGGAGCCGGCACGCGGCTATAGTAAAGCAGCTCATGGCGCTGTTCGTCCGCGCCGTCGGCGCGGGTGCCGTTGTATCGGTTCAGGACCCCATCATACTCGGCGAATATTCAGAGCCGGAGCCGGATCTGGCCCTCCTACGACCGCGCGACGATTTCTACGCCCTGGCCCTGCCGCGCGCGGACGATGTGTTTCTGATCATCGAGGTCGCAGATACCACCCTGCGCTACGACCGGGAGATCAAGATCCCTCTCTATGCCCGCCACGGCATACCGGAGGTATGGCTCATCGATGTAGAAGGGCGGACGCTGACGATATTTGAGGCCCCCGCAGGCGGGCGGTATCGCGACGAGCGCCGCGTAGACCCCTTGGGCCTGCTCACGCCCAAGGCGCTGCCTGGGATCGAGGTCGATCTATCGCGACTCTTCTGAAGCGAGCGGATGATTACGGACCTGCGGGGCCGGACACCGATCCACGACGGAACACCAGGGCGGACGGCTTGCGCTGCGAAGGGTGATTCGTCGGATCGGTTGGTGTAAAACCGCGCGCTAGCTGCGTCTACACGCTACGGCAGGCGGACGATCTCATCTCTAGAAAAGCATCACGGATGCGATCGCAGGCCCAAGTCAACTCGGTCTCGGTGATGATGAGCGGCGGAGCCAGGCGGATTACACTTTCGCGGGTATCTTTGGTGAGGATGCCGTGGGAGGCGAGCCGCGCACAGAGGTCCCGTGCCGACAAGCGCCCGGTGTCGATCTCGACGCCGATGAATAAACCCTTGCCGCGTACCGCGCGAATATAGGGGCTTTGCACGGTGCGCAACCGCCCGAGAAAGTACTCACCCAGCTCGGCGGCGCGCTCCGCCAGACGCTCCTCAACCAGCACGTTAAGCGCTTCGAGGCCGACCGCGGCGGCGAGCGGGTTACCCCCGAACGTGCTGCCGTGGCTCCCCGGCGTGAAGACCTCCATCACCTCGCGCCGGGCGAGAAACATCGATACCGGCAGGAAACCGCCCCCGAGCGCCTTGCCGAGCGTGATCCCATCGGGTTGGACCCCCTCGTGCTGGCAGGCGAGCACGCGACCGGTGCGTCCGAGCCCGGTTTGGATCTCATCGCAGAGAAGCAACACGTTGTGGGCGCGGCAAAGCTGCGCGCAATGCTTGAGATAACCCGCGGGCGGCACGATGATCCCGGCTTCGCCCTGGATCGGTTCAACCAAAAACGCCGCCGTGCGGGGATTGATGGCACGCGCGAGGGCTTCGGCATCCCCGTACGGGATGCGCACGAAGCCCACGGGAAAAGGTCCGAAGTGCTGCTTATAATCTTGCTCCGACGACAGCCCGACCAGGGTGATGGTACGGCCGTGAAAATTGCCGTCACAGACGATGATCTCGGCGCGATCCTCGGCCACGCCCTTGACCTCGTAAGCCCAGCGCCGCGCGGCCTTCAACGCCGTTTCCACCGCTTCGGCCCCGGTATTCATGGGCAAGCCCATGGCGAGTCCGGTAAGCTCGCAGGCGCGCCGCACGAAGGGCGCGAGCACCTCAGTGTGAAAGGCCCGTGACACGACCGCCAGCCGTGCCGCTTGCTCGCGTAGGACCTTGAGCAGCCGCGGGTGCGCGTGGCCGAAACTGACCGCCGAGTAGGCGCTCATCATGTCGAGATAGCGGTTGCCGCGCTCATCCCACACATAGCATCCCTCCCCGCGCGTCAACACCACCGGCAGCGGCTGGTAGTTATGCGCACAGTATGCGCGCTCCAGTTCGATGACCGATGGCATACGCTTACCTCCTCCAACAGGCCGCCAAGAGGTCAAGAACCAGCCGGGCGGTATTGTCCTCGCGGTCATGCAAGGGGTTAAACTCGGCGATTTCGGCCAACACCGATTGCGGCGCCAGACCGTCGAAGGCTTTCCACGAGGTCGAGCCCCCGCAGGCCATTAGGCGCCGGGGTCCCGACCCCGGGCGCGTCCGTGGGGTCAATTGCATCGAGATCGATGCTAAGCCCGACGGCGGCGGCGCCGCGCGATGCGATCGCGAAGGCCTCGCCCAGGCTCCGCATAAGGCCCCGCGCCCGTACGTCGTCCATCGTGATCACCCGCACCCCAAGGCGGTGCAGCAATTCCGCCTCCTCGGGCTCGTAGCTGTGTACGCCCACGAGACAGACGTTCTCAGGGTGCAGCTTGGCGCCGGGGTAGAGCAGATCCGTAAGCTCAGGCGGCCCGACGCCTAGGAGGATGGCGAGCGGCATCCCGTGCAGGGCGCCGCTCGGGCTGGTCGCGGGAGTATGACTATCCATATGGGCATCGATCCAAACGAGGCCTAGGGGCCCGCGCAACGCGGATGCGATCGCGCTCCAGCTCGCTATCGCGCAGGAATGGTCCCCGCCGATGAGCGCGACACGCCGGCCGCTGTGCAGCGCGTGCCCGACAGCGGCGGCCAGTTCCTCGCAATATGCTTTGATTTCTTTGATGCTTTTCGTGCCGGCGCGGAGCGCGGACCGGCGCACGATGTGGCCCCAGACCGCTTTGAGGCCGTGGTCGCCCAACTTGCTAGTAAGGCCGTATTCCCGCAACGCATCAGGGCCTAAGCCACAGCCCGGATCCGCGGCGCCGATCCCCGAAGCCGCGCCAATAACGCATAGCTCGGCGGCGGCGTGCGGGACTGCTTGGGTCGAGCCGAGCAAGGCCTCGCCATCGCGTCGATCCTCCGAGATATGTAAAGCCATACGTAGAATCGCAGTTGATACCGAGTGATTAAACTCACCGCTTTAGACCATTGCCGCTTTGGTTTGGTTTGATGCTTGGCCGGCGCGCGGGCACCTTGGCGCTACAACCGCGTCTAACGGTATAAGCCCTGCCTCTATCGAAACGATGAACTTCTTGAACGAATTGGGAATTGCGGAGGTCAACCCGGGATCCTGCACGGGGCCGGGCCAGTGGTCCGGTGGGACGGACGCGGGCGTCTTGTCGTCGTACGCACCTGCCACGGGAGACATCATCGCGAGCATCTACGAATCCACCGTCACCGACTATGAAGCGGTGCTCGAACGCTCGCGGAGCGCCTTCCATGAGTGGCGCCAAGTCCCGGCGCCGCGGCGCGGCCAGCTCATACGCCGGCTCGGTGATGCGCTGCGCGCGCACCAGGAGGCGTTAAGCAGCCTCATAGCCTTGGAGTCCGGCAAGATCAAGGCCGAGGGCGAGGGCGAGGTGCAGGAGATGATCGACATCGCCGAGCTCGCCGTGGGGCAATCGCGCATGCTGTATGGATGCACCATGCACTCGGAGCGGCCCCGGCACCGCCTCTATGAACAATGGCATCCGCTCGGCGTCGTCGGCGTGATCACCGCCTTCAATTTCCCCGTGGCCGTCTGGGCATGGAATGCCTTTATCGCGGCCGTGGCCGGGAACACGGTCATTTGGAAGCCCTCCCCGCGCACTCCGCTCTCGGCCGTCGCGGTTCAGCATCTGTGCAACCGGGTGATGGAAGAGGCGGGCTACAGCGGCATCTTTTCGCTCTTCGTGACGCGCGACAATGAACTCGCAGAGCGTCTGGTGCGCGACCGGCGCGTGCCGCTTATTTCATTCACCGGGTCGACGGCCGTCGGGCGGCGCGTCGGGGAGATCGTCGCCGCGCGCCTTGGGCGGAGCCTCTTGGAGCTCTCAGGCAATAACGCCGTGATCGTGGATGAAAGCGCCGATCTTGATCTCGCCGTGCGCGCGATTGTGTTCGGGGCTGTAGGGACCGCCGGGCAACGCTGCACCTCCACGCGCCGGTTGATTGTGCACGAAAGCCTCTACCAGACCATCGTCGAACACTTGAGCGCAGCCTACCGTCAGATTCGCATCGGTCTGCCGCTCGACCCCGAGGTCGTGATGGGCCCCCTCATCAGCGGCGAGGCGGTGGCGGCATTCTCTCGCGCCCTACGTGAAGCCGAAAAGGCGGGCGGCGAGATCCTGTACGGCGGTCAGGTCATCGAGGGTCCGGGTTACTACGTGCAACCGACGCTGGTGCGGGCGCAAAACCACTGGCCGGTCGTCCAGCGAGAGACCTTCGCGCCGATTCTTTATCTCATGACCTTTAAGGACATCGAGGACGCCATCGCGATCAACAACGACGCCCCGCAGGGTCTATCCTCGGCGCTTTTTACCAATGACCTCTGCCGCGCCGAGCGTTATCTCGCCGCCACCGGATCCGACTGCGGGATCGCCAATGTCAATGTCGGCACCTCCGGCGCGGAGATTGGCGGCGCCTTCGGCGGAGAGAAAGACACGGGCGGGGGGCGCGAGGCCGGATCCGATGCCTGGAAATGCTATATGCGCCGCCAGACCAATACGATCAATTGGGGGACCGAGCTTCCCCTGGCCCAAGGGATCCGCTTCACCAATACAAACCCTAATTCGCTCTTCAGAGAACCGGGGCCACCTCTCGCCTCGCCAGACATTTCAGGTGATCACCAAGTAGATTGAACTTTTTTACAATCGCTAGCGGCGGCATTTTAAACTCGGCTATCTTTCGCTGGCGGCTTTCTTCAAAAAATAATGGCAGACTGGCCTCATGAACCCAAATCGTCGTTTAAAATTAGCCCTTTTAATTTCGAATTCGCCGGGAACAGGCCGCCCGCGCCGCTCCGGTTACTCATTTTGAAAACCCGACAAGAACATTGTGAAAAAACAGCATTTTGACGTGATCGTTGTGGGTGGAGGTTGCGTGGGCGTCGCCACAGCCTACAGGCTTAACGTCCGGCACCCGAACCTGAAGGTGGCTGTACTCGAAAAAGAAGATAGGCTAGCGGCCCACCAAACCGGCCGCAACTCGGGTGTTATCCACTCTGGCATCTACTACAAACCCGGCTCCCGTAGAGCAAGACAATGCGTCGAAGGCCGCCGAGAGTTAGTAGCCTTCGCTAAAGAGCATAAGATTGCCCACGATATTTGCGGGAAAATCATCGTGGCTACACAGGAAAAAGAATTAGCTTTCCTGAACAAGCTGTTCGCAAACGGGCAAGCTAACGGCGTGGAAACCATCGAGTTGATCGATGCGAAGCGAATCAGAGAAATCGAGCCTTTCGTCGAAGGCATCGCCGGTATCTGGGTAGGTTGTACGGGTATCATCGATTTCGCGGCGTTGACAAAAAAGCTCGGCGAACTGCTACAGCAGCAGTTCATCGATAGCACGATCTTTTTAGGAACTGAAGCGATAAGCTTTGTTCATCACCACAACTTTACCGAGATTATAACTAACCGCGGCACGTTCCACGCGGGTCATGTCGTAATCTGCGCGGGACTCCAAAGCGACCGCATCGCCCACGATAATGAAGCGAAAAGCAACGTGCGTATCTTGGGTTTTCGCGGGGATTATTACAACCTTACCGAGAAAGGAGTACACAAGGTACGCAATCTCGTTTACCCAGTGCCCGACCCGAGGTTCCCCTTTCTCGGCGTGCATTTTACTCGTATGATCCGAGGTGGTGTGGAGTGCGGGCCCAGCGCAGTGCTGGTATTTAAACGCGAGGGCTACACAAAAACGGCATTTAGTCTCCGGGACACCTCCGATGCTCTCTTGTTCGGCGGTACATGGAAGTTTGTTAGGAAACATTGGCGTTTTGGTCTCGATGAATACCGTGGCGCGTTTTCTAAGTCATATTTCCTGAAGCGTCTGCGCAAGCTTATTCCGGCGCTCGAAAGCGATGACATCGTGGCGAGCCGTTGCGGCGTGCGCGCGACAGCCCTTGGGCCAGACGGTGAAATAATCGACGATTTCAAAATCGAATTCTACGGAAACGCCATTCACGTAATTAACGCACCCTCACCCGCCGCGACGGCGTGCCTGGCTATTGGTCGAGTTGTTGAAGAAATGGCGACGGAACGGTTCGGTTTGAACGGTCGCTAATATGGCCCATCAAGAAGCCGCTGACCCAGGGAATATTGAAGGTATTTTCGCGCAGTTGTGAAACAGTAGCTTGGCGCAGGCCCCAAGAATAAACGTATGACACGGTAATAATTATTACCATCAGATACCCGGTGACAGGTTGCTGCTGAAAAGTCGCTAACGGCTATGTATAACGCATTCACAATTGACGTCGAAGACTACTATCACGTACAAGCTTTTGCTCGCGTAATAAGCAAGAGCACGTGGGACACCTACGAATCGAGAGTGGCTAACAACACCCGTGTTTTACTCGATTTACTCGATGCTCACTCGGTGAAAGCCACCTTCTTTATACTCGGATGGGTAGCAAAACGCCACCCGGAATTGGTTCGCGAAATTGCCACCCGCGGACACGAAATCGCTTCCCATGGAATGAGTCACGTATTAGTGTACACCCAGTCCAAGCAGGAGTTTCGCGACGAAACACAATGCAGCAAAGCGTTACTGGAAGACCTGTGTCAGCAGGACGTAATCGGATATCGCGCAGCAACCTATTCTATTACGCGCGCATCGTTGTGGGCGCTCGATATCATTTATGAAGCTGGCTTCAAATACGATTCCAGTATAGTCCCGATTCGGCATGACAACTATGGTATACCGGAAGCTTACCCGTTCCCGAGCCAGCTACGTACCCCGGCAGGTTTCGACATCATTGAGTTTCCGGTTTCTGTATTCACCTATAAGAAATTGAAAGTTCCCGTTGCCGGCGGCGGTTACTTTCGTCTATTCCCTTACGGCTTAACTAAATCCGCCCTGCAGAGTATCAATAACGCGGGCCACGAATTTCTGTTCTATCTTCATCCGTGGGAGATTGATCCGGAACAACCCCGTATCAAAACCGCCGGACTACTCTCTAAATTCCGGCACTATACAAATCTGCACAAGTCCGAGCCACGGCTACGCAAGTTGTTAACTAATTTCTCATTCACCACCATGCGAAATGTTTTAAGCGACAAAGGCCTGCTCTAACTTCACGCCTATTAGTATTAAAATGTCATCCGTAGATTGGCAAAGATCCTGTTCTCCGTGAATTCGTCGCTCTCGACAGCATCAGAGCTTAGTTCTACGCGCCGGTAACCAATGGTAGCCAAGAGGCTGCGTCCAAGCCAATGCTGCATCTGTACCCGTAGATTGATTAAGTCTTCTGATCCTGAAGTAGACGTAAGTCCCTGAGCTCCGTCGGTCGTCGTCCAGCCAAAACTCGCGTCGAGGTTGGTTAAGGGGGTAATACGACGCGTCCAGATCGCCGTCGCACCGACGAGGCTTTGGTTCCCCCCGCTTAATTGAAAATCGCGGCTTTCGTCAAACACAGAAAGGGTGATCTGATTACGCTCGGTTTGAAAAACCACGCCGCTTGACAGGAGTCTGCGTACGAAAACCTCGTTCGTCTGTGTCGGGACACCGCCGTCCGGCAGTACCGGATCCCCGGTTTCCCGGTCTACTGGGCCAATATTGATCACGCGTGAACGAACCGCCCGCTCGATCTGCCTATCCCGCACGGTTTCTGCCTGTTCGTCGTATCGTAACAGCCAGGTCATGCGTTTGGTTTGATGGCTTAGGTTAACGGCGTATGTGTTACCGAAAAATCTTTTACCGTAAGTGGCTTCAAGCGTTGTTCTCGCGGATGGCGTCCAGCGCCCGCCAATGTTCCAGATAATCGAATCGTCTATGGGCTCACTACTCTCGAAACTATTTTTTTCGTAGCCGAGGTCACCCAAGAGACGAATGGACGGACTATAAACGTACTCCAAACGGCCGATGATCTGCTCAAACTCGGTGGTTTCCCCGCTATCGAAATCGATCTGTCTATTCTCGTAGGTAAGCGTCCACGGAAACCGCAGGTAGCGACTACCGCTCCTCATATCAGCGCGGTAATTCAATGATCGACTATCGCCGCTTCGGTTATCATTAAATTGGGCTATGTCCGCATTGGTATTTGAAGCGCTAACATCATCGTAGGTGAAACGCACCTCGGCGTCCGCGAAATTTCCGAATCGCTGTCGCGCGTAGGGGCTTACCCGGTAGGTCCTCACGTCCTGTCGATCGCCAGTAACATTGATGTTGTCGTCGGCATCATCTAGAGTCGCTGCCGGACCAAAGTTCGAAAACGCGCCGCGCCCCGTCGTTATTATGTTTTGCTGGGTAAGCGTGGTGTCTGCATCCAAAAATATTAACTGCTCGACTAGCTCCGTATTTACCGATGAAAAAAGCCTATGGAAGGTGTCGTCGAACTCAGGGTTGCTCGCGTACACTAGGTGCTGCAGATTGTAATTTAACTCAAAGGCTAATCGCCGCGTGTTACCCAGCACTTGAATACCGGGTTTCAATTCCGTAACGAAGTCATCCTGCGTCTCAGAACTCGTCAGAGAGATATTATCTGTATATATCTCGCCAAGCCTAAACTCTGGGACGATTGTCCAGCCAGGACGGATGGTGTAGGCGGCATCCTCGTACGCCGGCTGATCGGAGAAATCATCCAATGCTACGGGCGCGGTAATACGCCTTGGTGTTGCATCGCGTAATCGGCGCTGGGATCCGACGGTATCCTGTGTTGCCTCGGACTCGGGCTGTAGACCTGCTGCTGATGCGACGGGGCAATTTAAGACGAGAAAAATTATGTTGGCTACGATAATCCCAACACTCTCGCTCGATCCTCGCATACTACTTAGATAATCACCCATCACCGGTCTAAAACAAGGAACCTCTTCCTTACCCCTTCTTTTTTTGCCTCCGAGGAAGCGGCAATTGACTGATCACGCGCTCAGGTCCGGGTGGCCTCAGATTCGCGCATGTACGTGGTGGGCTGTACCAAACAGGAAAGAAATGCTACTAACGATGGGGTAATGGATTAGGGAAAAGCACCTCCCAGTTGGATATTTTGCCCATACCAAATTTGATCTATCGATCTTGTGCCGGAAACCCATCGGTCTTGCGGTACGGCGTTTCTGTATTAAGGATTAGTCCAATTCACCGCCGAGCTATATCCCGATACTCTTATCGCTTAGGCGTAACTAGGAGTTTACTTAATAACCTAATACTCGATAAATTACAAGGTTTTTGTTAGATCTATTCTCGAACGCCGCGGAATTTTGTATACTGTTCATAATAAATAGTTTCTGAGCGGTCAAGACTCTTATTCAAAACGAGACCAATATTCTTTGCAAATTCAATTTGTTTTAGCCCAGTAAGGAGCTCTTTCTGCGTTGTCTTCTCCTCCTGCACTACGACAACCACCTGCCCCACATGTCGCGCGAGTGCGCTCGATTCGCTCGCCGCAAGTAGCGGCGGGCTATCAAAGACGAAAACCCAATCAGCAAACTGCCGGGCCATCATACTTAATAGACTGATCATTCGTTGACTTGAAAATAGTTCAGCGACATTCGGGATTCCTGTCCCCGCGGGGATGACGTGCAGTCCATTAATGTTTGTTCCCACTAGAGCATCGAGCAGTGTTCGGTTGGGAGTGACAAGTAGATCCGTCAGACCTAGCTTTGCCTCTATCCCCAGAATTTTAGCTACGTTGCCTTTCGCAACATCGGCATCAACCAAAACGATTCTGCGGTCAACTTCCATCGCGAGGTTGATCGCAAGATTAATCGATAAAAACGTCTTACCCTCGTCGGTTCGTGAACTTGTAATCATGATCAGGTTTTGGCAATGATCATTATGCAACGCGTTCATCGTCTCAATCGACCCACTCAATAATCGACTCTTTATATGACGTAACTCTAGAGCGATGCGGCTGCTTGGCTCATCGGGCGTTATCATACCCAGTTGCTTGAGCTTGTTAAAATCCAAGCTCGTTTGCTGTTTTGCGGTGAAGTGCGGCGAAAAAGACTCCTCTGGTACAGGTGGGTGGGCGGCGCGAAGAAAAGCCGCATCCTGATTTTCCGCGTCTAAGGCAGGTTCTTTGAAAAACTCCGAAACGGCTTTCTCGATTAGATTCATGTCATCCTCGCACACAGCCACGCATTCCCTAACCACGCATTGATATTCCTTGAACCACTCATCCAACGATAATAGATCCCGCTAAATTCACAAGGACATCAACCTTTAGCAAGTACATGGCATTGAGAGTCACATAAAGCACCAACAACACACTAATACCAAAAAAGAAAGAATGATCTTCAAACGGCTTGTGCGGTTTAAGCCTACCGCCGGCATTGTAAGATACGGTACCGAGAACGGGTACGTTTATTAGTTTTTCCAACCCCCTACGGGTATAAATCACCGGGTTACTAAGCGCGAGGGCCAACGCCAGCGCTACCCCGGATCCCACCGCGATTGCAAACACCGCAGCATTGAAAACGAATCGACTAGGCGCAATGGGAGTCCTCGGTA
>JBIMKC010000072.1:0-10973 GCA_043673925.1 Chromatiales bacterium | reverse complement strand
TCCACGAAATCGATGTCGGCCTCGGCGCATTGCACCGACCGCTGATAGAGAATATAGGGGTCGGCCTGCTCGGCCAGCGTGGGGTTCTTAGCTCGCATTTTGAGAGCGCACTCGCCTAGGTTAATATCAGCCGGATTGGGGCGGGAACGTAAACGGATTGCAACGTCGAGTCAGCACCCTCGCCCAGCCCCGGCAATCGCCGATCTCATGCACTAAGAATATGCTAAATCAAGACCCCGCATTAAGCGCCGCCCCGGTCACGGCCATCGATGTCAGACAACCGGATTTCTACATCAACCGTGAGCTGAGCCTCATCGAGTTCAACCGCCGCGTCCTCGATCAAGCCCGCGATGACAACATACCGCTTCTGGAACGGCTAAAATTCCTGTGCATCGTCAGCAGCAATCTCGACGAGTTCTTCGAAATCCGCGCCGCCGGGCTCAAACAACAAGTGGCTTACGGCGCGGCCCAGACCGGGCCGGATAACCTGAGCCCCCAGGAACAACTCAAGCGCATCGCCGAGATCACCCGCGCGCTCATCAAGGATCAGTATGCGGTCCTGAACGATT
Source organism: Chromatiales bacterium (assembly GCA_043673925.1). Lineage (GTDB taxonomy): Bacteria > Pseudomonadota > Gammaproteobacteria > JACCXJ01 > JACCXJ01 > USCg-Taylor. The sequence continues at coordinate 10,404 of JBIMKC010000072.1, read as the reverse complement.
TCCTGTTTCCGCGCCTGGCGGAGAGCGGTATCCGCTTTCTGAAGCGCTCCGATTGGAGCGCCCGCCAAGAAGGCTGGGTGAAACGCTTCTTCAATCGCGAGTTGCTCCCCGTATTGAGCCCGATCGGCCTCGATCCGGCCCATCCATTCCCGCGCATCCTCAATAAAAGCCTCAATTTTATCGTTTCCCTCGAAGGCAAGGATGCTTTCGGCCGCAACAGCGGCATCGCCGTCGTGCAGGCCCCTCGCTCGTTGCCGCGCTTGGTCGCGATCCCGGAAAGCCATTCGGAGGGTCCGTATGATTTCATTTTTTTGTCGTCCATCATCCACGCCCACGTGGGCGATCTCTTCCCCGGGATGCACGCCACGGGATGTTATCAATTCCGCGTGACCCGCAATAGCGATCTCCTGGTGGACGACGACGAGGTGGACGACTTGCTGCGGGCGCTCGAAGGCGAGCTTCCTTCACGGCGATTCTCCGACGCCGTGCGCCTGGAAGTGGCCGACGATTGCCCCGCCGACATGACTCATTTCCTCACCGATCAATTCAATCTGGGCACGGATGATGTTTACCAGTGCAACGGTCCGGTCAATCTCACGCGGCTACTCGCTATCGACGAGCTGGTCAACCGGCCCGAGTTGAAGTATCCGGGCTTTGTGCCGAGTCAACCGGCGCGGCTGGCGCGCAATACGGATATATTCGATGTGATCCGCAGGGGTGACGTGCTGCTCCACCATCCGTTCGAGTCGTTCGCGCCCGTGCTCGATTTCGTCCGTGCCGCGGCCAGTGATGCCAACGTGCTAACCATCAAACAAACCCTATACCGCACCGGCGCCGACTCCGCAATTGTCAAGGCACTGGTCGATGCGGCGCGGGTCGGCAAGGAAGTCACGGTCGTCATCGAGCTGCGGGCGCGTTTCGATGAGGCGGCCAATATCGAGCTTGCGAACGATCTGCAAGAGGCTGGGGCGCACGTCGTCTATGGCGTCGTCGGGCACAAGACGCATGCGAAGATGACGCTGGTCGTACGCCGCGAAGGGCGGCAGTTACGGCGCTACGTACACCTTGGGACCGGTAACTACCATGCGCGGACGGCGCGTCTTTACACCGACTATGGTTTGCTGACCTGTGATGCCGACATCGCCGAGGACGTGCACAAGATTTTTCACCAATTAACTGCGCTCGGCCGCCCGGGCAAGCTCAAACGCCTGCTGCAATCGCCCTTCACCCTGCACAAGACTATGCTCGAATGCATCGAGCGCGAGGCGCGCAACGCGCGCGAGGGCCGGCCGGCGCGCATCATCGCGAAGATGAATGCCCTGTCCGACGAACAGTGCATCCGCGCGCTTTATCACGCTTCCCAGTCCGGCGTTAAGATCGATCTCATCGTGCGCGGCGTCTGCTGCCTGCGGCCAGGAATCAAGGGGGTCTCGGAAAATATCCAAGTGCGCTCCATCGTCGGCCGCTTCCTGGAACACAGCAGGGTGTTTTATTTCTTCAACGGCGGCGAGGAACAGGTTCACCTCTCGAGCGGCGATTGGATGGCGCGTAATTTCTATAGGCGCATCGAGACCTGTTTCCCGATCGACGACAAGCGGCTCAAGCAGCGGGTGATCCAAGAGAGCTTGACGGCTTATCTCGCGGACAATAGCCAGGCGTGGGTATTGCAGAACGATGGCAGCTACAAGCGTTGCGCGCCGGGCGCGCATAAGCCGCGGGCAGCGCAACAGAGCTTACTCGAGACGCTGTCCGATTAGAGGGCTTCGCGGTTTACACACGATCCAAACCGGCATGCAACCGAAAACCAGAAATCCACAGTGGGTGAATTAAATTTCGGCGCCGAGATGGCCTACGGTCATTGGCGTACGGTGATCTTTAACGCGCTCGCTTGGACGCTCGTAATCTATTACTTCATCCGGCCTCGGGCTTTCCAAGAGATTTGGCGCTTCGCTCTGTTATGCGCGTTCCTGATCGACGAGTTCGTTGAGCTTTACGGCTACCCGCTGACGCTCTATATCTTCCTAGACAGCCTGGCCCAACATCCAGCGGCCGACATGCTCTCGCACCAAGCGGGGGACTTGTGGCGGATCCTGTTCAACGTAGGAACGCGCTACGAGGCCTTCGACTTCTTCCATCTGATCGCAGGCGTTTTTATTTTCGGCGGGCTCATCGCGTTGTATTATGCCTGCACCGTGCTCAGGGCATCCCTGGAAAGCGGCTCCCCAGCGACGACCGGACCCTATCTCTGGATCCGGCATCCTCAGTATCTCGCGCTGTTCTCGATCCTGCTGGGATACGTGATTCAGGGCCCGACCTTGATCACTCTGTTGCTGTTCCCAGCCCTCATATACGGTTACGTGAGCTTAGCGCGGAAAGAGGAACAAGCCGCCCTCAAAACCTTCGGTCCCGCCTACCGCATTTACCTGGAGCACACGCCGGGATTCCTGCGCTGAGAGGTATCACGCTTCCTAAACAAGGAATCGGTGATCCCGCCATTCCGCCAAACCCTGAGCCGCCGGGGTCAACAACCGGTCGCGCAAACCCTTCTTGCGTAGATAGGTAAGTTCGTACAGATCCGCCTCGTTGGCTGCTTCCTTCAGGTAATCGTCGCTGGTGCGTATGGCGTCCACCAGTTTTAACGCCAGCGCCTGGACCCCGTACCAATGTTCGCCGGTGGAAACCTTATCGATATCCACCGTGCCGCGATGATCCCGGACGAAGGCCTTGAACAAGGCATGGGTCTCCTCGATATCGTCCCGGAACTTGGCGCGGCCTTTATCGGTGTTTTCACCGAACATGGTCAGGGTGCGTTTAAATTCTCCCGCCGTGATGAGCTCAAATTCGATATCGTGATTCTTAAGCATGCGGTTGAAGTTCGGAAGTTGGCCGACAACGCCGATGGAGCCGACGACGGCGAACGGCGCCGCGATGATCTGATCAGCCACGCAAGCCATCATATAACCGCCGCTGGCCGCGACCTTGTCGACGCACACCGTTAGCGGGACCCCCCGGTCTTTGATTCGTTGGAGCTGGGACGCCGCAAGCCCGTAGCTATGCACCAACCCCCCGGGACTTTCCAACAGCACTACGACCTCGTCGCGTTCCGTCGCCAACATGAGCGCCGCCGTGATTTCCTCGCGCAAGGCCGATACCGCTAGGGCGCGCGGATCGCCGTGAAAGCGCAACACAAACACGCGCTTCTTGAAGGCGTGTTGGGTGAGTAGTTTTTCCCCCTGCTTCTTCTTGGCCTTGAATTCCTTGAGCGCCTGTTTAAAAGCGCGCCGTGGTAATATGGCCGACTTTAACGTCAGAGCCATGGTTTCGTAGCGATCATTAAGGTACTTGACCTCCAGGCGTTCCTCGTGACTCGCTCGACTGCGTTGAATTATGAACCCAATTAAAATAGACACGCCGATCAGAAGAACGAGGACCGTGATCAGTTTGGCGGAGAAGAGCCCGTATTCAGACAAAAAATCCATGGGGTGCGCTCCTGAATGTTGAGGTTTTTGGCCAGCTCTGGCCTACAAAGTATCCCCCTGGCACACGCTGGCTCCGAAATGCTTGACGTCGCCGAGGGAGCACCGCGGAACACCCGCGAAAGAGGATCATAGCAAATGTCTGTCGGCTCACCATTTGAAACTTATTCCCGGCGGCCGTAGCAGAAGGGCTTGTACCCCTTGGCCCAGGACTGTGACTTCAAAGCATCTTTCGGTTCCATTTCTGTTTCTCATCTTGGCGGTCCGGCCGCTTGACGCAGCCTCGGAACCGCCCCCTTACGGCACCGAAGCAGTGGCCCGGCGCATCGATATCGGCGGCCGTTACCTTAATATCGCCTGCCTGGGGCAGGGCCGGCCGACGGTCATCCTGGACCATGCGCTCGGCGGCTCGTCACGAGACTGGCGGCACGTTCAACGCGGGCTCGCCTCGACGACGCGCGTATGCAGTTACGACCGCGCGGGATACGGCCACAGCGACCTCGGACCCGGGCCCCGCACGAGCAGCCGGATCGCATCCGAGCTACGCACCTTGGTGGTCCGCGCGCAAATGCCCCCGCCTTACCTATTGGCCGGCCATTCGTTCGGCGGGTACAACATGCGTGCATTCGCGAATCTCTTTCCGGATGAAACGGCGGGGCTGGTGCTCGTCGATTCACCGCATGAGGAGCAAGCGGATAGGTTCTTTCAAATCGAAGCGATGCGCCGCTTGGATCCTCACGGTTCGCTCCAATATCTCTGGGACTCCGAGATTCTCGGTTCCTTGTCGGCTATCGACCTGAAGCCATTCGCGAGGCTCCTCGGCGCCCGCTCGGCTTCAATGCAAGCGATATTCAGCGAGATCGCCGGGTTCGCGGAAAGCAGCCGGGAGCTTCGCTCGTATCCCAACCGCGACAAGGTACCCGTCGTGGTCATAGCCCACGGCCGGCGGGTGCTAGCGGGCGGGGCGCTTAGCGATCAACTGGAAGGTGAGTGGCTTTCTCTGCAAAAGGATCTCGCATCCCGTTTCAAACACCATCGCTTCATCGTTGCGGAGCACAGCGGTCATACTATTCCTTTGGAGCAGCCCGACCTGGTCATCGATGCGATTAAACGCTTGATCCTTGAACGCCGGCCGTAGACACCTCGCTACTGTGGCTTTAGTCGCCTTAACCTTTAACGCCGAGGCGTTGAACGTACATGCAAACCCAGTGCAAGCATCCGCCTGATGACACCACCGAAAACGCCCGCGGCGAGCGCGCATCGCGGCGGGTTCTAACTCTAACCGCGGCGATGACTGTCGTCGAGGTCACCGCTGGCATGGCCTACGGATCCATGTCCTTGCTCGCCGACGGCTGGCACATGGCGACACATGCGGCCGCTCTCGCAATTACCGCGTTCGCATACCGATTCGCGCGCCGCCATGCCGCCGACCAGCGCTATACGTTCGGTACGGGTAAAATCGGCGTCCTCGCGGGTTTTGCGAGCGCTGTCGCCCTCTTGGTTGTTACAGCCGTGCTTGCCACTGAATGCATCTTGAGGTTAATCGAACCAACGCCGATTCGATTCACCGAAGCAATACTCGTGGCGGTGCTCGGCTTAGGGGTCAATCTCGTGTGCGCCCATTTTCTAAGCGATCCTCCGAGTCACGACCATAACCTTCGCGCCGCTTACCTACATGTGCTCGCCGACGCGCTCACTTCGGTGCTCGCGATTGCCGCACTGCTGACGGGAATAGTGTTCGGGTGGATTTGGATGGACCCCTTGATGGGATCGCGGCCGCCGCCTTGATCACGCGCTGGGGCGTTCAATTACTACGAGAAACATGCACGATTCTTCTTGACATCGCGCCCGATCAAGAAATGCTCGCGGCCATCCGCCGCGCTATAGAATCCGACCACAGCGCCCGCATCACGGACCTGCATGTCTGGAACATCAGCCCGCGCCAGTTGGCGGCCATGGTATCGATTGAAAGCCTAAAGGCTAAGCCTGCCGCTTATTACCGCAGTTTGTTATCCCAGTTTGGCGGGCTCTCCCACGTCACAATCGAAGTTAACAAACACCGCGACCATCAAGCCTAAGTCGTCCCGCGCCGAGCTAGTTTTCCGCATGCCCTAAGGCCTTCTTCGTTTCCCTGCGCTGTGCAACCCGGCTGTGCTCCTCCTATGCCATCTCCGCCTGCCGGTGCCTCTGCCGTAATACAAAGAAGACCAGCCCGCCGATAGCCGCGAGCCCGAGCACGATATAGATCGCATTCGTTCCAACAACACTCTTCGGTACCACCTGGATCGGCGCCTTGAGCACCAAGGGACGCGCATCGCTCATGGTTAGAACGGCCATATATTTCTTCTCGGCCTCGAAACTCGCCTCAAGATCAATCGTGCCCTGCGGGAATACTTTGGTCGGCAAATGCGCGACGGTCTTGACCACGCCACCGATACCCCCGGATTCACCCATCTCGACGATCCTTAGCTCAGCGGGTTTTGAGCGCATCTCCGTTTCCACTAGGTCGAATACTAAAATCGTTTTCCCAGGCGACGGTAGATCCCAGCAATGCTCTTCGCCTCCCGTCGCTTGCTGATAGGCGGTAAAGTGCATTGTGTACTTGCCCAAACTGACGACACAGGTATCGAATTCTATCGCGGTGCCTCCATGCGCGAAGGCCGGGTTCGCGGTAAGGGATCCAAGGCCCAGTAACACCCCTATCATGATCCTATTTAACATGTTTACCTCCTATCCTCTGCCTAAATCTTTGCCGGATGAACTACGTTACGTTCATTCGATCCCTAAAAAAAGCCGCCCCCATTGCTGGGGGCGGCGCACATCGATTTGCGGGCAAACTCGCCCCTTATAATTATTTTCGGGGCACCGCTTAGTCAGCTTAACTGACGCTTAGGTGAACCTCGGGAGCAACGGTCCGCCAACCGGAGCCATCGAACGGAAGCCGTTCGAATCCAAGAAGAACAGCAAACCACCGAAGCGGCTGTCCGGATCGTAGATCACGTCGGCGATACGCTCGTTTTCCCAAGCCGCATCGGTGCCAGTTAATGTCACGACCTTGGACTGTCCCGGCAAGATCGGGCTGTTGTCGTCGACCGACAAACCTTCCGGCGCCAGCAACTGCGGCGGATAGTTGGTCTCGTCCTTATACACCGATCCGTTTAGGAAACGAATGCCCGCCGTCTCGAACTCCGCCACCTGGACCGGGGTGATGCCGCGGTTGTTGACCCGCACCTTCAGGATGACCGACCGGCCGGGAACACGGTAAGTCGCTTGCTCCACCGTGGCCTCCACCGTAGGCGTACCCTCCGGGATCGGCTCCATCACTCCGATAACGCCTGCCTGCAGCGGAATCGTGATCGGATACGAGCCATTAGCCCCGCTGTAGCCGAACCAGGTGATCGCGATCGTGGCCACCATGAACCCTAGACCTACCTTCACATCGGTGGGGGAGACGATGCTCTCATCCCCGGCCTTCCTGGCCATGTAGCGCGGAAGAAATACGGGTTTGGCCGCCCAATAGCCGACCCACGCGAAGCCGAAGAATATCCAGAAGAAGCTCCATCCCCAGATGCCTGCCGTACCCACCTTCTCAATGTCTTCGGTGTTGCCGGTGAGCGTGGTGATAACGTGTTTATAGTCCGCCATGGAACCTTCGATCTGCACCCACTTGCCGGGACCGATGATCGGGCCCGCGGCTTCCACGTTCATCATTGTATGGACGTGCCAACGGCCGGGACGGCGCGCTTGCATCACCACCTTGAACGTATAGCTCTTGCCGAGCTCCAGGTTGACTGAGCGCGGTACGAACTGCCCGCCGATATACGACTCGACGCGCGTCAATACCGGTCCGGGGATTCCGATGTTCAGGAACGCCGGTGAAAATTGGGGGTTGGCCGTGGTTTCCGGCCAGTTCTTGAACACATGTAACTTACCGGACACGGACATCTTCTCGTTCACACGGAGCTTGTCCGTCGACCAATTCAGGTCATACCAATGGATGGTCCTCATCCGCAGGAACGCTTGCTGCGACTTTTCACCATGCGCCGACGCTGCCGGAGCATAGAGACTCGTCGCGGCCACGGCTACGGCTAAGCCCGCCGCGGCCCAGGTTCTTATTGCTGATTTTCTCATGTTGTTGCCTCGTCTGTATTTTAATTTATGACGTTTTTCCGTGCATCTGCGATCCGCCTTAATATTGATCTATGAACCTGGTGTTGGAGTACCAGCGGCCGAAGAAATGCCAGATAAAATAGATGAGTACACAAACGAACCCGGAGAAGAATGCCGAGACCGGCACTACGTCCTTCCCGAAGGTTCTCAGCGTCCCCTTCTCGACGAAGCGGATGTACTCCGGCGTACCCGTGCGGACATAATGATAGCCTTGTATGTCGGCGATCGTCATGACCATGCCGTTATACTCGACCGGCTGATGCAAGACGGCCAGCATCGACCAGTTGCCCGGGTAGAAGATGAGACCGAAGCTGAGGCCGCCGACGACGGCGGTGATCAGGAAGCTCTTTGACCACAGCAACATTACGTCAAGGATGATCGCCCCTGGCACCAGCGTGGCTGCCCAGACGAAGTTGATCGGGAAATAGGTCCAACCCCAGAAGTTGAAGTACCTATTGACCCACTCCCCGAAGAGCAGGCCCAGGATGGTGAAGGTCGCCCCCAAGGGCAGGCGCAGTTTGTCCCACATCCAGAACTGCACCGCCGCAGGGAAGGTGATGCACATGATTGGCGTCACGGTCACCCACAGACGGCGATCCTTCCAGTCGGTCCAGAAGTCCCAGTCGCCCATTGTCAGCATGGCGTGGACGTGGAATCCGGCGCAGAACACCAGGAAGGACAGCACAAGGATCAACCAATCCGCTGTCCTCGAGGCCTGGATGATCTCGGCCTTGGTAAATACAGTTGGTGAGAGAGAACTCATTATGTTTGCCTCCTCGTTTTGGAATTATTTTACACTATACAACGCGAAAAGCCGCGCTAGCCTCACGTTCCCGCTACCGGTTGGTTTGAGAGCGGGCCGCTGCTCAGAGATCTCGTCGAGATCCCCTCCGCAACGGCCCATTCGCGCTACTCAGCTTTTCTTGTTGTTTTCTTTACGGCGATGATCAGCTGCTCTTTAGCGCCGGTGCCGCTATCTCACTCAGGCGTTCGAAGATCTGCGACAACAGACCCATCAACCCAAGCGCCATCCAGCCGAAGAACACGAAGCCATAGTGCAACGGGGCTACGAACAGTTCTTCCATCCACCAGAAGGTGTGACCCCACTCATTGAGGCCGACGTTCGGGAGGATCATGAAGGGCCCGACAATTACTATGAGGTAGGGCAAGGACACACCCTTCGAGAACAGCGGTATCCTCGTGCGAGCATACATGAAGGCGCCCCAACCCGTGATGATGTAGATCGGGTAGCTCATGTAGAACTCGATGATGTGGCTGGGGGTGAAGTCCGTGTCACGGATCACCGTTTGATGCCAGGTCCCATCCTGCTCGGTGTAGAAGCTGGCGCCCCAGTAAATCGCCATACCGTAGGCCACCAACCATACCAAGTGATGGAAGTGCCGGTGCATTTCCTCGCGTGGAGTCACCGCGTCCATATCGCGGGTACGGGTCTTCCACAGATAGGCACCGATATAGGAGAAAAACACGATCTCCAAGACGAACTCCGTGTACAAGAAAGTCATCCAATAGGTCTTGAACTCAGGCGCGAACGCGTCGAGCCCCGCCGACCACCCGTAAACCTCTTCATACCAGCGTACAAAGAGATTAAAGAAGGTGAATCCGGCGACCGTCAGCCATAGATTCCTCTGATTGAGGAAACTTGGCGTTTCCGCCGCTACGGCTCTTGATATAGCACTAGATGATGCTGCCATTTTATTGCCTCCTACTTTTTGGTTTATCAACCACTCCAGCCCGGCGCTGCTCCGGGTGTGAAGTTCTTCTCTCGGCTTTGTATTTGTCCCGCTCTGCCTCGACGCGGAGATACAATACGCCGAAGATTTAATAATTCTACTCAGCCGCGCAAGTATGTCAAGCTAGCCACACGCATATTTCCACACGGTCGAAACCGCGCGTTTGCTTACCCTGTTCTCCTGCCGGGAAAGGACATTATAAAGGCTAATTCGTGATGTTTTAACGACTTGGAAGATTCTAGAAATCACATCGCTCAGTGTATATGGGGTAGCGGGCTCGCAAGCCTTTTCCGGGACGGGAAAAGTAAACGAAATTTAATCTTGTCCGTAATCACGCGGGCGTGGCGGCTCAGGCCGTGGCGATGTAGTCCCGGAGCGCGCTCGCCTCGGCTTCGATTTCTTCCATGCGGCCTTTCACGGCGTCACCCACGCTTACAATCCCGCACAGCCGCCCGTCCTTATCGGTGACCGGGAGGTGCCGGACGCGGCGGTCCGTCATCATCGCCATGACCTTGAGCAGGGAGTCTTGAATGCTGCAGGTCACGACGTCGATGTGCATCAATGCGTCGATTGGCATATGCAGCACTTCCGCACCGTGCGTGGAAAGCCCGTGCACGATATCGCGCTCGGAGAGCACCGCCCGCGGGCGTTGTTGGGGATCGCAGACGACAATCGCGCCGATACGCTCCCGCATCAGCAGCTTGGCGGCATCGGCGATCGTCTCATCCGCTTCGACCGTGACGACGCGCGCGCCCTTGGTCCGAAGAATATCTTCTACTTTCATTAAGCTACCCCGCTCGGCACCCAGCGTGCCCAGTTCTTTTAGCACACAAATCGGCTGCGATTCCGGTAAAGAATATCGTGGCAAACGATTATAAACCGCCGGACGGGCGCCGAGGCGAGCAAGAAGAGATCGCGCTCGAATAAACCCGCTCGAAATCCTCGACCACACGCTCGGCATCGTAGGTCCGCACCGATGCGCGCGCGTATTCACCCATTCTTTCGCG
>JBIMKC010000071.1:0-11216 GCA_043673925.1 Chromatiales bacterium | reverse complement strand
TCTAAGCCCAGAGCCGGGGAAAAAAAGATCCCGGGCCATGGCCCGGGATCCCGTTTCATTTCGATGCCAGATTGAATTGGCGATTAATGGGTGCGGCTCGTCGGCTGGAACCCCAATTGGGACAAGACCGGGGAACTGACCAAGCTGTGCAAATCCACCGCCCTGCGATCCAGGTCGTGCATATGCCGGACCGGGGCGGAATTCACCGGATCGGGCACGTCGATGCCCGTCAGGAATCCGGACAGCCCGGCGGGCTGGCTGCGGGGCCGGGGGACGACGTGGAGGAAAAACGTCTGGGTTTCGGCGCCATGGCAGCCGTTGCAGGTATTCACCGAAACCAGGTGGCGGGCCTCGTTGTTGACAATGCCCGGGGCGTTCCAAGAGTCGATGTTGTTTTCGGATGCGCCTCCGCGGAACCGAACGCCATCGAAGAGATGGGGGACATTGTGCTTGCCGGCCAGGATTTCCGCCTCCTTGTCATTCACGAATTTCGCGAACAGGTCCAATCCATTGTGCTCATTGGCGGGGGTCTGCTTAACGTCGGTCTCGAAGAAAAGTCCGACATCGGTGCGGGTGGGATTTCTACGGAGATTGAATTCCCGCAATTCCCAGGGTAGTCCCAACGGTAGTCCCAACGTGATTTCGTTGGTGCGGATACGGATGAGAGCGCTGCCATTGGCCCGTCTCTTAGCGGCTCCGGCTCCCGCCCTGACCACGCTTTCGGTGATGACCTGAAGGGAGTCCCGGTAGGCCGCGGAATCCAGGGTCATGGGATTCAGGTCCGTCCATTTTTTGCCGTAGGCTTTGACTGCTGCAGGGGTTTTCTTGTCCACCGCGTACTCCATGATGAGGGTGAAGGACCCGAATTCGTTGCAGGAGCCGTCGGCCGCTTTGTTTTTCGGGTTCAAATCCAGCACGCCCCATACGAAACGGAGCTCACCAGCCAGACCTTCGCCGAAGAAAAGGTTCTGGCGCAGGTCGACCCGGTTTACGATGCCCAGGAGCCGGAAAGGCGCCTTGTGCATGGTGAGCTTGCCCGTATTGCCGCTGGCCTTAAGCCAAGGGTTGATGACCAGATCCCGGATGAGGGCACGGGCCGGTACCACATCATCGTTGATGATGCGCTGGGTTTCCCATTGCTTCAACAGGGACATGGCCAGGTCGCTGGGAGTGCGGCCGGTTTTCCTCTGGTTGGCGATTTGGGTCATCAAATACCCGAAGGTCCATTTCTTCTTGGCATCGGCTGAGCTCCTGCTCATGCAGGGGTCGGAGGTCCGGGAGGGATCATTAACCACGGATGCATCCCGGATGAACAGGGTTTTGTCGGGGTCGAGGTCGGTGCTCACCGACAGAGGCGAAACGTCTTGGGCGGCGGCTGCGATGCTGGGAAGCGATTGGGCCTGTCCCGATTCCCTGAGATTGGTGTGGTGTTCCAACATTTCCTCGAGCTTGAAGTCCAACCGGGCGGAATAGACGCCGTCTTGGGCGGCATCGTCTCCCGTTCCGTCATCCCGCAAGGTTTTCAGGCTGCCTTTGTGTAGGATTCGCAAAGAGGAAGGAAGCCCGGATTCTTTGAACCTCACCTTTAAAAGGCCCTTCTCCAGGGCGCCCACGCCCCCCAGGGGGGTGATGGTGAGCGAGGCGATGGCGGGAGGATTCACGCGCAAATCCCGGCCGGGGATCTGTGTCGCCACCGTTTCGCTCAGGACGGCGGACTGGGCCTGGGATTGCGGAGCCGGAAGCAGAGTAAACGCCACGCACGCCAGGAGGGGTAATACCGCCCTGGAAATTCTGGAAGGCCGGAATGGGTATGCAAGTCTCATTACTTCTACTCCTTTAATGATGGGTGTAAACGTCCATTCGAATGGGACCAGGAACAGTACAGGCTCTGTAAGTATCGGGAAACGCTTTTCCGGAGCGCTGAACTCGCGATGTCCCTCGACGACGGTTGGCCGCTGGTCGGCCACAGGTCATCGATCTCGACTGCAAGCTTAGCTCAACGACGCGCCCGCCCGGTAGGATCCATTTGCTCATCATTAGGACAACGGTGCGGATCACTAGGACCCGTTTGCGCAGCACGGTCCGAACCGCTGCCGAAAACGTTCACGCGGGAACGAGCGGAAGCCGCCGATGGTGTTGCTCGGCTCTCAGCGGCGGATTGGCGCGAGGTGGAGGGCTCTATCACGCCCGGTCACAAATCGCGCTTCTTGATCCCCTCACCCTAGCCTCTCCCGGAGAAAGAGGGGATTTAGGGAGGCGATCTATGACCGTGGCCAGTATCGTTACTCAGGTGTCCCAAGCGCATTCCGAGGTACGGCGTCCGGCTACGAGTGCGCCGTAGCAGGAGCCTCTTCGGGGCGAGGTACCGAGTGCTGGGCCTGGTAGTCGCGCGGGGTCATGCCGTAACGGCGCCTGAAGACACGGTCGAAATAGGAGCAATCGTTGAAACCGGTGGCCGAGGCCGCCTGCTTTACGGAGGTCCCGACCTTCGCTAGAAACTCGCAGGCCCGTTCAAGACGGTATCGACATAGATAGAGCATGAACGAGGTGCCATGCTCTTTCTTGAAGGTCCGGCTGAAATGGGAACCGCTCATGTGACAGGCCATCGCCAAATCATCCAGGCGGAGGTCTTCGGCGAAGCCCTGTTCGAGACGGATGAGCGCCGCGGCGGTTCGCGACACGGTGCGGTCCGGTCCTCGAGCGCCCGCGCCTTCAGGTTGGGGCGGTAACCCTGTTGCCGGGGGGCTGGCCGCGGAGGGCGTGTGATCCCGCGCCAAGGCCAGCAGGATGCGGATCTCCCGGACCAGCTCGTGCAAAGCGATCGGTTTCACCACGTAACTCGATGCACCGCTTCGATACGCCAGGACCATCGTCTCCTTCGAGGGATCATCCGTCAGGATGACGAGCGGTGCATGCGGGTAGTGAGCACCGGTCTCCGCGAGGAGGCGTATATCGTCTCCTCCCGGGTGATCGTATTCGAAGCAGATGAACGACGGGGATAGCTTTTCGATCGCGAGGTGAAGGTGTTCGTGACCCGAGATCCGATAGCCGGGATAGAGATCACAGAGATCGTGAAACAGCATCGATGGGTCTCGGGTCAGCTCCACCCATAAGAACGGTGGCGCGCGGAACAGGGCGGCGCGTGTGGCCTCCGAAAACCCTAATCGTTGCGGCGTCTCTTTCGTTGCCATGCCCCCTCCTTGGCCCGCGAAGCACGACGCGTCCCCCGAAAGCTTCTCTAAACGGGGATCGCCCGCGGGCGATTACTCACCTGGCGGGTCGCACAAGCTCGAAAATGGCTTGTATTCTTCGTGAGACGACCCGTCGTAGCGCTCATGGAACGGTAAAGCATCTCGCATACCAGCGTGGAAGCCTGGAGCATCCTGGCTCCTAGGCTTTCCGCCAAGCGGATCCAACGCATTTATGTGACCCAAGCGTCGCCGATGGGCGACGGATCCTCTGAGGCGGCTCGCCTCAGGCGCGTTCGGGGACCGCTTGCCGCAGCGCGGAGAATTGTTCCGCCGGGAGCGGCGGGCCGATGAGATGCCCCTGGATCTCGTCGCATCCACAGTCTTCCAGGAAGGCACGCTGCTCCGGCGTCTCCACCCCATCGCCCACGACCCTGAGCCTCAACTAGTGCGCCATCGCCACGATCGCGTGGACGATGGCGACATCGTCGGAATCGTCCGGGACGTCGCGCACGGAGGTCTGGTCGCAATCACAGCACCTCGATATTGCGCTCACACTCCCGCTGCAGACGACGGCTGGAGCGCACCTGATTCAGATATCCGTAGACGTACAGCTTCAGCAGGTCCCCGGGATGATTCGCCGGACGGCCCGTCTAGGCCGACACCACACCGGCAAAGCCCAACGACTGAAGCTTCAGACTGTCCACGAAGGTGCCCCTACCCGCACCGGGTGCTCCTCCGGTACCAATTCATCCAACGCCTCGGGAAACAACGTGCCCTGGATGTCGCGGCTGACCTTCGATATGTCCCATCTGCTTGCTCACTATCGTGACGTTCTCCGATCAGATCGCTCACACCAACGAAAGTTTCACCATGGACACAGAGTTTTTACACGGTCTGGGAGGCGGGAATCCAGGAAGGTGCAAGAATGACTGGATTCCGGCTCGCCGCTTCGCTCCGGCCGGAATAACGGTTTTGCCGGATTTTCTCTTAAGTAAGTGCCATTCGACCCCGCACCCTGATCTACCCCCCTCACCCGCACTTCGGCTCCCGGCCCCGAGCCCGCGCCTGCTCGTACAGGGGTACTGCCTGCGGCAAGCGGCTCTCTAGCTCGCGGATACGGGTATCGTTGGAAGGGTGCGATGACAGGATCTGCGGTGGTGCGGCGCCGCCTTGCCTGGACATGTTGACCCAGAGCTTCGGCGCTTCGCGCGGATCGAAGCCGGCCTGCGCCATGTACTGCAAGCCGAGGACGTCGGCCTCGCTCTCGTCGCCGCGCGAGTACGGCAAGAGCACCAACAGATTGGCGCCAAGGCCAATCAATTGCGGGTTGATACCGGTGGTGCTCCCGAGCACGGAGGCGCCGAGATTGGCCGCAAGGTCGTTCGACACACGTGCGGCGGAGTGGCCGGCGATGACGTGTGCCACCTCATGGCCGATGACGGCCGCGAGTTGATCCCGGTTTTCGGTCACCTTAAGAAGGCCCGTGTAAACGCCGATCTTGCCGCCCGGCAGCGCAAACGCGTTGACCTCTTTGTTTTCGAATACCCGGACCTCCCACCGCTGACCAGGTGCCACCGTGTGCGTGATAGCATCGGCTACGCAACCCACGTAGCGCGAGACCTTCGCATCCGAGGCCTGCGGCGTCTTCTGTTGGAGCGCCGCGAATGCGGTGGTGCCCATCTGCGCTATCTGCGCGTCGGACACCAACCGCAACTGCGAGCGGCCGGTGGGCGAGGTGGCGCAGGCCACGGCTATCAGGGCAAAAACGGTGAAGGCGATCCAGCGCATGGGGGGCCTCTATTCAATAGGCAACTATGCCCATCATAGTTTACCGCTACGCGAAACGCGACCGATCTCGCCAAGACCCGCGCCCGGCCGGCGCGAGTAGCCCCGCTACAGACGTGACATTTATCGGTATACTGCTCGCCAATCAAACCGTTTGAAATTTGGCGTTGAATTGCTTAATCTTGCGTCGATTATGTGGTCCGGCCCTGCTATTTTTGATCGCGATGATGGTGCGGATCACTGAACGGCTGCGGGGCAAATTCCGCGGTGTGCAGCCGGAGATCCTCGTGCGCACGTACCGGTGCGGGACGGCCGCCAGATCGCTTCGCTGACCGGCGACCTGAAGGTCTGGCAATAAAGCTCTAAAACACCTTCAATTAAACCCCAGGAGGAAACCATGTCTGTCGCAAAAGTAAGTGAGATCATCGCTTCGTCCCCGAAAAGTTTCGAAGACGCCATCAACGAGGGCATCAAACGAGCCAGCAAGACGCTGAAGAACGTGAAAGGGCCTGGATCAAAGATCAGAAGATCGTTGTCGAAAAGGGCAAGGTCGTGGAGTATCGCGTCACCCTGCGCGTGACGTTCGTGCTCAACGACTGACCGGAAACGCAATGCCATTTGCCCGGGTTTGCCATCGAGCCCACGGGAACTATGCCAGCCTCTCTGGTCGGTCTGCCGACGGTTTTAGCCTCGCATCGGTTTGCGGATGTGACAATCGATAAATTCACAGGCTCTGAGGCGATGCCCGGCGAGGACCCGCGGACGCTCGTGTTGCCAGCTGCAAGCGGATAAGGAGTTTAAACCTGGAGAATACCGTCATCCTGGAGTTCGGACCCGACCGGCGGGACTAACGTCTCTGTAGGAGGATACGTTGGATACTGTCCTTTCTAACCCCCATCGGGAGTTCGCTTCTATGCTCGCGGGCACGGTGCTGCGCGGTCAGGGACGGTTGCGGCCCGACCTCGGCCGGCCCGAACGAGTCGGCACCATTAACGAAAGCGGCGATGCCGTCTCGCTCAACCTCGTGCCCTTTCGCGCTCCGCTCTCGAAAGCGACCGCGGCCGCGTTTTTCACCGGAGTGCGATCGCTAGAGCAACTGTTCAGCGCTCACCGGGAGGCGGCCAGGGCGCTGCCGTTCGAGACCGATTTTGCGCAGGCGCGCGAGCGCTTGCATCCCTTCGCCGATGCCTTCATGCAAGCGCTGTTCGAGGGGGCGAAGCGGTCGTTACAGGACAGTGATGCGGTGCGGATCGCACGGTGGGTGCGCCCCTTCGATATTTACGTGGCGGTGAAAGTGGTCGAGTCGTTGCTCAACAGTAAGGCCGATCTGGCCTTGCTGGAAGTAGCCGAGGAACGCGGCTGGTTCGCGCACTTCGACCACCTCGCCATCCGCTGCGGCTCGTCCGAAACCCGCGCCGCCGAACGCATCGCCGGCGTCCTGCAGAGCGCTCATGGCTATGTCCCTTCGCAAGTCGAAGAGGAGGTCTTCTATCAATTTGCCGACGGCTGGAGCGCCTATCTCCTGTATAAGATGCTGGATAACGGCCAGGTGCTACGGCTGTTCATCGATCAGTCCGATGCCGGCCATCCGGCCCAGATCATCCAGCACTGGAACCATGTCTACGGTTACACCGCGCACCATCTGGCGATGCGTGCGACGCGCCTGCAGGCCGGCGCGCGCGTGGCCGTGACGCTGGATGAGATGATCGAGGCGCTCTCGAACCGAGGCATCGGCATCATGGAAGCGACCGGTTATTACACGGAAGGCCTACTGCTCCAGGTGTTCACCCGGCCGGAACGGGTGGCGCGCGTTCCCGAGGCGATCAAAGAACGTCTCGCGGCCTATGGCGCGGGGCTCGAGACTAAGATCGAAAATGCGAAGCTTTTAGAACTGGTGTCGCGCAAGGAGATGCCCTTGGACCTCGCACAGCGTTTTTACGGTCTTTATGGCCTCGACTATGAGATCAATAACCCACTGCATTCGGCGCCGGTCTACCCGTATTTCTTACCCGAGCAGGCCGCCCACGTGATTCGAACCTCGCTCCTCACCTAGTCCAATCCACCACGGTCGGACCAGGGCTATTCGGCGAAACTTTCTTCTACGGACGCTGGGGGGAGGCGATCATTGATCCGGCTTGCGAGTGAAGCGAATGATGCGGCGCCGGTCGCGTTTGCTGGGGCGCCCCGGAAACCGGGGTTGGGTCAGGGCTTGAGCCCGTAACTCAAGCGTTAAGGCTTCGCGGCGGCTCACGCTTTCCGCTGACTCCCGGAATAAACGGGCGGCTGCAGTTGCCGGTCCGCGCTGGCCGGAGACGCCTAGGACGGTAACGTAATAGGCAAAGGGTCCGCGTTGTATGCGTAGCTCATCGTGGATGTGAACCGCCCGCGCCGCTTTTGGCTTGTGGCCATTGACTTCGATCTTACCGCCCTTGATCGCCTCGGTGACCAAGGCGCGGGTTTTGAAGAAACGGGCAGCCCAAAGCCATTTGTCGAGCCGAATCTCTGCGTTTTCTTCTAGCACTGGCGTCGCGTCTATCGGCGGGCAACAAGCTATAATAACGGTAAATGCACCTCAGCGCGCAAGCGGAGCCAAGCATGCCGGAACCTATGAGACGGGACGATTCTCGGGGCTTTCTAGCGCTCGAGATCGCGATCTTGACGGTCTCCGATACCCGCACGCCGGAAACCGACAAATCGGGGCGCTTATTGGTGGAACGCCTGCAGACGGCCGGTCACCGGCTGCACGCGAAGCACATCGTGGCCGATGACATTTACAAGATCCGGGCGCTGATCGCGGGTTGGTGTGCGGATGAGGGGGTGCCGGTCGTCATCACGACAGGCGGTACGGGGATCACCGGACGGGACGGGACGCCGGAGGCCGTCAGACCCCTCTTCGACCGGGAGCTCGACGGCTTCGGGGAACTCTTCAGGCTCATCTCCTACGAGGAGGTTGGGAGCTCCACCATTCAATCGCGCGCGCTCGCGGGTGTCTCGAACAGCACGCTGATTTTTTGCCTTCCGGGATCCCCGGGCGCCTGCGCCACCGCATGGGATGCGATCATTCAAAATCAGCTCGACTACCGCACCCGGCCATGTAACCTCGCGGAGCTGATCCCGAGACTGGCGGAAAAATAGCGGGGGTTCGTCGCAAACCGCGCTTGAGCGTTCGCCTGGGGGCGGCGTGGGACAGTGAGGATCTCGAAATAAAGTAACAGCGTTCTTTGAATAGGATTCTGATTATCGTCAGAGACCAAGAAATAGTGATTGCCCTCGTGCCGGGCGATACCCTCGTAGTTGTCGACCGTCCAGCCGTCCTCGGGATTGAATTGAACCAGCTCTTCGACCGCCGCGCTGCCCGGCTGTGCGGAACTCAATGACAGCCGCCTTACCGCAAACACGATGGGCTTGAAGAAGCCTTCGTAACGCCGTTCGACCACGATCAAGGAACCGTCCGCTGCCGTCTCGAGCGCAACCGCGGCGCTATGTCGATAATCCAACGGCGCATACCGCCAGGTACGGTCGTCGAGAGAATAAATTGTGAACAGGGCTTGATCGCCGCCCGCCAGCGGCCGTGAGGGTATCATCAGCAACCCGAACGCGGGATGCAGCGCTAAGGCTTCGAGTTGGTCGTTTGCATCCGCGTAGGCACGCGGATCCTGGAGCCTCGGAGGAAGCGGGTAGGCGCGCACGAATACCCCCTCGGGCCGGAACGCCACGACGCGAGGAGTCTGTTCAAACGAGACGATGAGCTCGGCGTCGCCCGGTGCGCCGTTACGCCCGTTCAAGATCTCGAGGCCCTCGGCATCGGCAAGCGCTTCCGGCAAGGGTTGACCGGAGCGGCCGCGCAGGGGAAAGGCGGCCTGAAACCCAACGCCCATTAAAATCCCGTTCTCGATCCGAGGACGCAGGTGCACGAGATAACCGCTGTCGGAAACGGCGTAGAGGACGCCCGCATCCTGATCCCACGCGAGTCCAGAAAGCTCGCGGCACGCAAAGCCATTGACCTCTTCGTGCGAGATTTCGATTAAACCCAGCAACCGCACGTTCATGAACACCCCGCCGGAACGGAAATGCTTTGAGATCTCGACCGGTCGCCCGATCTCAACAGCAGGGGCCACACCGATAAGCAAAGTACTTAAGGCAAGCCACAGAATCAGGCGATATACTGTCATGGAGGGCGTGGCAGGGAGCCGTTTCCAACCAGCAGAGTAACGTTCCCTGGGCGCCCGCGCCGAACGGAGTGTCGTATGGATCGATGGCTCATCATCTTAGGCAGTCTGCTTGCGGGTAGCGCCATCGGGCTTGCGGCGCTCGCCGCGCATTGGCTGAGTGCCCGAGTCACCGCGCCGCTGCTGGCGAGCTTCAACCTGGGTGTAGAATACCAGCTTATTCACGCAATAGGCTTGATCGTGCTAGGTGATCTCATTCACCGCCACCCCACCAATGGCGCGCTGAAGTTGGGCGCCGGCTCGCTATGCCTAGGCATCGTATTATTTTGTGGTAGCCTGTATATTAAGGCAATCGCCGCCTATGCGCCGGCAGGCAAGCTCGCCCCGTTTGGCGGGCTGGCCTTGATTACCGGGTGGGTGCTGGTAGCCATCGGCATGCTGAAATCTAGGCATCCGTTTTGAATGAAATCTCGCGATCGTAATGACTACGCGAGGACTACGCTAATGAAATGCAACCATAGGGTCAGCAAGTGCCAGTATCTTGGCATGGGGCCGCCGGCCTTGCTGTTGGCGGTAAATTGTTTGTTCGCCCCTCCGGTGTTAGCTGACACTTACCGGCTTCCACAAGGTATGGATAGCGTCGTCGGGGCACTGGGCGTGACCTCGACCGAATACCAGGATACGCTCATCGATATCGCGCGCGCCTACGATCAAGGTTACAACGAGATCAAGCTCGCGAATCCGAAGGTAGACCCGTGGCTCCCGGGCGCGGATACCGAGGTCGTGATCCCAAGTCAATTCATACTGCCGGACGCCCCGCGGGAAGGGATTGTCATCAACGTCCCCGAAATGCGCCTCTATTATTTCCCGCGGCCACAGGCAGGCGAGCCGCGCGTCGTGGTGACCTATCCAGTCAGCGTCGGGCGGCAGGATTGGAATACGCCGCACGGGCTCACCCAGGTGGTCGCGAAAACCGTCAATCCCGCCTGGTATCCACCGGAGTCGATCCGGCGCGAGCACGCGGCTGACGGCGATCCGCTACCAAAGGTGGTTCCCCCGGGTCCGGACAATCCCCTTGGGCAATACGCATTGCGTTTAGGGCGCAACGGCTATCTTATCCATGGAACCGATAAACCCTACGGTATCGGTATGCGTGTGACCCATGGGTGCTTGCGCCTGTATCCGCAGGATATCGAACGCTTGTTCTCCGAAGTCCGCGTCGGCACCAAGGTACGGATCGTCAATCAGCCATTTAAGCTCGGCTGGCTTAACGGCGCCTTATACCTTGAATCCCACCCGCCGCTCGATGAAGATACCCAAGCCTCCGAAGACGGTTTCACGCACCTTGTGGGCAGGGTGAGTAATGCCGCAAACGGTCAGCGGGTCGATAGGGATCAATTGGAAAAGGCGGCCTCGGACCGCCACGGGATCCCGGTCCCGATAAGTCTTAGCTCGAGTGCGGCCACGATTTCAGAGATGAATCTAGAATAGCCGACTCGCCCAGCAAGGATAGCGCGAAAAAAAACCCTGTAGCGGCTGCGCCGTTACAGGGTATCAATATTCAGCGATTACCTGCCCTTACTTCTGCATTGACCTTTGGAACATGCGGTCAATCTTGTCAGAGGTCTCGGTGCAGCACGCTTGAGCCGCATCCGCGGAAGCCTTCGCTTCTTGCGCAACGGAGACGGCGTTATCGGCAGCCGCTTGTGCGCCGCTGGCGGCTTGGGCTGTGCTCAGGGCGTTATTGGCGATGCCTTCTACACGTTCCAAATCCCCGGTGGTAGCACATCCCGCTGTGAGACCCACTGAAACAGCTAGAACGGTAGCGCGTGCTGCGGTTATCAAGGTGCTTTGCATAATTTCTCTCCCCCTTCGTTTATTGGTGGCCCCATGAATACTTAGATTCATGCCTCATCCATAATGAACTATTTTATCGTGATGCGCAACTCTCTTGATCTATCTTCCTAACATTCGGGCGCCGAATCGCCTCGCACAGGCCTAGCAAAATCGCCGCCATGGCGCCTCGGAGCTTGTGAAGAAATCGTAGCGAGCACGCCCGCCCGCGAGGCGC
>JBIMKC010000070.1:2631-11244 GCA_043673925.1 Chromatiales bacterium | reverse complement strand
ACCTTCTCTGGCTCGCCCGCGGGCGCGAATTCAGCCAGGGGATCGCCGGTATGGATGAGGTCGCCTGACTTACCGAAGAGGTGGTGCACTCGGCCGCTGCAAGGACTAGGAATATCGACGATGGCCTTCGCGGTCTCGACCGAAACCAAGGGCTGGTCTTCTTTGATTTCGTCGCCGGCCTGAACATGCCAGCTTACGATCTCGGCCTCGGTCAGGCCTTCCCCTAAATCGGGCAGTTTGAATATATTCATGCGCTTCTCCTCAAAGCGGCGAGGACAGTTTAGTGGATTATAAGCCGGCACTTAAGCAATGTGCTCGCGTTACTTTAGTCACAGGCGGCGCCGCCGTGCTCGGCGGGTGTGCGTTGCATCGCCGGGGCGACTACAATACCGACGTGCTGTCGGCGGCAATAACGCGAGACAGTGCTTATCTCGTCTTTGAACAAACTTGAAGCGGATGAATGTGATTGCGGCCCCTCGCCACCTCCGACAACAAACCACGACAATTTCGACCGCCGCGCCCTCGCTGTTGCGGACGCTTTTTCTTCACCACGACGGGATCGTCATCGGAGCCACGATCCGTGCCTTGGAAAAACATGGCCTCCTGACACACCTCGTCAGTCACGGGCGCGTGACGTTCCGAGAGCTTCTGGACCGCTATCCATGCAACCCCGGCTACCTTCATGTCGCGCTCCGGTGTCTCGCGCTGCAAGGCTGGATCACGCGAGCAGGCGTTCCCGGAAGCGATACGATGGTCTTCGAGGTGACGCCGCTCGGCGAGATCGCGGCGAAAACCTTTCCGCTGTATGCCGAAGTCGCGGAGTTTGCGTATTCGGGGGTCCCGATGGAACGGTATCTCTTTCATCAAGGGGATCTCGACGCGGCGAGCGCCGAGCACTACGCCCGGATAGCACGACGCTGCATACTAAACTGGGGCCTCGACGCGGCAGAGCCGGCGGATCAAGGATCGAGGCTCAATGAGATCATCCGCAAGCACCTCGACGGCATGTTGGTCGGCCCCTTCATGATCGCGGCGAAGCTGCACGGTTTACTCAAGGCCAATAACTTCGCCTATGACGGAATCCCCGGACCGCACGACAACCTCCGCGCGGGCCTCGCGCTGCTCGAGCACTTGGGATGGGTCCTGCCAGAGGGACGGCGCTACGCATTCACGCAGCTTGGGCGGGTAGCGTGCGAGTTCACGCTCCATTACGGGCTCACGCTCTCGTATTCGCCGATGTTCTGCCAGTTGCCGAGCCTCATTTTCAACTCTTCCCAACACGTTACCCATGTCGCGTCAGGCCACGAGGAGACGCATGTCGATCGCACCTTGAACGTGCTGGCAAGCGGTGTCGCCCACCGTCCCTATTTCGAGGATTCCGAGCAGATCCTGATCGCGATCTTCAATCGGGAGCCGCTTGCGGAGCAACCGCGCTTCGTGGCCGACATGGGCTGCGGCGATGGGATCTGGCTCAAACGCATCTATGAGATCGTTGCGGCCAAGACTCTGCGCGGCCGGCACCTGGACGAATATCCGCTCCTGATGATCGGCGCGGATTACAATGCCAAGGCGCTGGAAGCCGCCCGCCGCACCCTAGAGACCGCCGGGGTTCCGAACATCACCCTCTTCGGCGACGTGACCGATCCCACGCTTTTCGCGCAGGCCTTGGGCGAGCGCGGATTCGATAGTGTGGACGGCCTGCATATCCGCGCTTTCATCGATCACAATCGGCGTTATACGGAGCCGCGGTATAGAGCGAGCGCGGACCAACGCCTAGGTTTATCCACAGGGGCTTATGCCGGCGAGATTGGCAATGCGATTCCGAACCAACTCCTCGAACAGAATCTGGTCGAGCATCTCCGGCGCTGGGCGCCATTCATCAGGAAACATGGCCTCATCGTCATCGAGGCTCACAACCTCTATCCCCCGATCGCCGCGGCGTTTAATGGCAAAACCCACGCCACGGCCTTCGATACCTATCACGGGTATTCGAACCAATACCCTATCGATTACGAAGCGTTCATTTCGCTTGCGGAGGAGGCGGGTTTCCGCGCCGTCGCCCATGAGGAAAGGGTATATCCCTCGCGGCTTCCATTTGTCGCCATCAGCCTTAACCGGTTCAAGACCCCCGGCCCAATCGCGATCGCGGCATCGCACCCGCCGCCCCGGCGAGACGGAACGAGCTGGCGGCCCGGCGGATCGGAGGACACCCTCGATGGCGAAGCCTTGCATCGCTTTCTCTATCACGACGGCGATCTCACCCGCCCGCGGCGCTGGTGCGCAAGCAGCACCGGCATGCTGGTACATTGCTTACTCGAAGACATCGAACGGCGGCTTGACCGTTGCCTCAACCCGAGCCGTACATCGCGGCAACTTATGCTGGCCGACTACGGCGCGGGCACCGGCCTCGCGACGCTGGAGCTGATCAAGGGCCTCCACGAAACGGGTTTGATGCAGCGAATGAAGCGTAACGGCATCAACTTCAAGCTGCTGCTTTTCGATTTCCCTAGCGGCTGGTTCGCCAAGGCCTTTGATCTGCTCAACGCCTTCACGTTTATCGACTTTCATTCGCTCACGGATCCAGGCACCGGTAAGATTCGGCTCATTTCCGACATCATCGCCCCGGAATCGGTGGACATCATTTACGCCAGCATGGTGTTGCACCTCGTACCTCCGAAGGCGATGCCGCCGTTGATCGATAGCTTCGCCGAGGTGCTGCAAGCGCGCGGGAGCTTCTATTGGAACAGTCCGGACACGGCGCCGGCCTCAGCGCATTCGGAAGTCATCCACGCGCCGAATCGCGAATTGCGCCGGGTGCTCCTCGATGTCATCGACACTGAGGCGCGGGTGCATCAGGTCCTAGCCAATGTTCCCGCGGATCAACGCGGTGCCTTCGCGGACCTGCCGGAACGACTCGCGGAAATCAGGCGATCCCTCACCCCGGAGAGGCGAGCGGTAGCAAAAGCACGCGCGGATAAACAGATCTTGGCGGCCCCGACCCGTGTCGAGTATATCGAGGGCTTGTTGAACAAATGTTTCGACGGCGGGTTTGCGACCATGGTATCGGTGCTGAGCGAAGACGATGCGCTCGCCTTGGCACTACTGCCCGCGAACCAACGTTATTTCAACGAAATCGAGGATGCGGAGCTACGCTGTAAGCTGATTACCTTATTGCTCCGGTACGATGTCCTGCCTCGATTCCGAGCGGGCCCGGCCGGGAATGCCGTCGGCCTTAATCTCCACTGGACGTATGGTAAGTCTACAAAGTGTTGTTGACCTTAAGTAGCCCGATGCCAATCGTCAACCAGTGCTTATAGCCTATTGTCGTATATTGTAGCATCCAATAGTATTGCGTTTCGTGAAGTGTTTTCTGCCCGATGTAGCCGCATTTATTTTCTGTGCGAATAGCATTTCTGGAGAACGAATATGACAGGCGAACGCGAGCGCCTCCGACAACTGATCGAGCAGAAATGCTTAATAACTAGCCAAGGCTTTACCCTTAGCACAGGGGGAAAGTCCGGATTCTATTTTGACTGTAAGGCGGTTACTCTCGAAGGTGAAGGACTGGCTCTCATTGCATCCGAAGTTCTTCGAGAAATAGAAGCGTTCCCGAAGCGTCCTACGGCAATCGGAGGAATGACGATGGGCGCTGATTTCATCTCAGCCGCGGTTGCGTTGCTGGCCTACCAGAGAGGCCTTAGTACCGTTCACGCTTCGATAGTTCGTAAAGAGCCAAAAAAGCACGGAACGATGAACAAGATCGAAAATCAGCTTCCAAAAGGAACACCGATCGCTGTGGTTGATGATGTAATCACAAGCGGATCGTCAACTATTAAAGCGTGCGAGGAATTCTCTGCTGCCGGTTATGAGATCGTTGGCATCATCGCAATCGTCGATCGCGAGGCAGGCGGAAAACAGCGACTCGAGCAGTCATATGGCCACGTACGCCCGCTTTTCCAAAAGAGCGATTTTCCAGCCCTAAGACAGAACGCCGGTTCTAAAGATGCTCAGCAAAAGCGCCCCGCTGCTTGATGCTCTCAGGAAACAGGGGCTGGACGCGGCGCGTTCAGCTCCAAGAGCAAGGGTCCCTTGTCGCGATCGAGCACGCTCGGTGTAGCCGTCCTGGCGCTGGCCCTGCCTGTCGGTCCTCTCGGACTGCCCATGTGTCCTCGTGTCGGCCCGCGCCTGGGTACGATCGGGCTGTGCCTGCCGCTGCTGGCGCGTACCCGAACGCTCCGTGGTTCGTGTCTGCTGCGTCCGGGACCGTCCGGCCACAACCGCGAACCGTGCTTCTGTGGCGAAAAGGACTACCGTACATACCTGCATTGGCTCGGTGAGGCATTAAACCTCTCGATGACGAGAGCATCAGCGGCATACAGCTCGCGCTGAACCAAAGCTAGCTCTTAGGGAATGAGCGCTTCTATGCCACGATCGCGCGGATGACACCGGACCGGCGCGAGGCGAAGCCGTGGAGACGGCCACCGTCACAACCTGATGTTGCCGGGGAAGGAATCGACGGCCAGGGAGCGTTGGGATCGTGAAAAGTATTTCTAGCCTGGCCACTTTAGTTCCCCGCAGGCTGAAACCGTCACCGGTCCTCCACCTGTTCGCTGTTCCCGGCAGTGAGGTTGGCTCATGTTGATCCAGCCCTACATGTCCGGCATGAGTTTCCTTTGCGGGCTGCGCGCTTCCGTCAGGTCCTTCCCGCCTGTACGTGGCTTTCCCACGCTCCGAGTACTATTCCTGATAGGACTCCCCATCGGCATACGGCGGGTTTTCCCTTTCACAGTACTCCTCCGCCTGCCTGCTCCGAAGTTCCCTTCGTCCACTTAGGTTCTGACTTAACCCCGTTTCCGGGTTTCCCCTTCCGTGCCTCATTAGTCGTGTACCTTATGAGCGGTCTTTCCTCCGGCCAGGAGTCGATGAGACCTCCTGGGTTCTCTGACGCCCCTCTTCCTGGTTGTCCTCGCTTCCGATCAACTTGTAAGCTACAGCCCCCAGTAGCGCACCGACGATCGGGGCGAGCCAGAACAGCCAGAGTTGGCCGATTGCCCAGTCGCCGACGAAGACAGCAACGCCGGTACTCCTAGCTGGATTGACCGAAGTGTTGGTGACCGGAATGCTGATGAGGTGAATGAGCGTCAGGGCAAGGCCGATCGCGATAGGCGCAAAGCCCGCAGGTGCTCGCTTATCCGTGGCACCGAGAATGACCAGCAAGAAGAACATGGTCATAACCACTTCGGTGACCAGCGCGGCCAGCAGCGAATAGTGTCCAGGAGAATGCTCGCCATAACCATTCGATGCGAAGCCCTTGGACACCTCGAACCCCGGCGCGCCACTGGCAATGAGGTAGAGCACGCCGCCCGCCGCGATGGCGCCCAGCACCTGCGCCACGATGTAGGGCGGCAGCTTGCTGGCGGGGAAGCGGCCACCGGCCCAGAGGCCTATCGACACCGCCGGGTTGAGGTGACACCCTGAGATGTGCCAGATGGCAAACGCCATTGTCAGCACGGTGAGACCGAAGGCCAGCGAGACCCCAAGCAAACCAATACCGACATTCGGGAATGCGGCAGCCAGCACTGCACTGCCGCAGCCGCCAAGAAGCAACCAAAATGTACCAAGGAACTCCGCGCCATATTGCTTCATTTGCTTCTCCTGTCGATGAATGGGGTGCGAAAGTACGAGCCCCAAAGCCCAAGCTCAGTAAGCGGGAGCGCAATACGGGATACACAGCGCAGCTCGCCGAGGCTCATCGGGTTCGTGGCGCGGATGGTGGTGGCGATTTGCCGGGCTCGATCTGTCCCGCGTGATGGAGGCCTCGCATTTAACGGTAGGAATTCCGATCGTTAGGGTTCCTACGGCAATGCTCCAGCCAGAAGACTACCGACCGCATCGCCCCCCTTGGATTTAACGTAATCGAGAAGTACAGAAGTGAATTTTCCGACCATATCCGGTTCCATTCCGAGTTTGCCGAAAGAGTCGCTAAGGCTCTGGAGACCCGTGGCCTTATCGGCGACGCCACCAATGGCGTCGCCTCCGGGTAGCGTTGCAGCCCCTTGCCCCGCGAGTGCGCCCAAACCTGGCGCGCTACCGGCTGGTTTCGGCGCGGCGACCGCTGGTGCCGCACCCAAGAGCTGATCCATCTCAGGCACGGCGTTGGCGACCTTCGTGAAACTTTCCGGGCTAAGTTTCTCCTTTGCGTAGCTGAAGATGGCCCCAGCGCCGCCCATTGCCTGGGGTTCGGTGACACTCAGCTGACTGGTCAATAGCCCGGTGAGACCCAGGTCGACCGCCGGCACCGCGGCCGGTGTCGCTAGGAGGATAATCAAGGACAGCAAGCCAAATAGATTTATGTCTCGTTTTAAGGTCATGATTTGGACCCTCCCAGCAGATTCGGAATCGTGGTATTTAACTGTCTCCCAAGTTGAGGCTCGTATTTGCTGGGTTCCCGATCGTCCCCGGCTCGGCCGGGACGGTTCGGGGCCGGCTGCCCCTATAGCCCAAAGGTGATGCCAAGCTTTTCGGCAGCATGCGCTTTGGCACGCGCCAGAGTCGTGATGAGATCGCGGCTATAGCGGGCAGCCAACTCCAACAGCCCACGGAGTTGCTCGACATCCTGCCAATATTCGTGGGCTATGGCGTTGCGGACCCTGCGCATCGCAAGCCAATCCGCTGCCGACGGCACGATTCCAAGCTTTTCCATGAAATTCAGCAAGTCCCTGACGCGTTCGAGCCTGCGTTCTTCGAGCTCGAGCATGGCAATCAGGCGGAACGGTGCGAGCAGCATGTCTTGCAGGCGTCCAAAGCGCGCGGTCAGGGCCTCAAAATGATCAAGCTCCTCCAGATCATCAAGCCTCGGCGGCAGGTGCACGGCCGCGAGATTACGTTCTAGATGTACGGCCTGCCGATCGAGCGCCCGGATGGCGTTCCGAAGTGCCTCCTGCGTATCACGATCGCTTCTGGTCACAACGGTACCCCGGTCCTCTTTGCGATCCGGTGGATCGGCTGCTCTTCCTCACCGGGGTAGCGGAACACGATATCCACCGAGGAGTCGTCGAAGATCTGCTCGATCGCCACACCCATCCCAAGCTCTGTCTCCAGCCTTAAGCTAGGAGGCAGATCCACCGCCTCTACATACAGATCCACGTCGCCTCCTCGCTTTTCGTCGTCTACCCGGGAGCCGAAAAGCCACACGCGGCTCCCCGGACCGACATAGCGGGCTACCGTGTCGATCACGCGCCGCCGTTCCTCCACCGTAATGCGCATGGCGGCATTGTACATTGAAAACCACGATGCCTCGGCCGCCAGCGCCGTGATGGTCGCGATAAAGAACGCGTGCGCGGGCAATTGCCGGCACATGCCCTCAGCGATTCTCGAAGCGGTTATAGTCGAATAGCGCCGCTTCGATGGGCGCCCAGCCTCGATACGCCGCGTGCAAGGCGTCGCTGTGGGACCAGAAGCGGTCGTCGGTGCGACGGATCGCGTAGCGCGCCGCGAGGGCCGCATAGTCGTCTTCCGATGCCAAGCCCCGTACCGCGTCAACGAACTCAGGCAACTGCTCCGTGGTCACCAGGTAGTACGCGTTCGGATAGGCGCCGATGAAGCCGTGGGCGAGCGTGACTGTGTCCTCATCCGGCAGGCGGCGGCGGTCCTCGTCGAAGAGATAAGCGACGTTGCTGTGGGCGCTGTTGCGCAACAGCGTGAAGGCATGGTCGCGTCCGTGCTCCTCCCGCACCGTCAGGAAGGTGGCCTCCGGCAGATAGGAGACGGCCCGCCCGCGCAACCCCTCGAGTTGTGTCAAATGCTCCAGGGCGCGGGCCGGCAACCGGCTCATCGAGGGCGCACGGCGTCGCTCGTCCACCTTTTCCAGATGCCGGTTCAGCAGTGCGAGGAGCTCGGGGTACGGTTGATCGGTTTTATAGCGGATGCCGGTCTCTTGGTCGAAGTGCGCCTTGGTGCCGTTGATATAGGCCTTGACCTTGTCGTCCGTGTCACGATACCAGTGGTCCCGAACGGCATCACGCGAGGCCTTGGGCAATAGGGCGAGGGTGTTGAACTCGGCCTCCATGCGCAGGAAATTCATATACAGCCGCGAATGCAACTGATGGCCGACGGTGCCATACACATCGAAGCCCGCGACCAGCAGGTAGTGGATCCTCTCGAGGAGCGGATAGCCGATGAGCCAGAGGGTCTCGGGATCTTCTCCCACGAAACCCCTTACCACCGAGGCGCTGTCGAAATGGCTAAATACGGTGAGCGCCGCGTTGGGGTTCGTGCCGCCGCCATCCCACATCAGATCGAGTGTCGGTGCTCTCAGGAGGCCGAAGACCCGGTTGAGCAAGTCGCTCTTGGCCTTCAGGTACTGCGACTGCGAGTCGGAATAGGCGAACCAGCTCGAGAGCGGCGCGCGCCCGCTGGCCTCTTCGTTCGGTACGCGCAGGTCCTTCAAGGCCTTGGCCAGGAACGCGGCATCGTGATCCGGGAGAGCCAGCCCCGGATCGACGAACGCCACCCAGAAGTGGTCGTTGATCACATCGACGGCCACCTGCCCGCGACATACCGGACCCTTGATGAAGCCCATGATCGTGAACTGTGCCTCGTCGAGGAGGAAGC
>JBIMKC010000070.1:0-2531 GCA_043673925.1 Chromatiales bacterium | reverse complement strand
GGCAGGCGCGTCGCGATGAGATCGATGGGCGTGCCGGGGGCCGTCCTGGAGCGCAGCAGCTCGAAAAAACGCGCGGGCTTCAGATCGTCGAAATGGAGACGGGCCAGGAACCAGTGCTCATAAATATACCGGCTTGCGAGCTGGGCCTTTAGGCTATCGCCGTTCAGGAACGCCTCCCACCGGTCCACCTTGCTCTGGTAGCTGGGATCTAGAGGTTCGGGCTCGCGGTAGGGCGCGCCGATTTCCAGCCAGCGTGTCACGACCCCGTGCTCGCGCTCGGACAGGGGCGGGAGGCCATAGGGCATCCCCCACTCCGGGTGCTGGTGTTCGACACGATCGAATTCTTCGATGGTCGGGCAATACGGCTTGGGATCCAGAGAAAAATCGAAGCGCTCGGCCGGGAGCACCCCCCCGGCTTGCCACCTATGGTTACGCTTCATCGCCAGGTAGCGGTATAGCAAGCTGCCCTCGCGGTTTGCATCCGCCGTCGGCTCGCGCTCGTTGAGCACCGGATGGAAGCCGTTGTCGCGCCATTCGATGTTGCTATGGGCATCGACGAACAAGCGCGTCGGCTCCGCCGTCGACAGGCGGGTCGCATAGAGCGCCTCCTTGTTCGCGCCGCGGGTTACGCCGGCATGAGAGCCCAATTGCAGTTGACACGGCGCGTCGTAGCAACCGTGGCAGACCACGCACCGACTATCGAGCACGGCCTTGGCATCTTGCCACGAAGGCGCTGCTGGAGCGTCGGCCCGAGGCCTATCGTAACGTGCGGGATCCGCCGGGCCGAAGCGCTCATCAAGCTCATGGCGGGCATACCAGGCGCAGCCGGCCACCCCGAGCAACAGGGCTATCACACCCCAGCGATTCATACAGCGCGACCCACGCATGGGAGCGTTGATCACGGGCTCCTCGTGTAATGCGATCGAAGGATAGAGGATAACCTATTCAACGTGATTTCGCACCTCGGATTTGGGGCGGGCATACTGGCGCACCGGTGACCACACAATCCGCTAAAATTTGACATCCCCATAGGTTGACCCCTAATCTTCTCGAAATAGCTGGTCATGTACCGCGCGACGATTATGACGGGAATATGAACAGGCCGCGCCCGCTCGGTTCCGGGGGTGTCGGGTCTCCTATTCCGTTTTCCGATCATCAGGTGCGACGAAATGCCGCAGGGCACCGGCACCGGGCCTATACAAAATCAATTGCCCACAATATCCACAGCGTAGGCGAACGGTGAGCGTCCGCCTCGGGGATCGGCGACATCAATTTCTTCGACATCTTCCTGCTCAAGACCCAGGGGACGCAGCTTGGGGTTGGCCCGCTGGTGACCTTCTCGAGCGCCAACGAGGACGATCTCGGCACCGGCAAGTGGCCGGCCGTGTGTGGTTCGGCTGCTTTCGCCTCTACGCGCCGCGTGAATCCAATTTGAACGCCTCATGGCCGTTGCCCGACATCGAAGAATTAAAATAATTCCAAACCAACCAGCCAAAAGGAACCACGCATGAAAACACATCGCACCCTCCTCGCAACGCTGGCCGCGACCGCACTGGTAACTTCCGGCGCGCTTGCCCAAACGCCGGCGTCTACTCCCGCAACCGGCAATGCCCCCGCGGGCGGCGATGGCATGGCGGAAGTCGCCAAGAAGCTGAACAACCCCGTCGCCTCGCTCATCAGCGTGCCGTTCCAGAACAATTTCGATTTTGGTGGCGGGCCGAAGGACGACGGCTTCCAATACAAGCTGAACTTTCAGCCGGTGATTCCAATCGATCTAAACGAGGACTGGAAGGTCATTTCGCGCACCATCCTGCCGATCATTCACCAAGAAGACCGCATCGGCACGAGCAGCCAGACCGGATTGGGCGACACGACGGCGAGCTTCTTCTTCTCGCCGAAGAAACCCGGCCCGGGCGGACTCATCTGGGGTGTCGGTCCGATACTGCTGTTGCCGACGGCCACGGATGATTTGCTGGGGACGGAAAAATGGGGCGCCGGCCCGACCGTGCTGGCGTTGAAGCAGGTTCACGGGTGGACCTACGGCGCGCTGGCGAGTCACCTGTGGTCCTTCGCCGGCGAAGGCGGCCGGGACGACGTGAGCCTCACCTCGCTCCAGCCCTTCATCAACTACACCACCAAGGCGCACACGACCTTCGCGCTGAACACCGAGTCCACCTACGACTGGGAGAGCGAGGAATGGACGGTGCCGGTCAACTTGGCGGTGTCGCAGCTCGTAAAGATCGGGAAGCTGCCCGTCAACTTCCAACTTGGCGGGCGTTATTACGCTGATAAACCGACCGGCGGACCGGACTGGGGCTTGCGCTTCACAGTCACGTTCGTGATACCGGAATAGACATGAGTCAACCATACAACGAAAAACCGGACCTTCGAAAAATGAGGACCGTGGTCAGGTGCCTTCCGCGGCTGGCCTGCTTGGTTGATTATGTTAAATTCTCACGACTTGAATGTTGAGCACTCCAATAAACTCACACGCCCTCTCTCGCTACGACTTCGATGTAGGGTGGGTTAGC
>JBIMKC010000069.1:0-11245 GCA_043673925.1 Chromatiales bacterium | reverse complement strand
CGCCGAAACACCCGCAGTTCTCGATCGGAATTTCGCGCACGAGCGTCGTGATTGCAAGCGCCGTGTAAGCGCTATGAAAGCACAGCGTCGCAAGCACGTTGGACCGCAGCCGTTGGCCCGACACGATGTTGATACCGATCGTAAACTCCAGCAACGCGATGCCGAGGGCCAGCGGCAGCAACAAGCTTTCTGGAACCGGGAGCTGGTAAGTCGTGATGACCTCTGCAAAAGCGCGATAGTCGAGGAGTTTTCCGATCCCGGTGGCCAGGAAAAGCACGCCGAGAAAGTATCGGATTACACACGAGAGGGCGGCTTGCCGCACCGGGGTTAATTAGCAAGTGCAGTTCCAGCGGGCCGGTCTTGGCGTCGCGAATTCGCGATTGTCCAGTCGTAGTCGCTGAATCGCACCGCATAGTCTTCGGGTATGGGGTCCGCGACGTAACGGTTGATGTAGGCGACCAAGCTCGGAGCGTGCGCGGGCGTGAAGTCTTCCGTATAAAACTCCAGGATCTCGCTGACATGGATGGTCTTGTTGGCGTGGTCGACGCGCAAGTTTCGATTCTCCGAAAAGAATTTACTGGTCTCGCGCTCGAGCTCCGCGTCCAGCCGTTTTCCGGTGAAGGGTTTCTTAGGCAGGATAGGGCAGCCGAGCGCGACGCAGTTAAGCGCAAAGTGGACCCGCGGCTCGCCGAGCTTGCGGATGACGTCGTTCTCGTAAGCATAGAGTGACATCGGTTTGCCGCCGATGTTGAACTTTCGCAGTACGAAGAAGCGAATCTTTCGCCATCCCGCGTGGGTGTCCGGAATGCCCAGATCGATCACGTTGTACATGGACAGGGCGTTGTAGCTATTGATGTAATGGGCCAGGCGCTCCTGCGGATGGGAAAACGCGCTTGCCGGGGTTCGGGCGACATAGGCCACGTAACGCTCGAGGTCCGCTCGGTCGTGCCGTAGAGCCGGAAAATCCACTTCGCCACGATTATTGACGTATGTGTGCAGCACCCGTGCGTAGGCCTGGATCGGCAATTCGCGCTCGACATCATCGGTTAACGCCGGTAGCTTGACCAGCGACGCGCAACCCGAGAGGGTAATTTGCACTAACAGGACCGCAACCCAGGGGCTGGTCACTTGCATGGTCCTTTGTTCAGGCACTGCGTTGGTCCTACACGCTGTCCGGTTTAACAGTGTCGCCCAGGATAGCCTGCCGCTGCCTGCCCCTGAGATATTTGCGCGGGAGATTGCGCGGAGCGAGGTCTCGGCCTTGCAACGAGACTCTTGGGGCTTCGCCGGCCGTGGCCACGCCGGTCAAGGGATCCCACAGCCGTTCGCCTTCCGCGCTTGCCAGCTTTAGAGGCTGGAGGATGTAGGCGTCCCGTTTGGCGTTGTGCAGACACATCGAGATGGGGCCCTCGGCCGAGGCCACCATGAAAACGCATGCGTGTACGCGTTCACGCTCGAGCCGGCAGGCATCCATGAAGTTATGGATGACAAACGACAGTTTATTGATGTGGCCGCGGGCGGCCCAGAGATCCGATCTCGCCGCCCATAACGTCCGGCTTAGCCAGCTCATCCCTTGCCGCCAAAGTCCGGGGTTCTGCGCAAAGGCCTTGATCGCGGCATAGACAGCGGCCCGGCGATTTCTGCGGTCGAATCGTACCTGTGCGGTCGCATTCATCAGGGGCACGATAAAGGCCGGGGCGTCGAAGAACGCGTAGAGATTGCCGTTGATTTCGAAGGCCATCGCGTAGCGGTTGCAACGCGGGTGCCCCACCATGAACGTATCAAAGCGCAAATCGGCGCCGGCGCCTTGGTTGATCTGATCGATCACGGTGTCCGGAGTGATATCGGCGCCGCGCGCTCTCAGCACGCCGCGGCCTGTATCGGCTTGCGGCTGAAACGAGACCATCCGTACCACATCGGCGTGCTGGCGAAAGAAGCGCACTAGGGCCGGGATCTCATGAAAATTGCCGGCAAAGACGCTGGTGTTAAAAAACACCGAAAGCGGTAAGCCCCGCGCGCGTTCGATGTATTGCTCTCGAACTGCGTTGAGCTCAACTTCGGAGCCATAGCCCTTTCGTTGCTGCGTCAAGTCGACGTGGAAGGCGACATCGGTGAGCCCCGCCTCGCATAGCGCCGCCAGCAGCGCGCGGGTGGCACGGATGCCGTTCGTGAAGAGCGAAGCCCGCATGCCGTAGTGGGTGATCCGCTGCACGATCTGGATGAGCTCGGCGCGGTTCCTGAGCGTCGGATCGCCGCCCGTCACCTGTACGTCCGTATTCTCCCCGTAGTGTCGATAGATCATCTCGATGCGGCGAAAGACTTCTTGGAGCGGTACATCCTTGACCGCCTCCGAAGTATCCGAGAGATAGCACAGCGTGCAGTCGAGATTACAGCGCTGAGTGATTTCGAGCGCCACGCAGCCGATGGCCCAGCGCTTGCCCGCGATCTGCTCAGGCGTCCAGCAGCCGATGTCCAGCAGGCGCCCGCGCAGGGCTTCGCGACGCTGGCTGGGCTCCGGCAGGCTCGTGTAGGGCGGCCATGCGTGAATCTCTTCGGGGCTCAAGTAGTTACCTTCATGATCCTCAGCGGCACCGAGCGGCCCCGCCGGCGGCCTCTTGCGAGGCTCAAAGCTCGTATGCTCCGCGAGAGCCGAGCGATCATTTCGCCACAGCCTATTCATCGTCATGCCCCCGGTAACCTCTGAAATCGTTCAAGGCCCAATCATAATCGACAAACTTAATCGTTGCCTGTTGGCTCCGAATCAGGTTTTGTCCGTCGGGATCATCGGTCAGCAGCTCCGCGTACTTGGCGAAAAACTGTTCTCGGGACCGGATCCCTTGGAAACCGCTTGAGAAATCTTTGCGGTACCAGTCGAAGATTTCGGACACTTCAAGGGTATGGGTCGCGCCATCATAGCGATTGCGCGAGCGGTCCGAGAGGAACCGTACTACTTGCTCCTCGAGCTGCGCAGCCAAGCGATCGGCGACGTAGGCTTCCTCGCGCAGCATAGGGCAGCCGATAGACGCGCAGTTAACCGCCGTGTGGATGCGAGGATCGTCATAGACGCCCGGGGCGCGAATGACGCCGTGTTCGATGCCGTCCAAATGCTGCTCTTGGCCCAGCAGTTTGAAGAAGCGCTTTTTCCATGGGTTGTCGATAAACCGTCCGAAATCCCGGATCGACTCCAGAGCCGGATAACGCGTGAGGATCAATTCGACGGTGAAGGCGTTGTAAGCGTTAAGGAGAAACGCGAGTTGTCGCGCTTTGCTCCAACGTTCGAACGCCGGCAGCGTCACGGAGGACAGCGTATCCAAATACGCTTTCAGCTCGGTACGTTTGTTTTTGAACTCGGCATAGCGCACCTGAGAGCCGCTGCCGCCGTCGATCAAGACGACGTGTTGGCGTAACAATTCAGTCCACGCGCGGTGGCTATGATCGAAACTCCCGCCGGCGGCGTCGCCTAGCGGCAGTAGGGTATAAGCCAAGATAGCAACGAGTCGCTTCATCAACCTACCGGCGCCTCAAGGGGGCAGGCGTTGGGCGAGGCCCGCCGCCCGTAATGGCCACTGGCGCGAGAATACAGGCGCAAGATCGTCGGGGCATCACCGAACTATCACATATTCATCACGGTTCCGAGGCTGGCTCACAAGCTTGAGCGCGGCTCGACTACGCAGGTCTCACTTTGTCTCCTCGCACGCGCTTATTCTCGCCACCGCAACCATTGTGGCGTCCGCCAGCACCTTGAACTTGACATGAACTTGAACGCACAGGCGCTGTCTCCTTCGGCGGGGCTGCGCCCATCTTGTCTCCTAACCTCTCAAACCCCGCACGTAGGCGGCGGTGACTGGATCGCGCGGCGCTTCGAACACCTGCTGCGTCGCGCCGAACTCAATCAGCCGTCCCACACCGTCCGTGACCCAGAACACGCCGCAGTGGTCGGCGATGCGCCGGGCCTGGGCGAGATTATGGGTCACGATGAGCACCGTGTAGCGGCCGCGGAACCCGGCGATGAGGTCTTCGACCACGCCGCTGGAGATGGGATCCAGCGCCGAGCAGGGCTCGTCCATCAGCAGCACCTGCGGTTTGAGCGCGATGGCGCGCGCGATGCACAAGCGCTGACGCTGACCGCCGGAGAGCGCCAGCGCCGGCGTTTCGAGCCGGTCCTTCACCTCGTCCCACAAGCCGACATTGCGTAGCGCGGTTTCCATTGCCTCATCCAGCGCGGCGCGGCCGCGCACGCCGTGTTCGCGCAGCGGCAGTTCCAGATTGCGGCGAATGGAAAGCGGAAACGGCGTCGGTCTCTGAAAAATCATCCCGACCTTGCGGCGCAGACGGAGCAGATCGGTGCCGGGCGCAAGCACATCCTCGCCCTCCACGCGCACGCGGCCGCTCACTGCGCAGCCGGAGGCGTGGTCGCACAAGCGGTTGATGCAGAGTAAGAAGCTGGTCTTGCCACAACCGGACGGGCCCATCAGCGCGGTGATGGCATGGCGTTCTGCGCTCAGGCTCACCTCCTCCAGCACCCGGTGCTCGCTGAAGCGGACGGACAGCCCTTCGACATGCAGCGCCGCGCCGCTCATGCTGGCGCTCCGGCGTAACCCCGGCGAAGCAAGCCTTTCGCGGCCCGGGATGCGAGCACATTGATCACAAGCAAGAGTGCAATCAGCACCAACGCCGCAGCATAGGCGTTGCGCTCGCCGCCGGGCACGTTCATCGCGAGGTCGTAGATGTGGATGGACAGCGCGCGTCCGGAATCCATCAGAGAGTCCGGCCAGCGATCCACGTAACCGCTGGTGAAGATCAGCGCGGCGGTCTCTGCGAGCGCGCGGCCGATACCCAGCACGGTGCCGACAATCAGCCCCGGCAAGGCGGCAGGCAGCAGGATGTGCGTGAGCGTGGTCCAGCGCGAGAGGCCGAGCGCGGCCGCGCCGCTGCGGTAGTCGCCCGGCACGGCGCGGAAGCCTTCCTCGGTGGCGCGGATCATCAGCGGCAGCGCCATGCATGCCAGCGTGAGACCGCCGGAGAGAATCGAGAATCCCAGGCCGAGGGTGATGCAGAACAGCGCGTTGCCGAACAGTCCGAAGACGATGGACGGCATGCCCGCGAGCACCTCCAGACTCACGCGCACCATGCGGCCGGCGCGGTCCTCGAGGCGGGTGTATTCGGCGAGATACGCCGCGCAGGCCAGCGACAGCGGCAGTGCCACGGCCAGGCATACGCCGAGGATCAGCAGCGTGGAGACGAGCATCGGCGCAATTCCGCCGGCACGTCCTGCGTCGCGCGGTTCGTCAACGAGGAAGTTAAAGGACAGCGCGCTAGCGCCTTCGCGCAGCAGGTCCGTGAGCAGCCACAGAAACACGCCGGTGACCGCGGCGGCCGCGAGCCACACCGCGCCGGCGAGCAGACGGTCGGCGAGGCGTGCGTCCTCAGTCATGCACCCGGCTCAGACGTTCTGCCGCGAGCACCAGCACAACGACCACCGCCGCGAGCATCAGACCGCTGACGAACAGGGCGGAGCGGTGATCATCCAGCGCGTAGGCCATCTCCAGCGCGATGTTCGCGGTCAGCGCGCGCACCGGCGCAAACAGACTCGAAGGGCTGCGCACGACATTGCCGCAGACCATCAGCACCGCCATGGTCTCGCCGATCGCGCGGCCGACGGCGAGCAGCGCCGCCGTGTAGAGGCCGCTGCGCGCCGCCGGCAGCACGACGCCCCAAAGCGTGCCCACGCGCGTGAGACCAAGCGCCGCAGCGCCGCGCCGGTAGTCTGCGGGCACCGCCGCGATGGCGGTTTGCGCGAGCAGCGCCAAGGTCGGCAGAATCATCAGCGCCAGCACCAGGATCCCCGCAAGCAGGCTCGCGCCCGGCGGCTGCCAGCGGTTGATCAGCGGCACCAGCACCACCAGCCCCCAGAAGCCGTAAACCACGGACGGAATGCCGGCCAGCACTTCCATCAGCCGACGGAATGCCGTGGCCAGACCGAGCGGCGCGTAGTCGGTGCAGAACAGCGCACAGAGCAGACCCAGCGGCGCTGCCAGCAGCATCGAACCGGCGGTGAGCGCGGCCGAGGCAGCGATCATGGGCGTCAATCCGTAGCTCGCGGACTCGCTCTGCGGATGCCAGGAACCGTCGGCAAAGAAACGCGCGAGGCCCGGACGGTTCAGCGCCGGCCAGGACTCGCGCAGCACGAACAGCACCAGCAGCACCACGAAAGCACCGCAGACGAAAGCCGCGGCCCGCAAGGCCGCGGCCAGCACCGCGTCTCTAGCGGACGGGGACAAACGACAGCGCGAGGATCAGATCGTTGACCTCGGCCGAGAGCGCGAAATCGAGAAACGGCCGCACCAGAGGGTTGCCCGGCTGCGTCACCAGCACCAGGGAACGCGACAACGGAAACGTGCCGTCGGCGACCGTCTTGCTGGATGCCTCGACGCCGTTCATGGGCAGCAGGTTGATCGGCACGCCCCTAGCCGCGTCGTATTCGGAGGCCCCTACGGACATGTAAACCAATGCGTCGGGATTGCCGGCCACTAGCTTGATCCCCTGCTGGTTCTCGCCGGCGATCAGGTCCGCCTTGATCTCCTGCGGCTTGAGCTTGAAGAACGCCGAGAATTGTTCCAGCTCGGCGCGCCCATCGGCGCGGTTGATCGCCACCAGCGGACGGTCGGCGCCGCCGACCTGCTTCCAGTTGTCGATAGCGCCGGTGTAGATGGCCTTGATCTGGTCGTTGGTCAGCGCCCTCAACGGATTGTCTTTGTGCACGAGGAAACAGATGCCGTCTTTGGCCAGCTCCCACTCTTTCAGTTCGGCGGCTTCCTCGGGCTTCAGGTTGCGCGAGGACATGCCGATGTCGGCGACGCCGGTCTTGGCGTCCGCGATGCCGCGCGAAGAGCCGCCGGTTTGCACGTCCACCCGCACGCCTGGGTTCTGGTGCTCAAAACGCTTGGCGATCTCGGCGATCAGTGGCGCAATGGTGCTGGAGCCGGTGACGACCAGTTTTCCACTCGTATCGGCCCAGGATGGGAACCCGAAAAAGCCGCCGACGGCAGGTACGGCCAAGGCCGCGACAATCAGAAGCCGCTTCATCATCCCTCCTTGCGGGTAAACCCCGCCGATATTCGTAGACGCGTGGCTCATCCCAGCCTCCCGGTGCCAAGGTTCTCGCCCGACCGCACGCGCGCGGCCAGGAAGTCCACTGGAAAGCTGATCCGGCAGCACCCCAGGTCAATGGCCTCGTGCCGGAGGGTCTTGAGCCGCAATTGCAGGCCGGGAGTTATCCGGTAAAAGACCCGCTGACCCTCGCGGATGCCTTCGATCAAACCGGCCTCGCGCAGAATCCGCAGATGGTGGGACACGTGCGGCTGCTGCTTGCCGATCTCCTCGACCAGATCGCTTACGCAGTACGCGCGCACGAGCAGGGCCTCCAGGATCCGCAGCCGCGTCTCGTCCGCTAGGGCCCGCAGGACATTGGCGCATTCCCGCTCGGTGTTATCCGCTTTGAGCGCCATCAGCAGCAGCTCTCGCCGAGCCCGCAGGCGACCGCTTCGCCCGCGACGGCCTCGCCGGCCCGATTGATGACGGCGAAATGCCGGGTGTATGGCCCGGATTCCAGCACGTCCACGGTTTTCGAGCAAATCTCCAGTGGTATGCCTCGCCGGTAGGTATGGTGATCGTCGTCGTCCGCCTCCACGAACGGCCCGGTAAAGATGGCGAAGTCGCCCTTCCAGACGCACGGCGCCGCCGCCGGGGGAATCGAGATCAGTCGCTCATCGGTCACGGCCAGTGAGATGGGCGTCTCGGACAGGAGGAGCAGCCGCTCGAACGGCGGCGTCTTTAGCAATTGGGCCACACGCGCAGACACCGCCTGCGGCACCCCGCGGCGGTATGCATTCCCGAGCTCGTCCACGGCCCGGCTGAACGGCCCCAGCAGCGTGACGTACCGCGCCCCGTTCAACTCGGCGGTCTCGGACAGCTTGCAGCCGGCGAGCGTCAGGGAGAAAAAATGAATGCCGTCAATGACCCGCCATGGGGAGAACTTGATCTGGTGTACCCCCAGGAATCCGGCGTCCACCAGGCCTCCTAGATAATCGGCCGAATGCAGCGCGCCCGAGAGACAGTCGCCCCACTTCCGGGTGTCATGGACCAGGTATTGCGGCACCCGCTGATCGGCCACGATGTCCGAGATCGTGAAGCGCCCGCCCGGGCGGATCACGCGGTACATCTCGCGGAAGACCTTGGCCTTGTCCGGCGCCAGGTTGATCACACAGTTCGAGATGACGAGGTCCACGGAGGCGTCCGCGGCCGGCAGGGCCTCGGCGTGCCCCTTCCGGAACTCGGTGTTAGGGGCTGCATAGCCGAGGTTGGCCGCCACGAGCGGCGCATTACGCCTGGCCAGCGCCAGCATCTCATCGGTCATATCCACGCCGATCACCCGGCCGGACGGCCCCACCAGCCGCGCGGCCTCGAAACAGTCAATGCCGCCGCCGGAGCCGATGTCCAGGACGGTCTCGCCCGGCCGCACCGTCGCCAGACCGGCCGGCGTGCCGCAGCCATAGGAGGCCTCGAGCACCTCCTCGGGCACGAATCGGCGCAGGTCCTCGAAGTTGTAGCTGGTCGGGCAGCAAATCTGCTCCCCGGTCGCCAGCGCTCTGGCGTATCGCTCGCTCACCTGCCGCGTGATGGTCTCGTCTGCCATGCGCACCTCGCCTGACAAATCTGGTTATAGGAATATAAAGATAACTACATATATCAGCCGCAGCCTGGGTCGGTCAATACGGTGGGCCTCAATCGACCCCCTTCGCGCGACTAGAAAGTACAGGCGAAAGATCGTTGGGGCATCACGGGACTATCACGTATTCATCACGGCTCCGAGGCCGGCTTGTGCGTCGACCCCGCTTCCCCAAAGCCATAGGCACGGCGAGAGATTTTTTATGGTTCTGTGATAGCTACTTGATACTTGCCGCGTAGCATGCACGAGTCCTCCGTAGAAATGAAAAGACCTTACCCTCCCGCAACCACTACTCCGGTTAACCATTAGTCGAACCTGAGGGGCGCTCAGGCGTCGATCCGATCACATGCGCGGCATCGTGCGGAAACACGACGATATCCCCGCCATTCAGTTCGATCGCTGAATCGACTCCGGGCATGTGTAACCAGCATTGGCCGTGGCATACGAGATGAAAACTGACATTGCCCGTGCCGGAGGTATCCAGCGCCCAGGAATCGCAAAGCTGGCCACGATAGAAAACCTCGGCCTGAAAACTGATACGGCGCAGTATCTCGCCTAAGGCGTGCTTCGCTTCGACCGTCTCGCCATCGTTGGGTGCGGATGCTGACATTCAGAATTATGCTTTGAAGATCTTGGTTAACGAACGTGGCCGATGCCCTACTTGCCCTTGGGCGCCATCTGATTCACGAGAAGTGGGTATCCACTTCACCCCACCGGCTTCTGGATGTGCCCCCCTTTTGGTGGGAACCGAAGCAACTGACCACAACATATAGGTTCAGGTGGGGCTAAATGGATACGCACTTCACGAGATTGAAAGTGCTCAATACCGCCGCCGTACCCCACCACCTTCACGGAACTCGTCGCCAGGTCCGAACACAATCCGTACGTGTAAGTCCAGTCAAGAATACCCTCCGCGGACAACTCAGTCTTCGATAGCGGTTGAGGAACCTCTAAACAAGTTCAGAGGTTCCGGACGCGCCAACGTTTTTCGGCCACATAAGGTTTTTAACAACGGAGTAAAACGAAAATCACCTTTTTTTGCTTTGCGTGTCTGAACAAGCCATGGATGGGCTTGTTCAGATCTTTCTTAGGACTTCCCTGTGCCACCTCAGCGGTTTTCGGCGAGCAGCGCGCGGATCATGGCGTCGGTTTCACGGTATCGCCCTTCACCGAAATGGACGTAACGGATCAGGCCCATGCGGTCACGAAGATAGAACGCGGGCCAATAGCGGTTTTCGAAGCGATTCCAGTTGGCGTAGTCGCTGTCTATCGCGACCGGATGGGTGATCGCGCGCTTGCGCAGGTAGGCGGCGACGTTTTCCGGTTTCTTTTCGTGGTCGAACTCCGGCGTGTGCACGCCGAGGACGACCAGGCCTTCGTTGCGGTAACGGCCGAACCACTGCTTCACATGCGGCTCGACGTTGCGGCAATTCCAGCAGCCGTAGGTCCAGAACTCGACCAGCACGACTTTGTCCTTCAGGGCCGCGTCATCCAGCGGCGCGCTGTTCAGCCACTGGCCGGATTGGACCGCCGGCATGGGGTCGCCTACGCCGACGGCCCGCGCGCCCGTCGCCGTAAGGAGCAGCGCAACAAACAGCGTAACGAGCGCGCGAGCCGCTGCTGCGTCAATGCACGCGCCGCACTACGATACGCGCGACCGGATTGCGCCAATCGCGTTCGGCCGCATTCATGTCGCCGATACCGTGAATGCCGGCATTCACGTGCACGTAGCCTTCCTCGCCGCCTGCGGGCGCGCCGCCAGTTCCCGCTCCACCGCATTCGATGAAGGACGGTCCCGGTATGCTCGCGCAGGTCTCGTCGTTACGCTCACTGCCCGAGTCGTATGCGACCGAGTACAACGTCTGCGCATGACGGCCGCGCGGTCCCTGGACGCCGTTAACGGCGAAGAAAGCGTCATTGGTGGGAATGAGCATCGCCGCCACGCTCAGGTGATCGAAGTGCCCGCGCGTCTTGACCTTGATGGTCACGGACGCGCCGGCATTGAGCAGCGCGCCCGTATCCGTTACATCCAGTACGTCGGGATTCGCGCCGAGCGCCGTTTTGAGCGGTGCCGTATTGCCTTCCTCGGCGAGCGTGGCGAGTTCCGCCGATGCGGCTGTGCCCAACTCAAACAGCTTCACGCCGGCCCGATGACTGACAACGAGAATCGGCGTGAACTGCTGACCGCGCGTGAGATTGGTAACGGTGACCTCGAATTGCTGCATACCGGGATCCGCGCTGACCGGAGTCGAAAACGCGGGCAGGGCGATGGCGGCGACGAGCGCCGGCTTGAAAAATGATTTAATTCGCATGATGCCTCCAGAAGTGAGTGGAAATGAAAACCGCCACGTGGCGGCGATCGCTAGTCTGATGCACAGAGGTTGCGGAATCGTTGCGAAACGGTCACGAAAGTATCACGCGCGCTCCTCGGCCGGCAGGTCGAAGGCAAAGCGGGCGCCGGCGCACGGCGAGAGATTTTTTATGGTTCTGTGATAGCTACTTGATACTTGCCGCGTA
>JBIMKC010000068.1:0-11281 GCA_043673925.1 Chromatiales bacterium | reverse complement strand
TCGCGTATTCGTACCAACGGAACCACTAAACGCGTCGTTCCCGAGGGTCTATGGACCAGTTGTCCGGGCTGCAAGGGGGTACTCTATCGCGCCGAGCTCGAACGCAATTTCAACGTGTGTCTAAAGTGCAGCCATCATCTGCGCGTGGGCGCCAGGCAGCGGCTCGATTGGTTCCTGGATGCGGAACCGCGCGTTGAAATCGGTAAGGAGATCGAGCCCATCGATTTTCTCCGCTTCAAGGACACCAAGCGTTATAAAGACCGCCTGAGCCAAGCGCAAAAAGCCACCGATGAGCTCGATGCGTTGGTCGTATTCATGGGGCGGGTGCAATC
Organism: Chromatiales bacterium; assembly: GCA_043673925.1. Taxonomy (GTDB): domain Bacteria; phylum Pseudomonadota; class Gammaproteobacteria; order JACCXJ01; family JACCXJ01; genus USCg-Taylor. The sequence goes on along the minus strand of JBIMKC010000068.1, from coordinate 10,949 downwards.
GAGAACCGTCGTTGCCGGCGCCTTTGAGTTCGAGTTTATGGGCGGATCGATGGGATCGGTAGTCGGGGAGCGTTTCGTGCGCGGGGTCAATGCCGCCATCGAGCATGACGCGCCCTTGGTGTGTTTTTCCGCGAGCGGCGGGGCCAGAATGCAAGAGGCGCTGGTTTCGCTCATGCAGATGGCCAAAACCAGCGCCGCGCTCGCCACGCTCAGCGCGCGCGGCCTTCCGTACATTTCGGTCCTGACCAATCCCACGATGGGCGGGGTGTCGGCAAGCCTCGCGATGCTCGGTGATATCAATATCGCCGAACCGGATGCGCTGATCGGCTTTGCCGGGCCGAGGGTGATCGAGCAGACCGTGCGTCAGACTTTGCCGGAGGGCTTCCAGCGCAGTGAATTCCTGCTGCAACATGGCGCGGTCGATATGATCGTCGATCGCAGAGAGATGCGCGAGCAGATAACCTCCTTGTTATCGCTTATCACCCATCAGCCCGCACTCTAAGGCGTGTTGACGCTTCCGGGGCGCCTGTATCGGACAGCCAATGTCCGCACGCCTAAGGGTCTCACATGACGCAACCCAACCTCACGGCATTGCCCCCGCGCTTTCAGACCTTGGCCGCTTGGCTTGCCTGGCAAGAAGGATTGCATGTGCGCGAAATCGACCTCGGCCTCGACCGTGTCCGGCGCGTATTCGAACGCCTGGGCTTGCAACCCCCGCACTATTGCGTCATCAGCGTCGGGGGCACCAACGGCAAGGGTTCGAGCGTAGCCATGCTGGATGCCATCCTCAGAGCCGCTGGGTACCGGACGGCGACGTATACCTCGCCGCATTTAATGCGTTACAACGAGCGCATCCACATCGGCGGGGCGGCTGTATCCGATGCGCAACTGTGTGCGGCCTTTCAACGCGTCGATGACGCTCGGGAGGGCGTTTCACTCACCTATTTCGAGTTCGGTACCTTGGCGGCCCTCGATATCTTTGCGCGCGCGGATCTGGATGTCGCCGTCCTCGAAGTCGGGCTCGGAGGCCGCTTGGATGCTGTGAATCTTGTCGCCGCGGATGCCGCGCTGATCACGGCGATTGGGATCGACCACGTCGAATGGCTGGGACCGGATCGCGAGGCGATAGCCCGCGAGAAGGCCGGGATCTTTCGCCCCGGCCGGGCAGCAATTTGCTCTGACCGCGAGGCGCCCGGTACACTAGCCGGCTACGCGGATCGGATCGGTGCTCCGTTACATCAGCTCGGACGGGAATATGATTTCGAGATCCAAAACCGTGGCTGGGAATGGCGGTCCCGATCGCGAACGATACACGCCTTGCCCTGGCCGTCCTTGCGTGGTGACTACCAGGTTCAGAACGCGGCAGGCGTGTTGATGGCGTTGGAAGTGCTCTCCGCACGCATCCCCGTGACGGTGGACGCGATGCGGCAAGGCCTGTCCCAAGTCCGGTTGGCGGGCCGGTTTCAAGTCATTCCTGGGCCGCTGGAGTATGTCTTGGATGTCGCCCACAACCCGCAGGCGGCGGGAGTGCTTGGGGCGACTTTAAGACGCTGGCCGGCCAAAGGTGAAACCCATGCGATCATCGGCATGCTGAAGGACAAGGATAGCGCGGGGGTCTTCGCAGAGCTTGCGGATCTGGTCGAGCATTGGCACTTAGTGCGGTTGCCAGGGGTACGCGGTTCGAGTGGGCGGCGACTGGCGCTCGAGTTGAATCCATTCGCGGCCGCGAACCGCATTGCAGCGTATGAGGATATTGACGCGGCTTTTGCCGCAGTGAACGGCCGCGCCAAGCGGGGCGATCGCGTCTTGGTGACTGGCTCGTTTTTGACCGTAGCCGGGGTGATGCGGCGCCTGGAGGCGGGCGGTGTCATCGAACATCGCCAAGATAACCAGTTAAACGCCTGATATGTGCGGTGTTCTATCCGGCAGGCTGCTAAAATCGTTGGGGCATGGCAATGGAGCATAAGCTCAAACAGCGATTGATTGGCGCCGCGACTCTCATCACGGCCGGCGTGATTTTTATTCCCATGCTGCTCGATGATACGGATGCGCCGACCGTTATCATCGAAGATCTTTCCCTACCACCGCGGCCAAAGGATATTTATGATTCCGGAGTGCAGCCCTTGGACGAGGAGAAGCTGCTCATCCCGCCGGTGGTGAACCTTCCGCCGGCCGCTGAAGCCGCGGACATTCCGGGAGAGGAGACACCCGCGATAAGCCGTGCTGGCGGACGGGAGGCCGGCGCCGCGCCAGCCGTGACCGCCGATCCGCCTAGGCCTAAGTCCAAGCCGAAGGATGCGCCCGCCGTGGCTAAGGCAGTGGAAAGCGCCGGCAGATCGCCCCCTTCGGCCCGCCGACCGCCGGGCGCCGTGGCGGCGGCTCCGCCCGCCAACGACAAACAGCGGCTCGGTGTCACGGCCTGGGCGATCCAACTCGGGAGCTTTTCGAGCGAGGAAAACGCCAAGTTGCTGGAAAGGCGGCTCAAGAATCAAGGATTCAAGGCTTTCGTGGAAAAGCTTTACATGCGCCCCGGGACGGTGTTCCGCGTGCGCGTCGGACCGGAGCTGGACGAAGCCAAGGCTAAGCAATTGCAAGCGCGCTTGGAAAAGGAAATCAGTCTCAAAGGGATCTTGGTGCGTTATCCCTAACAGCGGCCGTCTCGGCTGAAATCAGAGACGAATAATTCCTCTACGAAACGATGACAAGATCACGCGTACGCCTAGCATCGGTCGGGTGGGCCCGCGGTCGTCGAGTTGACTTCCCATTAACCAAGAGGTCGTTTTATCGCCGTGTCAGATGATCTAAGCAGCGTAGATTTTGCAGACAAGGCGAACCCCGATCCGCTCTCACCGGGGTCGGATATCCACGGCTATCGAATTGATAGGGTCCTGGGTCAAGGGGACTATTGGTTTACCTATTTATCCAATGATCTGGCCCTAGGCCGTGCTGCCATCATTACCGAATACATGCCGTCTGAGATCGCGATACGGGATCCGCTCGGCGTCATTCACGCTGGCTCGGCGGAGCATGACGCCGAATATCAAGCAGGGCTCGATTGCTTCCTTACCGACGCCCAAACGCTCACTACGATTAGGCATCATAATATTGTCCGATTCCTGGATTCCTTCGACGCCAACAACAGCGCGTATCTGATCGTCGCGCACGAGCAGGGCAAGAACCTGGAACAGCTCTTCGATAGCTCCAACATGGAGGAAGAGGAATTACTCGCCATCATGTCACCGATCCTGGACGGGATCGAAGAGATCCACGCGATGGGCTATATTCACCGCTACATTCAACCTTCCAACATTATTGTCCGACCGGACGGTCGTCCGCTGTTAACGGGGTTCAACCCGGGGGCCGGTGCTCTCTTCAAACCGACAAGCACGGCGACCAAGCATTTCCCCTCAGGCTTCGCGCCAATTGAGCTCTACTACGGCGACAGCGAACTGCAAGGTGCGTGGACCGATATTTACAGCCTTGGCGCGACGCTATACCAGGCGCTGGTCGGGGTGGCGCCTGCAGACGCTCTCGAACGGTGTCGCGAGGTCGTCCAAAACCGCGCCGATCCGTTGATCTCGGCGCCGCAGGTTGGTCAAGGGCACTATAGCAACGCTTTTCTTAAAGCGATCGATCATGCGCTGCGTTTCTTACCCACACAGCGCCCGCTCACGGTCGCCGCATGGCGCACCGAGTTCGCCGAGAAGGACTCGATCGACGCCGTTCTGACGAGCGGACATGCCCGGCCCACGGCGAAACGGAAGCCGAAGGAGACAAGCGATAGCGCCTTGACCAAGCCATTGCGGTCAGCGGACGTTCCTCTTAACACCGTACTCATTAATGACCGAGCAAGGAAGAGAGGCGATGCGGTTGACGAAAGGACCGGCAGCACTCGCCCCCGAGGGGAGATGCCCGGACGACGCCGCGGCCACTGGATAGGGTACTCTGTCTCCATCATAGGGCTAGCGAGTATCGGCTTATTCTTGTGGTGGATGCTGCCAGGTCCGATGGCTCAACTCTACGATGCGGGGCGTGCTGCGGCAGTAGAATGGCTTTTCCGGAGCCCAGTGCCCGAGGAAGCAAGCAGGGCGCTACCCGATCCGACGGTCCAAGCACCCGCGACAGAGCAGCCGATGGTAGACAGTGCGGCACACGCGGGGACCGCCGAGGAGCCTGCTGTTAGCGGGCGACGCATGGAGCAGCAGATCAATAGCCTCCTCACCGAAGCCAAGGCCGATGTCGAGGCCGGTCGAATCACTCATCCAAAAGGGAGCAATGCGATTGAAAAATATCGGGCGGTCCTCGCGCTCAAGCCCGATCTTGCCGAGCCGACAAAAGCCATACAAGATTTGTTGGAGCGGTTCATCAGCGCGGCCCGAGAAGCCCTCGATGGCGAGCAATGGGACGCCGCTCAGAGCAAGCTCGATGAGGCCGCCATGATTGCGCCGGCTTCGACGCGCGTGGCTAACCTACGTGACGCACTCAATGTCCGGAAGAGCGTTGCCTTAATGCAACACGTTACGGAGGAGACGAGGCGCCTACAGGCCGAAGAGGTCGTGAACAAGTTAGTCACCCTTGGCCGCAAGGCACTCGACGCCAATGATATGAAAATGGCCGAAGCCCATTTAGCGCAGGCTTTTGTCATCCTTCCTGAATCAAACCAAGTGACCAAGTTTCGCGACGAGCTGGACACGCGCAAGTTAAGAGCCCAGGAAGCTCTCAAGTCGCGCGCGGCGGAACGCACTAACGAGGAGGAACGGACCGTCAAGAAGCTCCTCGATCTCGCGCGCAAAGCCATAAACGAACACGATCTGCAGACGGCACGGATCTATGTAGGCCAGGCAGCAGCGATCCGCCCCGACTCAAGCCATGTGGCATTAGTCCGAGATGAATTAGAAAGTCATCGGGCTCAATCCAGTGCCGAGAGTAATGCGGGCCAGTCATCGCTCGGTGTCCCCACACGCCGCCAAAACAGCGAGAAGCCCGCTGATGCGGTCCAATTAACGATTCAAGAAGCCGCTCCATCGCGTTTCCGCGTGCAACCCGGTGAGACGGTGCGGTTTTATACGGAATATTCCCTAACCCTTCCCGCCAGGGACAAGCACGCTTATGTTCAAGCCACATGGGTGCTGTTGAAAAACGGTAGGAAAATCGGGCAAGAGGGCATGGACTACGGATTCGCGAAGCCCGGCCGCAATTCCGCGGCAACGGAGCTACCATTACCCTCATGGACCAAATCTGGCCAATACACCGTTGAACATCGGGTACAGGTAGGTGATAGCTTTGATGTCGCGCGTTCGCACTTTGTTGTTGTACGGTAGCGGCAATCCTACTCGGCATTTGGAACCATCGCTGTACCGGAGATGGGAGAGTTGACCCCTAAGGCCCTGGTAAAGCATCCACGGCGGCGGCGAGATCAGCGTAAACGTCAATCTCGCCCAAGGCTTGACCGGCAGCTAGCGTCGCCCGCCCGCGGCCGGTTTTCACCAGGATGGGTCGCGCGCCCGCCGCGCGCGCGGCTTCGAGATCCCGCAGCCGGTCTCCCACCGCAGGGGCGTTCTTTAGGCTCACATGGAGCCGGGCCGCCAGGTCCGTGAACAGGCCGGGTCGAGGTTTGCGGCACAGGCAGTTCTGCACGGCTGCGTGAGGGCAAAAGAATATCGCCTCGATTCTGCCGCCCACCTCCGCCAAGCGCTGGATCATCTTTTGGTTGATCAGGTGCAGTGTGCGCACATCGATGATCCCGCGCCCGATCGCCGATTGATTCGATAGCACCACCGCCCGGTAGCCGGCGGCGTTCGCGCGCGCGATGGCCTCGAGACTGCGCGGGATAGGGATCCATTCGTCGGGGGATTTGATGAAGCTGTCCGACTCTTCATTGATGACCCCGTCGCGGTCGAGAATTAAGATGCGCATGGGTAGGCAAACCTCATCCGGGCAGTCGCGAGATATCCGCCACCTCAAGAAACAGGACCTTGAGCTGCTGCAATAATGCCAAGCGGTTAGTGCGGACTCCCGTGTCTTCGCAGAGGACCAAGACCTGGTCGAAGAAGGTGTCAATCGGCGCGCGTAGATCGGCCAAGGTTTTCAATACGCCCGGATAGTCGTGATTATGAAACTTCGTTGCGACCGCGGGTGTGATGGTTTGCAGGGTTTCGGCGAGTTGTATCTCGGCCGGATGGATTAGCAGGCGCTGGTCGACCGGCCCCTGTGTGGAGGACTGGGCCTGTTTCAATAAGTTATTGATACGTTTGTTGGCCGCCGCTAGGGCGGCGGCCTCGGGCAGTGCTTGGAACGAGCTGACGGCGCGGACCCGCAGGCCGAAATCGTAAGGACAGGTCGGGCGCCGCGCGAGCACCGCCTCGAACACCTCCGGGCTGACACTGTCATCGATGAGGTAGCCGCGCAGGCGCTCCATCATGAAATCGAATACGCGCGCGACCACGGTCTCGCCGTCGATGCGGCCGGCATAGTTGCGCACGGCGTGGGTCAGTAGCTCTTCGGCGTCCAAGGCCAGCTCGCATTCCATCATGATCCGCAGGCTGCTAAGCGCGGCCCGGCGCAAGGCAAACGGATCGCGATCTCCGGTCGGGGCTTGTCCGATGCCGAATACGCCGGCGAGCGTGTCGAGCTTGTCGGCCAGCGCCAGGGCCTGGCCGGTCTTAGTCTGCGGCAACCTATCGCCCGCATGGCGCGGCAGGTACTGCTCGACGAGCGCCACGGCGACTTCCTCGGGTTCGCCGTCGTGCGCGGCGTAGTAGCGGCCCATCACGCCCTGAAGCTCGGGAAACTCGCCGACGAGATCGGTCAGAAGATCGCATTTCGCCAGTCGTCCCGCGCGCTCGGCGAGCGCCGGATCGCCGCCGATACTGGCGGCGATGTGCGCCGCCAGCGCGGCTAGGCGTTCTGTTTTGTCGAACACCGTTCCGAGCTTTTCCTGATACACCACCCCTTTGAGCAGTTCGCGCCGGGCGTGCAGGGGTGTGCGCCGGTCCTGCCGCCAGAAGAACGCCGCATCGGCCAGGCGCGGATTGACCACCCGCTCGTTTCCGCGCCGTACGGTCTCCGGATGTAGGCTCTCGATGTTGCTGATGGCGACGAAATGAGGCAGTATCCGCCCTTGATCGTCAATGAGATGGAAGTATTTTTGATGATCTTTTAAGGTCGCGATCAGTAACTCGGGGGGGAGTTCCAGGTAGTGCCTGTCGAAGTCGCCCACCACGGTCACCGGCCATTCGGTCAAGGCCGTGACCTCGGCGAGCAGGTCCGGATCTATTACCGCGGTTGCGTCGATCGCTTGGGCGGCCGCTTCCACCAGGCCGCGGATTGTATCGCGCCGGCGCGCGAAGTCCGCCAGCACGCGGCCGCTGGTTTCCAGAATCAACGGATAGGCCGATGGTTCGTACAGCAGGATCGGATCGGGGTGATGAAATCGATGGCCGCGCGTTGCGTGTCCCGCTTTGACCCCGAGCAATTCGGCGGCGAGCGTGTCTGGTCCGAAAAGCAGCACGGCCCAGTGCACGGGCCGCACGAATTCTTCGTTCCCCGTCCCCCAGCGCATGCGCTTTGGGATCGGGAGTTGTGCCAGCGCCGCACGGACGATGCCGGGTATCAGTCGTTTTACCTGTTCGCCGCGGAGGGTCGAACGATACGCGAGCCAGTTGCCTTGATCGGTCGCGAGTTGCTCAAGAGCTTCAACCGCGACGCCGCATGACTTCGCGAACCCGAGTGCGGCCGGCGTGGGCCTGTGCTCGGGTTTGAAGGCCGCGCTGAGCGCCGGTCCGCGCTTCAGGACCTCCCGATCGGGTTGGGTTTCCGCCAAGTCCTTGATCAGCACCGCCAAGCGGCGCGGGGTCGCGAAATTCGCGACATCGCCGTAGCCGATCTGCGCCATATCGAAGCCCACCGCGATGCTTTGCCCGAGCGCCGCGGAAAGTTGCTCGAGGGCCCGGGGCGGTAACTCCTCGGTGCCGATCTCTACCAGCAGATCGCGCTTAGCGCTCATCGCCGATCAATGCGCCGGCGCTCGCGCAGGCGCTTGCGCGGCGATTAAAGGAAACCCGAGCGCGCTCCGGCTTTCGAGATAGGCGCCCGCCACCGCGCGTGCTAGCGCTCGTACGCGCAGGATATAGCGTTGCCGCTCGGTCACGGAGATGGCTCGGCGCGCGTCGAGCAGATTGAACATGTGTGACGCCTTGAGCACCATCTCGTAGGCGGGTAGCGGGAGCGCGTGATCGAGCAAACGCAGGCACTCCGATTCGCAGGTGGCGAAGCCGTGGGTGAGTGAGGGAGCGTCGGCGTGCTCGAAGTTATAGGCCGACATCTGCACCTCGTCTTGGTGGTGAACCTGCCCGTAGGTGATGCTGCCCTCGGGCCCCCTCGCCCAGATTAGGTCGTAGACGCTGTCCACATTCTGCAAGACCATGGCGATGCGCTCGAGCCCATAGGTGATCTCGCCCGGCACCGGCCGGCAATCGAGTCCGCCGACTTGTTGAAAGTAGGTGAATTGGCTGATCTCCATGCCGTTCAAACGCACCTCCCAGCCGAGGCCCCACGCGCCCAAGGTCGGCGATTCCCAATCGTCCTCGACGAAGCGAATATCGTGTACCAAGGGGTCGATGCCGAGCGCCCGCAGGGAATCGAGATAAAGATCCTGAATATCGAGCGGCGAGGGCTTGAGCGTGACCTGGAATTGGTAATAGTGCTGCAAGCGGTTGGGGTTGTCCCCGTAACGTCCGTCCGTGGGCCGGCGGGAGGCCTGGACATAGGCCGCGCGCCAGGGCTCGGGGCCGATGGCGCGCAAAAACGTCGCCGGATGAAACGTCCCGGCGCCGACCTCCAGATCGTAGGATTGCAGGATCACGCAACCCTTCTCCGCCCAGAAGCTCTGCAACGCGAAGATGAGTCCTTGAAAGCTTGTTATGTGCATGCGCGTGCTGGTTGAAAGTAATGCCTGATTTCCGTAATTAAGCGACCAGTATAACTTGGCGAGCGCGCAGGCAAAATCGCTTTGTATCATGGTCTTGAAGAATGGGTGCCAAGGGCCGATACGATCGGCTACCGGCAAGATGGGCGGGACGATTTGCCGCTGCGATGGCGCGGCGGCTCCGTCGTGCTAGCCGAGCGGCGCCTGGTAACGGTATCCTTCCTCCATGACACCGTGATCGGCGCAGTGATTGCGCGCTGTAAAATATCGAGAGATGCGAGCAATGAGCAAGTTCATCTTACACACGAGTCCGACGGCCCAATGGCATGCCTTGGTGAGTGAGGCGGAGGCGGCCGCGCGGTGTGAGCTTAACGAAGATACGGCAAGTTATCTCGTGTTCATGTTGATGCGGTTTGTCACCCGCCCCAAGTCGATCAAGAATTGTTTAGCCCTCGGGTACCTGCATGGACTTTTGCAACGCGGGCGATTGCGGCGTCAAAACCTGCGCGATGTCGGCGACCAGTGCCTGCTGTACGCCGGGCTTTTCCCGGACCATGCACAACGTTCCTCCCTTTCCGTGAGTTATTACGTCCGCTTAGGACGTGGCGCCTACCACGCGCTCTCGAGCGATCGGGCGGACGATATTTTTTATCAGCTCAGCCGCGGATTCATCGATCTCATGGATGTGCTGCTCAACATGCGCGAGCTCGACGACGGGCGGCGCTCTTTGGACCCCTTGCAGGCCCATGAGCTATGGCTGCAAACCGGCAGCCGTCATGCGCTGCGTATCATTAAAGAATCGACGGGCGCCATCCCGCCGGTACAACTGCCTCAAATCGTCCATTGAGGTCTAATCACGGCGGTGTGCCGATGAATCAAGGCCCCGCTGCGTGCGTATAATGGGTGCCGGCGGAAATTCGCCGTGAATCCACGCTGACGCCGGTGACCAAAACCCGCCTCGCGCTCGTTCTGCTGGCATTGACACTCGGTCTAGCTGCGATCTTTCCCGCGCTTGATCACGATGCGCCGAGCGTGAGCGGCGAGAGTGGCATGATCGCGGCGCTTATCGCTACGCAGCAAGGCCGTCTCAAGGACCGTCCGCATGATGGGCGGTTCAAGTTTCCGCAAGACCACGGCAACCATGCGGAGTACCCGGGCGAGTCTTGGCGTATCACCGGTAATCTTCGCGATCAAACCGGCCGGCGGTTTGGTTTGGAATTCGGAATCATGCGCTTGGCGTTCGGCGGCAAGGGGACCACTAAACGTGCGTCGGCGTGGGCTACCCGCGAGGTGTTTGCCGGGCGGCTGGCGCTGAGCGATCCCGCGCGTGCTCGCGTCTACAGCGATGAGCGCGTGAGCCGCGCGGCACTGGGATTGGCCGGCTACCAAGCTAGCCCGCCTGCGCTTTGGCTGGAAGATTGGCGGCTCAGCTTCGCACGCAGCGATCCCCTCGCCATGAACCTTGCAGCGGCCGCGCAGGAACTGCGGGTCCGTTTGACGCTGCGTGCGCCGCAAGAGCCACTCGCGGCTGCCGTCGGCTTGGCCCCACGGGACTTGGTTTCATATCTGGCGCGCCGGATTGAGGTTCGCGGCCAAGTCACGATCGAGAATAGAGCGCATACGGTTTTCGGCACGGCCATGCTGGAGCACACTTGGGGACGTCTACCGCCGCTCGGGGGCCAGCTTCGATGGGAGAGGTTATATTTAAACCTCGACGACGGCCGCGATCTCCTACTGACTCGCCTGCAGCGGCGCGACGGAAGTGGCGTCCCGGTGCCGAGGGCCGTCATCATCATGCCGGACGGCGAGCAGCGGGCCTTGGCGCGCGAGCACCTCGATATGGAGACGCTGGAGGAGTGGGAGAGCCCGGCCGATGGGCGGCGCTATCCGTCCCGGTGGCGCATCAGCCTCCCGAGTGAAGGAACCGTGTTGAACGTCGAACCGACGATGGGCGACCAGGAGGCGCGGGGGTTGTTGCGCCGCTGGGCCGGCGCGGTGCGCATCGAGGGCCACGCGCACCAGC
>JBIMKC010000067.1:6620-11427 GCA_043673925.1 Chromatiales bacterium | reverse complement strand
ATCTGTTGGCCAACCGCTGCCGCTGTTCGTTTTGGGTACGGCGATAGTATATGTCTATCCCAGGTCGGCCCGCATCGCGGTCCCGGTGATTCTGCTCGGCTCGGGTCTCGGCGTGTGGCTGTTCGGGCGCCCGAGCTACCACATCGGCGCCAGCGGCCTGGCGCACGGGCTTATGTTTTTTCTCTTCGCCCTTGGCGTGCTGCGCTGGGACAGACCGGCGATGGCGCTGTCGATGCTGGTGTTTTTCCTCTATGGCGGCATGGTCTGGGGGATCTTCCCGCAGGAGCCCGGGGGTTCGTTCGAATCGCATGTCTTCGGCGCCGTGACCGGTCTCGCGTTGGCCTTTTTGCTGCGACACTACGATCCCCCGCCGCCAGAGAAAAAGTACGACTGGGAGGGCGAAGGAGAAGACGACCCCGTAATCGGCGATCAATGGCGGGAACCGTAGTTTAGCTGGGCCGTCGCCTGGAGAAGTCGAGCCGCAGCAAGTCCCGCTTCCCATACTGTGGTGGTGCGGGAATGATTTCGCCCGACGACTTGCAGTTGACGCTTAACCGCCAGTGATTCGGCGCTACCGCATAAAGTCCACCGGGCCGGCAGAGTTTCACCAGCGTCTTGCAGAGATGCGCAAGGAGGACGAAGAGTTCTCGCATGCCGCTACCTTACCAACTCGGCATGCATTGGCAAGACCGCGATTAGCGCGGACGTTTTCCTAGAATTAGGAATTCGTGACACACACGCTCGAACTCGGTGTAGACCCTTACATCGACATAGGTATGCCCCTTGCTTTAAGGAAGCGCGAACAGTCAAGCGCCCCTCTGTGGTGGAGTTACCACCCATAGAGGTATAACCAAGTTAACTTACACAAGGAAGGTTAGAGAATGAGAGTGTTAATAGCAGTTATCTACGTGCTTTCAACGACAGCAGTTACGATATTTGTTCAGGCTATAATCAGGCTATAGTATAGTATTGTAAGGAACGGAATTATCGGTAGGTCGGTTACCGTAGAGGCATTCATGGTTATGCCCTGCCTGTCTGCCGTTTATGTACCGTATTGTGCTCCCTGATCCAACAAGCGGGACTCAAACGCACCGAAGCCGCCGGGGGGTGCGACACCATGACCGAAGAACCAATCACCAGTGCAGCCGACGCGGCTTCCCGTCCTGTTCGGCTTGAGATTGTCGCGGACGCCACGATCGGATACGCCTCTCTTCAGAACGATGTTCCGTTAATTCGCGAGCTGCGGGTCACCAACAATTCGCCAGACGCGATCAACGACGTTGAGGTCATCGTTGAATCGGATCCTCCCTTCGCCGAAGGCGCGAAGCTAAGGTTCGATCGGCTCGCTGCCGCCGAGAGTCGCCGGATCACACCGGTCGATATTCGGGTTCATCACAGCTACCTATCCGCTCTGACGGAGCTAGAGCGCGCGAAACTCAAGATAAGCGTTCGCGCAGGAGGTGAACTCAAAGACAGCATCGAGCATCCCGTTGAGGTGTTGGCCTACGACCAATGGGCCGGCAGCCGCGCGCTTCCTGAGCTGCTCGCGGCTTTCTGCATGCCGAACAACCCCGCAATAGACGTTTTGGTGGGGAAAGCGTCCACATTGCTTCGAGAATCGGCGAACGGAGCCTCCATGAGTGGCTACCAGTCGAAGAATCGGGAACACGTGGGGCAGCAGGTGTCTGCGATCTATAGTGCAATCGCTGGCGAAGACTTGCAGTACGCGAATCCGCCGGCGTCGTTCGGCACCGATGGCCAGAAGATTCGAACGCCAGATCGAATCTTCGGGGGCAAAGTCGCGACCTGCTTGGACCTGGCCCTGTTGTTTGCCTCCTGCATGGAGCAGGCGGGACTCAATGCAGTTATCCTGTTCAAGCGGGACCACGCCTGGGTCGGATGCTGGCTGGTTCAGAACTCTTTTCCGACGCCCACGATCGAAGACGCACAGGCGGTCCGGAAACGAGTGCAGTCTGGCGAATTCATCGTTTTCGAGACCACCGCGCTGGCCCAGCAGGGGAAGGCCAGCCTGCGCGCGGCGATGGAACTCGGTCACCAGCACCTGACCGAGGAACGTGATTTCTGTTTCGCCGTGGACATCAAACGAGCACGGGAACGAAGGATTCTCCCGCTGCCGTCACGTGGCGACGCTGCGTCACTGGACTTTAGCCAGACCGCTGAAGGCCCGCCACCGATTGAGGCGCTGCCCCCACTGCCGCCGCTCGATCCGGAAGCCATGGCAGGCATCGACCTGGGCGCAACACCAGACACTCCAGAAGGAAGACTTGCTCGATGGAAGAGCAAGCTTCTGGATCTTTCGCTTCGAAACCGACTACTGAACTTCAAGCCTACAAAATCAAACATTCAATTGTTTGTTCCGGAACCGGCGTCCATGGAGGACGTCGTTGCAGGTGGGGCAGAGTTTCGATTCCAGGCGCTGCCCAAAATGATGGATGGAGCGGACCCCCGAATGTCAGCGGTGCATACGGAGCGGACGGGTCAATTACCTCTGAATGAACTCGCACGTGACGCGCTTGCCCGGCATGAGCTGCTCGCCATGGTCGACTCCGAAAAACTGGACGGGCGACTTCTGGAAATCTTCGGCAACGCCAAGCTGAGTCTGGAGGAGGGTGGCTCAAATACGCTGTTCCTGGCGTTGGGATTCCTCAAATGGACAGAGGATCAGCGCGCGGAAGCCACGCACTCCGCACCGCTATTGCTAGTGCCCGTGACGATGCAGCGCAAATCAGTGCGCAGCGGATTTACGCTCACGCGCCACGACGACGACACGATCGTCAATCCCACTTTGCTGCAGCTATTGCGCGAAGAGTTCCAGCTCAAGCTGCCAGGACTTGATCCACTCCCCAAGGATGAGCGTGGGGTGGATGTCGGACGCATCTGGCAAATGTTCAGACTCGCGGTCACAGAGATACCCCGGTGGGAAGTGATTGAACAGGTTTATCTCGGGACGTTTTCGTTTACGAAATACCTGATGTGGAAGGATCTGCAGGACCGCACTGCGGCCCTCAAGCAAAGTCGCGTTGTCGCACATCTCATTGATCACCCCGGTGAAGCCTTCGGTCGTGATGCCGACGAGGATCGCGTGCACGGGTCGGACGACACGCATCGGCCGCAAGATCTGTTTACCCCGGTGCTCGCCGACTCATCGCAACTGCAAGCCATCTGCACAGCCGCTGATGGCAAGGACTACGTCTTAGAAGGTCCGCCGGGAACCGGCAAAAGCCAGACCATCACCAATCTGATTGCTCATTTCCTGGCTTCCGGAAAGACCGTTCTGTTCGTGTCCGAGAAGATGGCAGCTCTCGACGTCGTACATCGCCGGCTTGCTGCAATCGGACTCGACCCATTCTGTCTGGAACTGCACTCTGCTAAGGCTAAGAAGACAGACGTGGTACAGCAGCTCGGACAAGCTCTGAATTTCGCCGGAGCATGCACTGCGACTGACTGGGACCGCGAAGCCGACCGTCTGGCCGCCCTTCGCCATGAACTCAACGGCCTGGTACATCTGCTCCATCGACAGCACGCGAACGAACTGACTGTCTACGACGCTACGGGCTTAGCGATTCTTCATCGCGAGTGGACCCCGGCCGATATGCCCTGGGCGGACCCTGAAACTCATGACCGGGCAGCGCTTGAGGCACTTCGCGGCACCATGCGTCGGATTGCCGCCTTGGCAGTGGAGATTAGCTCGTTCCACGCGCATCCGCTGTTACCCATCGCGCGAACCGACTGGTTACCATCGTGGGAGGACGAACTGTACAGATCCGCGGCTTCGCTAGATTTGCAGGCGGCAGCTATGGAGGAGGCTGGCAGGGCTGTGGCGAAGCTCTGTGGACTGCCCGAGGTGGGACAGTCTCTCCAGGACTATGCCTCCATGGATGCCCTGGCTGAGGTTCTGCTCGGCGCCCCCGGAATCCCCGTCGGTCTCGCCGGGCGCGCAAGCGACCCTGCCGTGCGAACGCGCGTGCGAAATCTGCGCGAGCACGGCACGCGCCGCAATGAGATCTGGACCAACTTTGCCCACAGCTATGCACCTGGTATCGCTACCCTCAATGGAGTCGAACTCGGTGCGACCTGGGATCTGGCGAAGGCCGCGTGGTGGCCCAAGCGCTGGTTTGCCAAGCGCGCAGTGGCCGCACGTCTTGCGGCTTTCCGTGGCGACAAGCTCAGACCGCCGGCGGAAGAAGTCGAAACGCTTCTCCCAAAGCTTTCCGAACTCAACGTGGAGGACGGCGCGCTGCAGAGTATGAACGCGGACGCTCAGATTCTGCTCGATTCGACGTACACCGGGACTGATACGGACTGGGCCGCAGTCGAACGGCATGAGGTATGGACTAAGGCATTCACCGATGTGACTGCGCGATTTGGTGAAGGAGACATCACGGTCGTCAAAGCTGCGCGCGCAAGAATTCTGCCTTTGGTCGGCGAGCATCGCGCTCTGATTGCTCCAACCGCACCCATAGGGATGCGTCTGCTGAAGTTTCGTGAAGCCTATCGTGACTTCGTGGCGCGGCTTGACGCCGTTGAACAGCTAACGAATAGCAAGGACGCGCTGCGTGGGGATGTAACAGCTGCGGCGGCGATTTCACGTATCCGCGGAACGTTGCTGAGATGGGGAGAGGCACGGAGACAAATCAGGATCTGGTGTTCATGGCAGTCCATCCGCACTAGGGCGATCGCACAGGGCCTACTCAGTGTCGTGAGTGCATTGGAGTCTGGGGGGATTGGAATCGATCGTGTCGTCGAGTACTTCGAATATAGCTACCAGATATGGTGGCTAAAGCGC
>JBIMKC010000067.1:0-6520 GCA_043673925.1 Chromatiales bacterium | reverse complement strand
CCTTCTGCCTAAGCTCAAGCCGTGTCTGCTGATGTCGCCGTTGTCGGTAGCGCAGTACCTCGATGCCAGCCATCCGCAGTTCGACCTGATTGTCTTTGATGAGGCCTCCCAGATTCCGGTTTGGGACGCTGTGGGAGCGATTGCACGGGGCAAACAATTGGTGGTCGTCGGGGACCCCAAGCAATTGCCGCCGACCAACTTCTTCAATCGCACCGATGACCCAGACGAGGTCGCAGTCAGCGATGCTGAGGTGAAAGACTTAGAAAGCGTTCTCGACGAATGCCTTGGTGTCGGCCTTCGCCACCTCCGCCTGGATTGGCACTACCGCAGCCGGCACGAGAGCCTGATCGCCTTTAGCAATGTCAGGTATTACAACTCCAGGTTGATCACGTTCCCGTCGCCGGTAACGCAGGACACCGCTGTTAACCTTAGGTCCATCAGCGGTACTTACGACCGCGGTGGCTCGCGCACAAACCGTGCGGAGGCTGAGGCGATAGTCGAGGAAATCGCAGCTCATTTCATGGATCCGCAGCGACGTAAGAAGACGATGGGCGTGGTGACTTTCAACCAGCCGCAGATGCTGCTCATCGAGTCGCTGCTCGAAGCCCGCCGGCGGGCGAATCCTGAACTCGATCGGTTGATCGCCGAAACAAAGGAGGAGGAGCTGTTCATCAAAAACTTGGAAAACGTCCAGGGCGATGAGCGTGACGTCATCTTGTTCTCAATAACATACGGACCGGACGCCGCCGGCCGCATGACTATGGCATTTGGGCCCCTCAACTTCGACGGCGGCCAACGCCGCCTCAACGTGGCGATCTCGCGCGCTCGGGAGCGCGTCGTGATCTTCAGCACGCTTCAGCCAGATCAGATCGACGCGGCGCGCGTGAGCGCCGCGGGCGTCATTGACCTCAAGAACTACCTGGACTTCGCAAAACGGGGTCCACGGGCATTGCTTGAGCAGAGCGCGCCGACGGGTATGGAACCAGACAGCCCGTTCGAGGTTGCCGTAATTCAGGCATTGCGCGAGAAGGGCTGGATAGTGCATCCGCAGGTTGGTTGCACCGGCTACCGTATCGACATCGGCATTGTAGATCCGCGCGCGCCTGGGCGCTATCTCTTGGGTGTCGAATGTGACGGGCGCAGCTACCACTCCGGAGCGACCGCGCGAGACCGCGATCGCTTGCGGCAACTGGTCCTCGAAGGACTGGGTTGGAAGCTTCACCGGATTTGGTCCACCGACTGGTGGACAGACCATCGTCGTGAAGTAGAGAAGCTGCACGGTCTACTGGAATCGATGGCAGTGGCGCCGGTAGACGAGGCACCGATCCCCGATGTTCAGCCAACCTCACTAGCGGCCGCGACCGTATCTGCGGCCCCGACTTTCGTATCATTTGTTCCAACCCCCGCACCGGCACCTGCCATCTCCGCTCCGGTTTATGTTGCCGCCGAAATCGCGGGCGGTGATTCGGAGGCTTTCGATCAGCCTAGTTCTTTGAATACTCTCAACACCCAGATGCTGCAGATCGTCGCGCGTGAGGGACCGATCGCGGAGGAGGCGCTGTTTCGCAAAATGGCGCGGGCTTGGAGCTTAGAGCGCACGGGCGCGAGGATCGTCAAGCGTCTGCACCAAGTCCTTCCCAACGTATTGAAAGTCACGAACGTGGGTGGCGCACGCTTCTATTGGCCGCCGACCATCAACCCAGATGAGTGGACTGGCTTTCGTATCTGCGATGGATCGGAATCCAGCCGCCGCCACATCGAGGAATTGACGTTGCAGGAGGCAGCCAATTTGGCTGCCTACATTCTTGACCAAGGTGGCTCGACGACGCGACAGGAGTTAGCACGCAGTATCTGCCGCACGATTGGGATGGCGCGGGTGCCGGCGGAAGCAGAGCAGCGAGCACTAAATGCGATATTCTATCTGATCGAAAAAAGGCGAGCTGTTGGGGACGGCGACCGGGTTAGGGCACCTTTCCCAGCGCCCTTCTCCGAGGGGAATCCGCCGCCGCTGGTTGCCTCGAATACCACGCGAGGATCGTTGAAATGACAGCCGTGCAGCGTAGCTGCGCGCCAAGACATTTAGCACTTTTGCGTTCGAACGCTCGACAGGTGCGCGGAGAGTAGCACGACGAGCGCGCTCTTGTGAAATAGACCTGTTGTATAGAGCGAGCGACACCTCAGAATCGGCGCATGACACGCGCCCAAAAACGAATTATCCATACCTACGATCATCGCCTTCGCGACATCGTCCATACGACGGGCGAACCAGATCTGGTCATTCCCTTCGGTGTCCCTCGTTCAACCGCGCACGGATGGAGGGTCCGCCCGCGTCGTCCGGTCGTGACCGCTGAGGTTCTTGACCTCGACCAGCTTAAACTGCAAGCCGAGGTCCTCAAACTGCGCGAGCAGGTTCGAAAGCTCGGTGCAGTGATTTATCTGCTGGTCACCTTACTTCACGCCTTCGACATACGATTGGACCGACAGCGGCTCCCTGAGGGACAAGCCAAACACCGGCTTTGCGTTTATCTTTTAGTCGATAGCTCTCTCCTTGGATGTGTACAATGTGGGCATGGTGTAAGAGTCGGTCGAGCAGGGCGGCGGTGAGAATAGCGTCCTCGGCAAAGGTGGTGTGCCACTGGGCGAACGGGAGATTGGAGGTCAACATCACCGAGCCGCGCTCGTAGCGTTTAGCAATCACTTGGAAGAAGTGATTGGCCTCTTCCCGCCCAAAGGGCAGGTAGCCGATCTCATCGATCAGCAGACACCTTGGGGCGAGTACCGTGCGATGGAAATATTCCTTTAGTCGCCCCTGACGATGGGCGGCACTGCGTTGTAACATCAGGTCCGCGGCGACATCCAGTAGATGCGTGGCTATTGAGTGCTTGACGCAGTGGAAGTGACACTTGGCCTCGTCGGCTAGCTTACCGCTTTCGCCAGTTCTCGATAGCGACACAGTGCGTTGGCCAACTTCATCTGCCGCGGCGTACGGCACTCTGGTTCAAAGAGGAGTGGACTGGCAACCAGGATGGCGGCGCATCTGGCGCGTGACGTAGCAACGTTCAGACGATTGAGGCTGTACAGGAACTCCATGCCCCGCGGTGCATCTTCGGGCCGCGACGTGGCCATGGAGTAGATGACGATGGGCGCCTCCTGTCCCTGGAACTTGTCCACCGTCCCGACGCGGACGCCGGTGGACTCCAATCGCTCCACAAGTCTGCTCACCTGGGCGTTGTAGGGCGAGACGACGAGGATGTCGTTGCTGGTCATCTGCTCGTCTTTGCCGTGCTCGTCGGTCCACCGCGCGCCAAGCGCGGTAAGGCGGGCGACAAGATCTGCGACAACCTCGATTTCCTCTATCGACGAATTGCGATTGCCGTCGTGGTCCACTTCAACCACCCACAAGCCGCTGCCGTCAAAGTCGCCGACACCGGTGAGGCGCTGACGCTCGAGTCCGGGCTTCGACGCGAGCCGGCTCTCATAGAACAACTCCGATGTGAACGAGCAGATGCTAGGGGCGAGGCGCCACGTGACTGGAAGGAAGATGCCGCGGTCAGACGGAAGTGTTTGGTGCTCACCAAGAATGTGCTGTAGGGCCGATGCATTCACGCCCTCCGGATGACTCCCCTTCTGCGGCTGTTCGAGCTGCTGCGGGTCACCGAGCAGGACGACGTTCTTCGCGGCGTGTGACACGGCGAGGACGTTGGCCAGCGACATTTGACCGGCCTCGTCAACGAAAAGGACGTCCACGGCCTTGGCGAACTCCGGCCGCGCCCAGAGCCACGCGGTGCCACCAAGGACATTGGCTTCCCACGACTGCAAGGCGTGGAGCGCTTCCTCGTTGCTGCCCAACACTTCAACAGACGACGCCTCGCCGGCGTCCTCGTCCTTCCTGTGGGCGAGCTTGACGCTGGCGCCGGTTTCTTTAGCAGCTTTGCGAACGGCGTCGAGAAGATTTCGGATGACCTTGTGGCTGGTCGCCGTGACGCCGACCTGCTTCCCCTGATCAACTAACGCGCAAATCATCTGGGCGCCGCTAAATGTTTTGCCAGAGCCCGGTGGGCCTTGAATAGCGAGAACGGTTCCGTCAAGGTCCCCGGCGATACGCACGGCGAAGTCCACGGCGGATTCGCCTAGCCGCTCCGCGAAGTCGCCGGAGCGCAACCGCGGCGGCAGCGCGAGAAGCAAGGCTCCCACGACGGGATCTGAGTAGACCTTCCCTACGTTGACCCCACCGTCGGCGACCACTTTCTCCCCGATCTGGTAGATCGCTTCTTCGAGCACACCGCTTCGCACGTGGGAGTGCGCAAACACGGCAGTCGCATGATTGTCCGCTTGCGTGGGCCCTTTTTGCACGTCGATCGTTAGCGTCTTCCGGTCCACCCGGACCACCTCTCCAAGTTTCTTGCCGTCCTTCAGCTTCAGTTCGTCCTTCCGGCGAATCTCCATTTCCTGGATCGGATACTGATAACGGTCGATAACCGAGCCCGTGGGTTTCCCGGTCTTGACGTTGGGCACCAGAGCGATCCGCTCGACATACACCAGAGCAGCAATGGCCTGTGGCTCATCGAATAGGTCTTCCTCGGGAAGATCGCGCAGCCGGAAGTACTCCCACCATCCCGCCTTGTCTTCGCGCCGGTGCCAATCGAGCAAGTATGCAACCAGCCAGCGGGCATGCTGCTCTTCTGTCTGGTCGACTGTTGCCTCCGGAACGCCGCTCAGCAATCGCGCTCGAAGCGTCGCTACCCGCTGGGCGCGTTCATCGAGCTTCTCCGACGCGTCTCCTTCGCTCGGCGTCGGCCGAGGCACCGGCGTGCCCGTCGCTTCCATTTCGGCTCTCACCTTCTCCAACCACTTGCGGAGGTGAAGCGTGGACAGGCAATCATCCTTGTTGTAGCCCTCGACGACGTCGCGGACCGCCTCGGGGACAGTGTCCGGGCACTTCAACTCCAAGGCCTGTTCCATCATGAGCAGGCTGCGATTGGCCTTAACTAACGGAACGGCTCGGTCGAATCCGTAGAACACTTCGAGGTTTTTGATCGAGTAGCGCTCTATCCCCGCTCGCACGCCCTGGCGGACGACCGCGTAAAGGTCGACGAGGCGTTCCGCCCGGAGCAACTTGTCGAGCTCCTGCTCGCGCGTCGCGTAGCGGCCCATCAATCGCTTGAAGGCCGATGGCTCGTACGGTGCGTAGTGATACACGTGCATCGCCTCGTCGGCCTGCCACGACTGTACGATCAGATCGATGACGGACTCGAAAGCCTGGCGTTCGTCCTGATTTGTGAAGGCCCAGAAGCTCCGATAGGCGGGCATGCCGCTCGGGTCGATCGTCACAACACCGAACAAGTACTCACGTCCGCCCTCGACAGCGAAGAGATCGCCCTCGAGGTCGAGGAACACGTCGCCGGGCGATGGCTCGGGCAGGCGACTCAACCCTTTACCTTCCTCGAACGGCCGCAACTCATGAAAGGGCGGAATCTTGCCGCGCGATTCGAACTGGACTCGTGCCTGCTCGCGGACGCGGACATAGGTATCGGTGGCACCGCGCTTCGGCTTGAAAGCCAGAGGCAGTGGCAGCTTCGCGAGGTTCGCGAGCGTCGCCACGTCTCTTGACTCGAGCTCTCGGCGTTGGAGGCGCGAAATGCCGGCGACGAGAGACAGGTGGTCGTCGCGGTGCCGCTTTTTGTTGCACTCACTGGACCACGGGCACACGTCGCAGTGATCCACTGGCTCGGGGTAGTTCGCCGCAGCGACAACTTCGTCGTCCTCACCGACCGTCTCTTGCATCTGGGCGCGGACCAACCGGAAGTAGGCGGCATAGTCGGCAACGCGATATAGGTGGATCCGCGCGTCCGGGTCTGGCGTCACGACATAGAAGCGCTCGGGCAACCTGCCCTGCGCGACGCCGAGCATCTCGGAGTATAGGCCGAGCTGCAAAATGGTGCCGGCGCGCGTCTCCCGCGCGAGCTTGGTGTCGGCGATTTCGTACGACCACGTGTCAAGGCTGCTCGGCTTTTCTACCCGCCGCATCACATCTGGCCGGCCGTACCAGCGCCCATCGCGCAGTGCAGCCTGGACGATCATGTCTGCGCCCGAGCGCATTGCGTCACGCGTTCGCGCCACCGCTGCATCCCGGTCTTTCACATCGGCGAGGTTGACGATGCTTCGGCCGTCGACCTGGAGCGATTCGACGTAAGCCTTCTCGTGCGTAAGGCCGCGTTGGAACAAAATTTCGAGAAGCGGATCGTCCCACGTGGGTCGATGACGCTTACCGTAAGCCTCGGCTAGCTCGAGCGCTGTTCGGTGCCGGCAGCTCAGGAAGTTGGAGAGGTCAGTGGCTGAAAGGTCGAGTTGGCCGTCCTTGTAACGCATGGGGCTCAGCCATCGAAGACCGATTCAGTGTGCCAACGAAGGAGGCGGGGTCGGACTGGTCCGACGACGGGTGAGGCACGACAAAAGGCGATTTTCAATGGCGCGCTCAACGTTTCGCGAAGTCCAGAGCTCGCTGAACGAAGCCCGCCAG
>JBIMKC010000066.1:6101-11466 GCA_043673925.1 Chromatiales bacterium | reverse complement strand
AGCGTCGTTGTTGGCATTGGCCAAGTGTTCAAGAAAACCCTCGCCCACCTTACCCGCCTGGGGCGCGACTTCAGTTAGCCAGATGGCAGTTTCAATAGCCTCGACCTGACAAAAGAACGGACGGATGCTGCTGTATGTGTGACGCCGCCAGTGCTGAATCAGTCGCGCTGTCTCTGGGGTTACGCGCCAGTCGTTGGGATTCGGCAAAGCGCGCCACTGGTCTATCTGCTGGCGAACTGAATTAATGATGGCTGTGTGGTCGTATCGCTGCTCTGCTGTGGAGAGCCCTTTCCCTTCGTCGAACAACAAGGACGTCTGTTCAGCCGAACCCTTGCGCTTTTTCGGTTTCGGAATCGGCGTGATGAACTCGGCGCGGCGGCGGCGCTCGATGATTCTCTGAGTCGGCTGGCCCTGATCATCTAGGTCCCAGTGACGAGACGGGTACTCATAGGGAGAGTTGAGAATGGGCCTTTCGAAGAACTGGTTATTCATGGCTTTGTGAGGGACACGATAATGAAGGCTAAATCTGTCTCAGTTCTTGCCTCGTTCCCCGAATCTCATCGCGATTTTCTTAAATCGTTTATGCGAACATTGTACTAGGTTCGCGTATTTTAACCTCTTTTCTTGGAAGTTAGCCGCCCTGCTAGTCAGCACGCTGATTCGCGATAGCGGGTAGCGCATGCTAATGTCATTGCAAAACTTTAGACTTTTAAATACCCATGATTCGTAATCTGTATAACCGGATCCCGGACACGATGTCGGAAGAGTTGTTTGAGACGTTATTAGAAGGAGCGCGGTTTCAGCTCGAACGGATCGTCTCTTCAGGACAGGCGACACCGCCTGGTCGATGGTATGACCAGAATCGGGATGAATGGGTCGTACTATTAAGCGGGCGTGCCGGCCTACTATTCGAGGGTGAAACGGAGATCACCGAGCTGCACCCCGGCGATTATGTCCTCATTCCCGCGCATCGGCGCCACCGCGTTGAGTGGACCGATAGCGATGAAAAAACCGTGTGGCTTGCGTTGCACTTTGAATAGCAATTCCCACCTTTTCTGGGTTAATTAACCGCACTAGCTGAGCCGTCCGGGAGCGCGAGCTAGGAAAATGTTATCTTGCTTCGCCCTGGGGCGGCAACCCGGTATGTTGCGTCAGGAAGTGCCGTTGCGGCGAGTCGCGGCGTTTACCCTGTCCGGTCGCTGCGCTTGCTTAATCGCTATTTAACGACTTGGGGTCTAATTATGTACGGCGTTCGATGTAAAGCGCTTTCCTACCTTGTCGCGTTACTGGCCGGATTGCTCGCGCCGGAGGCACAGGCATTCGATGCACGCGCCTATCGGCTGGTCGACCTCACCCACCCGTTTAACACAGACACGATCTATTGGCCCACCGAACCGATGCATTTCGAGCTCACACGCCTCGCCTATGGTGACACGCCGGCCGGTTATTTCTATAGCGCGAACACCTTCTGCGCCCCCGAGCACGGCGGCACCCATATCGACGCGCCGATCCATTTCGCACAAGGCAAACGCACGTTGGAAGCCCTGCCTCTGGAACAACTGATCGCTCCGGCAATCGTGATCGACATCGCGCGTAAAGCGCTAACCGATCGCGATTACCGGCTCACGGCCGGAGACATTCTCGACTTCGAGCGTAAACACGGCCCGATTGCGCCGGGCAGCATCGCCCTCTTGCGGACGGGATGGAGCCGTTTCTGGCCCGACCGCAAGCGCTACCTGGGCGACGACCGGCGCGGTGCGGCCGCGAGGCTCAGTTTCCCGAGCTATGGCGAAAAGGCCGCACGCCTGTTGGTCGAAGAACGCAGGGTCGCGGCACTCGGAGTGGACACCGCCTCGATCGACTATGGGCGCTCCCAGGATTTCATCGTCCACCGGATCGCCGCGGCAAAGAATGTTCCGGGGTTAGAGAATCTCACGGGATTGGAAGCGCTTCCCCCGCGTGGTGCGACGCTCATCGCGCTGCCGATGAAGATCGAAGGCGGCTCGGGCGGGCCGGTCCGCGTCGTGGCGCTGGTTCCTAAGCGCTGATTATGCGAGGTCAGAGGTTGTGAATAAATCTACTGCGCATCCCGATCGCTGTGTCGCGTGCTCGCTCGCTCCTCGCCTATCGAGTTGATATGTCTCGTCGCTCGCTCCGCGGCTCCTGGCGCTCGGGGCTGCTCGCGACGATTGATTCACAACCTCTCAGCCGAGCGGCTCCTCAAAGGTTTTGCTATCTTCAAGCGCCTTCAATTCCAGCCCCTCAATCTCCTGCAACGACTTGCCCGCGATCCCCTGCAGGTCCCCGTACATGCCAACCGTCGCCTGCATCACGCGGTCGATCTGCTCTTCCCGCTTGGCCCACTGTTTCGTGATAGCCTTCTTCTCGCGATCGAGATCCTCCTGCATGGAGGAGAACGCCTCGACGATGGCCTGCATGCGAAGGCGGAAACGCGGACCGGTGAGGTACTGATAGACTATCTCCATCTTGGTATGCTGGCCTTCGGCTGCTTGGCGCGCCATCGCCAGCTCCACAAGGGATTGACGAAGCGTCGCCGCGACTGGCATGGCTACGCGCGGATGCGCCACCCATACGTGATCGATCATATCGAAGGATTCAACATCCTTCGGTAGAACCTGGCTGATGATGATGGCGATTTCGGCTTTCGCGGCCCTTTGGTCTTCGCGAAGTTTCCCGAGCCAACCGTCGCTCCAGTTCTTGGTACGCTTGGATTCCCACAGGATTGTGCCGCATACCTGGCCGAGCGGCCCGACGACTCGATGCAGTACATCGCCGCCATGTTCCCCCTTGGGTACGGGCTCGATCGTGTCGCGCGGAAACCTTGCTGACAGTAGGGATTCGAGCTCGAGTTCCTGCACCTCGCCCTGAAGCTGCTGTGACCCTTGCTCGGCCTTGCGCTTAAGCTCCTCGATTCTCTTCTGCATCGAGGCGATGGTTTGTTCCTTTTCCATTACCTTAAACTTAAGTTGCTCCTCGGCCTCCTTGCGCGCCTGTTCGCGAGTGGCGCCAAGCCCCTCTTGAACACGCTTCTCGACTGTCAAGTCGAGCTCGCGCTTTGCGTCGTCGAGCTCGCGCTGCTTGCGGATAAGTTCGGCTTGGGCTTTCTGCGCCTCGGCGAGCTTCGCTTCTCGCTGATTCAGGATTTCTTGAAGTTCAGTGATTTCCTTGGTCTTCTGATCAAGGTCGGCCGCCAGGGCAATTTTTGCCTTCTTAGCTTCATCTGCCGCGATCTTCGCACGCTCCCGTAGCAATTTCTCGGCGACTTGGTCGTCTATCATTTCCTTCGCCTTGGCGACAGCCTCTTCACGTTCACGCAGCGATGTCTCGCGATTAGCAATGTCAACGTCCTTCTTGGCCAGGCGTTGCTCGTAGTCGCGGCGGGTCGCGTCGATAAGCGGAGCCGCAAGGGACTCTGTCAGCTTGATCTCAGTCTTGCAGTTCGGACAGGTGATCGTTGGTTCTGTCATGGGCAAACCTTTTTCGCCTTTTGTCTTGTCATTGGCACCACTTGTACGTGTCCGAGAACGGCAGGAGGTTATCGCCGGCACTGGATTGAGGTTATTGTTGGCCTTGACCTGTTACCGGCAGCCTGCTTGCATCGCTTAGCATAAGGAATTCAATCACTTTTTTCACGCATTTCTTGCGCCGCCGGGGCACCGCATCTTTTGATGGCCCAATGAGATGGAATTGTGCCGAAAGCGCGGGATAATGCGAATAAATTCCTAGCGTCGATACTCCATTGCGATTGAGGTAGCCCGATGTCCAGCCAAGCGATTCCGCCTCTCCCCTCCAGCCCCCACTGGCAGGCGCTTGCGCAACATTGGCAAGCGATAGCGCCGCTACAGATCAGGGACTTGTTTCGCGAGGATCCCGACCGCTTCACGCGGTTTTCCATCGAGGCGGGGCCGCTGTTGCTCGACTATTCAAAAAACCGCATCACCGCGGATACGCTACCCCTCCTCACGGCGCTGGCGCGCGCCGCGGGCGTGCCGGAGGCCATCGAAAGGATGTTTCGCGGCGAGCGGATCAACAGCACCGAGCAGCGGGCGGCACTACATACCGCCCTGCGCAACCGCTCCGATACGCCCGTTTACGTGGACGGTATAGATGTCATGCCGGGCGTGCGTGCGGTGCTGGCCAAGATGCGGAGCTTGACCGAGGCGGTCCATTCGGGTGAATACCGCGGTCATGGCGGCAGCTCGATCACCGACATTGTCAACATCGGGATCGGCGGCTCACACCTCGGCCCGCTCATGGCGACGCGTGCGCTACGGCCCTACCGCAAAGGCGACATGCGCGTGCACTTTGTTTCCAACATCGATCCGGCCGATCTCGGCGAGGTCTTGGAGCAGCTCGATCCGGGCTCGACTTTATTCATCATCGCATCCAAGACCTTCACGACACTCGAAACCCTCACCAACGCCGAAGCTGCCAAGCGCTGGTTTTTCGATCGCATCGGGGATCCCGCGGCCGTCGGCCGCCACTTCCTCGCCGTATCAACCAACCTCGAGGCCACCCGGCGCTTCGGGATCGATGACGACAGGGTTTTTGAATTTTGGGACTGGGCGGGTGGACGCTTCTCGCTCTGGTCGGCGATCGGCCTGCCGATCGCCTTATGCATTGGGATGGATGCGTTCGAAGCGTTCCTCGAGGGCGCCCACCGGATGGACCGGCACTTTCGAACGGCGCCGCTCGAGCGTAACTTGCCCGCGGTGCTTGCGGTGCTCTCGATCTGGTATACCAATTTTTTCGGAGCGCAGACGCATGCCGTGGTACCGTACGACCAGCACCTGGAGCTCTTGCCTGCCTATTTGCAGCAACTGGCGATGGAGAGCAACGGTAAGCGCGTCACCGCGGGTGGACAAGTGATCGACTACGCCACGGCGCCGGTCCTCTGGGGCGCCCCCGGGACGAACGGCCAGCACGCTTTCTTCCAGCTCCTGCACCAGGGCACCGTGTTCGTGCCGGTGGATTTCCTGGTACCGTTGCAGGGCCATTATCCGATCGGCCGGCAGCACGAGCTCTTATTCGCGAACTGCGTCGCTCAATCCGAGGCGTTGATGCGCGGCAAGAACGAGGACGAAGTGCGCGCCGAGCTGGCGGTGGCCGGGCTTACCCCATATGCCATCGAGCGCCTGCTACCGCACAAGGTGTTCCCCGGGAACAAACCGAGCAACACCTTGGTTTACGAAAGATTGGCCCCCGAGACGCTGGGCGCGCTGATCGCCGCCTATGAGCACAAGACCTTCGTCGAAGGAGTGATCTGGGGGATCAACTCCTTCGATCAATGGGGCGTCGAGCTCGGTAAACAGCTTGCCACGCGTGTCGCGTCCGAGTTAGAAAC
>JBIMKC010000066.1:4864-6001 GCA_043673925.1 Chromatiales bacterium | reverse complement strand
CCCTAAGCCGACCGCGCCCGGCAAGGCGAACAAGCTCCCGACTAAATGATAAAGCCCGAAAGCCGTGGCCTTCTGAGCGCTCGGCGCATAGTCTCCGATGAGCGCCCGTTCTGCGCCTTCGGAGAAAGCCAGGGCGGCGCCGTATGCAACGAAGAGGCACCAGACTGTGAGCGGTCCGTCGCCCAGCGTCATGATCAGGAGCATGACCGCGATGCGTCCGCTCCATCCGGCCACAACGACAGCCACACGCCCCAACCGGTCGGAGAGATCGCCGGCGGCATAGGCCAGGATCGACTTGCAGGCATGCGCCAGCATCCACAACAACGGGATCGCCGCATTGCCCACGCCATGCTCCATTGCCCAGAGCACCAGGAACGCCTCGGGCACGGTGGCCAGCGCGAGCATGCCGGTCGAAAGTATTAACCCCCGGAGCGGCCACGCGAGCCCTTGCCAGCGGAGCGGGGTTCGCTCCGCGCGGGAGGCGATCACGGGCTGAGGTAAGCCGCGCCACAGCAAGAGCATCGCCAGGATCCCCGGGATGACGGAGAGCATGAACACCGCTTGCATCTCCGCGCCCGCATACAGTAAGGCGAACGCAATCGCCGCTCCGAGCATGGCGCCGGCATGATCCATACCGCGATGAAAGCCAAAAGCACGGCCGCGGTCTACCACACTCGCGGCAATCATGGCGTCGCGCGGCGAGGTGCGCAGTCCCTTGCCGATGCGATCGAGCGCTCGCAGCACGAGTACCCAAGTCCACCCAAAGGCCAGGCCGAGCAAAGGCCGCACACTGTTCGAGAGCCCGTAACCCCCCAACACCAGGCGCTTGGCGCTCCAGCCCCGATCCACGAGCCAACCGGACACGAGCTTGAGGATGCTCGACAGCGACTCGGCGACACCCTCGATCAAACCGACGATTGCCGGGCCCGCGCCGAGCGTGGTGGCCAGAAAAACCGGCAGGAGCGGCGTGATCATCTCGCTCGCGGCGTCGTTTAGGAATGAGACCAGGCCTAAAACGATGACGGTTCGCGGGAGTCGCGGGGCCATTGCAAATGCCAGTGATTAAATTACCCCAGATGCTTCAGCACGAATTCCGTCACGCTCGCCAAACGCTGGAGCACGCTCTTCATAAACAGC
>JBIMKC010000066.1:0-4764 GCA_043673925.1 Chromatiales bacterium | reverse complement strand
CAAAGATGCTTACAGACGCGAACGCCGATCCAGCCCCCCGCGACAGCGCGCTGTCGAAGCTCTGCCTTCAGTACTTATTGCTGGTACGGGTGGTCGTGATCGTCGGGCAACTCGCCGCGGCCATCGCCTCCAATTATATCCTGGCGACGCCGCCCTCAATACTGCCCGTGGCAATTGTAATCATCGCTCTCGGCGGTTTCACGTTTTTCAGTTGGCGCACCCTTCAATCGGGGAATCCGGTTTCGGAGCGCAGCATCCTGACACAGCTTCTCGTCGATGTCCTCGGGCTGGCGGTGCTGTTACTGTTTACAGGAGGATCGGCTAACCCATTCGCATCCTTGCTACTGTTGCCCGTCATCGTCGCCGCGGCGCTCTTGCCGCGCCGCTACACCTGGATCATTGCCGCCGAGGCGGCGCTCTTTTACACCGGGCTTTTGTTCGTTCATGTGCACCCCCTTTTCGTCGAAGTCCATCCCCCGGAGAGCACCCAGATCGGACATGAGTTTACCGTCCATGTCTGGGGGATGTGGCTCGGGTTTCTATTGAGCGCCATGGTCGTGGCGTATTTCGTGGCGCGCATGGGCTCCACCTTGCGCCAACACGATCGGGACCTTGCGCAGGCCCGGGAAAAAGCGCTCGAAGCCGGCCAACTCGCGGCCTTGGGCTCGCTGGCCGCCGGAACGGCCCACGAGCTCGGGACCCCGCTCGCGACGATCGCCATCTTGGCCAAGGAATTGGAACACGACTATGAGGACAACGAGACGCTCACGGAAAAACTTCAGCTATTTCGCAGCCAGGTGATGCGCTGTAAAGGGATTCTGTCGAGCATGGCGGCGCGTTCGGGCGCGGCCCAAGCCGACGCGGGGCGGCCTGTTTATCTGGATCGCTATCTCGAGGAGCTGATCGGCGAATGGCGTGAGCTGCACCCCGGGCTCGCGCCGCTGGTGAAGCGTTCCGGACCTCAGCCGGCAGCGCAAATCATCGCCGATCGAACCCTCACACAGGCTCTTCTCAATGTGCTCAACAACGCCGCCGATGCGGCGGCGCAAACCGTGGCGGTGGAGGCGATATGGACCGATGATCGCCTGGAGATCACGGTCTGCGACGATGGCGCCGGCCTGCCCGAAGCGTTGCGCGAGCACATTGGGAAGCCTTTCGTAACCACTAAACCCGCGGGAAAGGGCTTGGGCCTTGGCTTGTATCTCGCGCGCACGACGCTCGATCGACTCGGCGGTACGCTCGATCTGGAAGAGCGGAGGCCTTCCGGTGTATGCGTCAGAATCGGCTTACCGCTCAC
Organism: Chromatiales bacterium; assembly: GCA_043673925.1. Classification (GTDB taxonomy): domain Bacteria; phylum Pseudomonadota; class Gammaproteobacteria; order JACCXJ01; family JACCXJ01; genus USCg-Taylor. The sequence continues at coordinate 3,467 of JBIMKC010000066.1, read as the reverse complement.
TCCCTTAATGACCGCGAAGCCGTTATGATCGATGCCATGCTCGAAGCTCCGGCGCCTGCTGTGATACTGGTGGACGATGATCCCGCGTTTTGCGAGGTTCTGGGCGATGCGCTGGCCCGGCGAGGCCTCGATACCTTCATCGCTCACAACGCCGCGGACGGTCTACGGCTGGCCGAGCAGCATGCGCCCGGTTATGCCGTGGTCGATCTGCGTATGCCCGGTCCCTCGGGGCTCGAGCTGGTGGCCCGACTCCGGGCGCAAGATCCCGAGATGAAGATTGTCGTGCTCACGGGTTATGCCAGCATTACCACGGCCGTCGAGGCCATAAAGCTCGGCGCTACTTACTACCTCACGAAGCCCACCGACGCCGACGAGATCATGGCGGCCTTCCACCGCGACGACGGCAATACCCGCGCCGCGGCCGCGCCGCATCCGATCTCGATGGACCGCATCGAGTGGGAGCACATTCAGCGTGTTTTGGTCGAGTGCCGAGCCAACGTCTCCGAAGCCGCCCGGCGTCTGGGAATGCACCGGCGAACGCTACAGCGCAAGCTCAATAAGCGGCCGGCGCCGGTATGAGTGCCGATCCCGCCGAGGATCCCGATGCGGCTTGATCTCCAGAGTCATCCCGGCGCTTATGCCATCCGCTCCTATCGCCGGGGCGCTATCGTGGTCAACGAGGAGACCCTGACGCAAAGCTTCATCATCACGCCCACGAGACTTCTCCGCGACTGGCCGCCCCAACGCTTCGATGAGGTGCTGCTCGAGCACGTCACCGCGATCGCCCAGCTCAAGCCCGAAATCGTCCTCTTCGGAACCGGGACGCGGTTGCGTTTTCCACCCGCGGACATCGCCGCCGGTCTATTAAGCGCGGGCATCGGCTTCGAAGTGATGGATACGGCCGCCGCTTGCCGCAGCTACATTATCTTGTTATCCGAAGATCGCAACGTGGCTGCCGCACTTCTGATGATCGAATAGCACCCAACTTGTGATCTCTCGGCGAGGCTCCCCGGTTTCAACCGCCCGCGGAGTCGCCCGGACGCATTCGCACCAGCATGAAATTGATGTTGTTCTCGGCTAAGCGCGAGCGGGTGCTCTGGAGTTTCTTGAGGTCTTTGAACGGGCCGACCCGCACCCGGAACCACACATCCGTACCGCTGATCGTCACGCGCTGGATGTCGGCGGAGATCCCGATCAATGCCAGCCTGGCCTTGATTTTGTCGGCTTCCTGAAAGCGCTGGAAGGACCCGACCTGGATTAAATAGGGCGTATCCGGTGGCGCTTGCGGCGGTTTGGATTGCGGGGCGGGCAATGGCGGGGCGTCCACTTCCCATTCCGGAACCTTGACCTCCATTTCCGGAAGAATCGTGTAGAAATCGAATTTTGGTTTGCTCACCGGATTTTGCGGCGCGGATTCCGCGCCTTGTTTAAAGTCCCGGCGCGCGTCCTTAACGTTCGTGAGCGATTGCAGATACACGAGAAACGCCACGAACAGCCCCATGGCCAAGCCGGTGAGAAATGAAAGCCAGCCCCGTTGCCGGTCTCTGTTACTACCGGATCTGCGCGCCTGACGCGACATCACATCGACTCCGGAGCCGACACCCCGAGGATCGCAAGGCCATTGCGGATGACCTGTTGGGTTGCCGCGATGAGGTTTAAGCGCGCGTTACGTAGCGACTCGTCCTCGACGAGGAACATGTGCGCGCTGTAATAGATGTGGAACGCGTTCGCCAGCTCCCGCAGGTACTGAGCCAGTTGATGCGGTTCACGCTCCCGCGCCGCCGCTTCAATGATGTCCGGATAACGTGATATGGCGCCGATCAAACTCTGCTCGTGCGCTTCCGTTAAAACCGCTACCGCATTCTCGCCGCGCGTCCGGTCCCACGCCCATCCTTGCTCGGCCAGTTGCCGGAAGACGCTCGCAATGCGCGCGTGGGCGTACTGGATATAATACACGGGGTTATCGGCGGACTGTGACTTGGCGAGATCGAGATCGAACTCAAGATGCTGCTCGCAACGCCGTGTCACGTAAAAGAAGCGCGCCGCGTCCCGGCCGACCTCATCGACAAGCTCCCGGAGCGTGACGAACTCGCCCGAGCGGGTTGACATCTGCACGCGTTCTTCACCCCGATAGAGCGTCGCGAATTGCACCAGTAAGACCTCCAAGCGATCCGAATCATCCCCAAGCGCCGCGAGGGCCGCCTTCACCCGCGGCACGTAACCGTGATGATCGGCGCCCCAAATATTGATAACGCGATCGAATCCGCGTTCGAATTTGTTTGTGTGGTACGCCACGTCGGAGGCAAAATAGGTCGTCTGGCCATTCTCCCGCACCAAGACACGGTCTTTCTCATCTCCGAACGCCCCCGCATTGAACCAAAGCGCACCGTCCTTGGTGTAGGTTCGTCCCAGCGACTGGAGCTTGGCAATCGCCCGATCGACGGCTTGGGTCTCCGCTAGTGAGCGCTCGGAGAACCATTGGTCGTAGCATACTCCGAACTCGGTGAGATCGGCGCGAATGCCGGCGAGCACGCTATTCAATCCGCACTCGAACACCCGGCGATACCTGGCCGGGCCCAAGAGCGATTTGGCGCGCGCGATGAGGGCATCGAGCAACGCGTCGCCGTCCACCCCAGCCAGTCCATCGTACACGGCGCTAATCGGGTATTGGCAATCAGCCTGGACCTCCCGCCAAAGTGCGCGGGCGATCTCGATGATATAGGCGCCCTGGTAGGCGCTTGCCGGAAAATCCACCGCTTCCCCGCAAAGCTCAAGATATCGTAGCCACACGCTGAGCGCCAAGATGTCCATCTGCCGGCCGGAATCGTTGACATAATATTCCCTCTGCAGTGCATAAGCGTTGGCCTCGAGCAGATTGGCGATCACCGCGCCATAGGCCGCGCCCCGGCCATGTCCGATATGCAGCGGGCCGGTCGGATTGGCGGAAACGAACTCGACTTGGATCTTCGCCCCGGCGCCCGTGCTGTTACGCCCGAAGGCATCGCCCGCCGCGAGTACTTGTTGAATAATCCCCAGCCAATAGCGGGGCTGGATATAGAAATTCAGGAAGCCTGCGCCAGCCACCTCGACTCGATCGATGCTGGGAGATCCGGGGAGGGCCGATGCGATACGTTCCGCCAGGGCACGCGGCGTCACACCGAGATCCTTAGCGATTACGAGCGCCACATTGGCGCTGAAGTCTCCATGCCGGGCATCGCGGGTGCGTTCAAAGCGCACACCGCGCTTCGCCAAATGGCCGTCGGCATCGCCCAGATCCAATTGCTTGAGCGCCACGGCCACCTGCTCTCTGATGAGGTTCTTCAAGAATACTCCCGCGAAAAAAGTATGGATTCTAGCTTGCCTCCCATGCCATTGGAACGTCCGCAAGTCAATTTAGATTTCGCCACCACGTGGTGTGCAACCCCGTGGGGCGACCAAAGGGGAGAGCTGCGCCTCTCCCCTTTGGA
>JBIMKC010000065.1:0-11553 GCA_043673925.1 Chromatiales bacterium | reverse complement strand
AGATCCTACTCACCGTCTACAGCCCAGAGCTGGTATCGGCTCAAGAAGAATACCTCGATACTTTACGCCGCCGGAAGACGGGCAAGGATACGCTCATCGCCGCGGCGCGCCGGCGGCTCGCGCGTTGGAACATGGGAACCGCCGAGATCACGCTCCCGAGCCTGCCCGGCCGGATCTTCAAGGGGCCAGTCAGCTACATCTATCCCGCGCTCGACGGGCCAACGCGCACCGCGCGCCTGCGCATCGAGCTCGGCAATCCGGAAGGTCTCCTGCACCCCCAGGCCTACGCCCAGGTGCGGCTCACGGCGGATCTCGGGGAGCACCTCCTCGTGCCTGATTCCGCGGTCATCTATGCAGGCGCCGCGCGTGGTCTTCGCCGATCGGGGGCAAGGGTATTTAGAGCCGCGCAAGGTGAGCGTCGGCCACCGGGCGGAAGGCACAATCGAGGTACTGGAAGGATTGAGCGAAGGCGAGGTGGTGGTTACGTCCGGAAATTTTTTGATCGCCGCGGAAAGCAAGCTCAAGGCGGGCATCGACCAATGGTAGCAGACGCCGCCGCGCCACGCGGTCTCATCGAGCGGCTCATCCGCTACTGCGCCCAGAATCCGGTCATCACCCTGATCCTCATCGCGGCGAGCGGCTTCTGGGGCTACCGCGCGCTGATGGATACCCCGCTCGATGCCGTGCCGGACCTCTCCGACGTGCAAGTCATCCTCTATACCGAGTGGCCGAGGCGCAGTCCCGATCTCGTGGAGGACCAAATCACCTACCCCCCTGACCGCCGCGCTCCTCGCGGCGCCCGGCGTGCAGTCGGTGCGCGGCCAGAGCTACATGGGCCTGTCCTTCGTCTATGTAATCTTCGAAGACGGTACGGATATCTACTGGGCGCGTTCGCGGGTCCTCGAATACCTCAACTCGGCGCGCGCCCGCTTGCCCGAAGGGGTGCAACCCACACTCGGACCCGACGCGACCGCGGTCGGCTGGGTCTTCCAATATGCTCTCGTCGATAAGTCCGGAAAACATAGTCTCGCGGATCTCCGGAGTTTCCAAGATTTTACCCTGCGCTATTGGCTGACCGCCGTCGAAGGCGTGGCCGAAGTCGCCTCGCGCCGCTCAGCACCCCCTTCAACTCCTCGAACAGCTTATGGGCGTCGGCGAATTTGCAGGGCTGCCGGTGGCGGTTGAACCAGCCCCTGAACACGCTATAAGTCATTTCGCGGCCCGCCGGCACCCGCAGGGTCTCCAGGAGCTCCTGGAACGAGAGGAAGTCTATGTTCTGCGCTTCGTTCTCGTAAGCATGTGCGTAGTAGGGATTGCGGGCGTTCTGGGCGAGGAAGGGCGAAAGAGTCACGTAGAGAACCTCGCCCTGCAGGAGCTTCATCCGCTCGAGGGTCAAGGCCGTCTTGCTGCCGGCCGAACCGATGACGATAAGGGGCGTTGGCAATCGGAACAGCGCTTCCTGCGCATCGTCGAACGAAATGAATTTGTCAAGGAGGTGAAAGCGCGTGCGGGCCGGGTTCACATAGGCGAGCGATGGGAGCGTATCCTCCTTGAGATCCTCGGGCTTGAGGGGCGGGATCTTTCCATACCGCGCGGCGGATCACGCGCTAGGTTCCTTGAGCAGGAGGTCTTTCGCTTGATTGATCTTGGCGGCCAAATAGTCCGACCCGCCGCGGTCGGGATGGAAGCGCAAAATAAGCCGTCGATGGGCGGCGATGATCTGGTCTTTGCTCGCCCCGGGCGCTAAGGCCAGGACCGCGTAGGCCTCCTCGGGTGTCATGGAAGCGCGGCTGGGCTGCGATTCACGGCCCGCGTCAGTGCTCGCCGTCGTCTTCCATTCCTCGCCATAGACCCGCTCGAGGTAGCTTTGCAGTAACGCTGCCGAGTCGGCGTCGTTGGCCCGGCAATGACGGTAAATATTCACGAGATCCGCTAGGCCCAGCGCGCTGAGCCTTTTGCCCGCGAAAGGGCCTGCCAAGACCTCGCCGTCGATTTCACCGCTACCGTGCTCCAGCCACATGCGCACGTAGCGGGCATCGACCGTCGATCGGTGCGGATCGCCGCGAGCGCCGCCTTGGGGCCGGATCTGACGCCACAGGCGCTGTAATAGCGGGGCGAAGTGGAGCAAGGGGAGTAGCCGAATGGCCACCGCCAGCAACGCGCCGAGTAGCGCCAACAGCCAATTCAGGTGGCCGGTGGTCGCCAAGAATAATAACGCCACGGCCCCGAGGCCGAGGAGGACCTGCCGCAGATGCTTGGCGATGAGCGCGGGCGGGGTGCGAAGAAACCAACGCCACGCGACAATCACAGCGAGGGTCGCGCCTAGCGCGAGGAGCACGAGACGCACGGGCGCTAATCTTTGCGAACTTGATGGGGCAGTTGCAGGACGATGCCGCCACGCCGCCGGCTAAAATCCTCCAGCGCGACACGCCCGCCGGCGGCATACACGGCGACGGCGCTCAGCAAGTCGCGCAATTGTCGCGGACTGCTAGAATCGAAACGGCAGTAAGCTCCGTTCGAGAGGCGCGCGATCTGTCGGAACGCGCGCTCCGCGACCGGATCGTCGCCCTCTTGAAACATGAATGCGGGTATGCCGAGGATCCCCATCTCTCCGGCGCGGTGGCACAAGCGGTCGCTGTCTTCCTCCAAGCAATCGCCCACGAAGACCAGGGCGTGCACGCGGGTGCCGCGGCTTGCCTCGACAGCGTGGCTTAGAACCTTGTCGATCTGGGTGTAACCCCCCAGGCAACGCACGGCCGTCATGTGCCGCAATAAAGCAATCGGCTCATGCAGCCAGGCCGTCGCCTCGAACTCCTGGAAGCCGCGGTAATAGCATAACTGGATATCCAACCCGCCGAGAGAGGCGGTTTCGGTGAACATCTGTGCCTGGATCCGGCAGGCTTGATCCCAGGTTGGTTCCCGGCTCGCGGTGGCATCCATGGCAAAAATCAGTCGTCCGCGCTGCCCGCCAGGCTTGAGGGTCGGGAGACCGGCGACCTGGCGCAGAAAGGTGTCGATGGCTCGGCGCGAGGATTTTTCCGGGAGCCGGGAGGGATCTCTATCTTTCATTGGTTCACTCACCCCGCAGGCGATATATCTCGATTAACCGATCGCCGATGATCGCCCTGTGCGACCTTATATGCGCGATCTCGGTTCCAATTTCAACCCTTGCGGCGTTCCGCCAAGCGTTGCGCGGGCGCCGGAATATAGTATTTAATGGGTTGTTACGTGCGGCCATCAGAAAGGTACACACACCGTGGCTCGGCTTTAACTGAGAGTTTGTGAAAGAACCGTCGCGAGCGAAGGGAGGTCGAGTTCCGCCGGAGCGCAGGAACCGGAGTGTATGTTGAAATACATGAGGATTCCGAGCACCGCCGGAAAGCCAGGGCCAGGGAGTGGCCCTGCTTGGCGCGCCGAGGATGCAACACGAGATCCCGAGCGCAGTAGGTTTTTTCACAAACTCTGAGGTGGGATCGTGAGCACTAAGCTACTCAAATCCGTTCTACGCCGGATTTTGCGGCGGGTCGTCGGGCTGCTGTTTCGGGTCGAGGTGACAGGGAAGATCAGGGCTCTAGGCGCACAGCGAGTGCTTATCATCGCCAACCATCAATCGTTTTTGGACGGCTTGATCTTGGCCTTGTTTCTGCCCTTGGATCCGGTGTTCGTCATACACACCCACGTGGCGGAGAATCCGTGGTTCCGGCTGGCGTTAAACCTCGTCGACTTTCTCACCGTGGACCCCACCAGCCCCTTGGCCATGAAAAGGGTGGTGAGACTGCTGGAAGCGGGCCGGCCGGTGCTGATCTTTCCGGAGGGCAGGATCACCATTACCGGGAGCCTGATGAAAGTCTACGACGGTCCGGCCTTCGCCGCCGCGCGTAGCGGCGCCACGATTATTCCGGTGCGCTTGGACGGCCCGGCCCGCTCCTTTTTCAGCCGCGTGTCCGGGCGTTATCCGAGGCGGCTGCTACCGCGGGTCACGGTGTCGATCCTCGACCCGGCGCGCCTCGAGGTTCCCGAAGGCGCCAGCGCCAAACAGCGGCGCCGCAAGGCGGGCGAGGGTATGCGCAAGCTCATGCAAGGCATGATCTTCAGGTCGCATCCCATCCAGACGCTCTACGCCGGGCTCATTGATGCCGTCGAGATCTTCGGCCGGCGTCACTTGATCGCGGAAGACATCAAGGGCATCGAATACAATTACGGCAAGTTCGTGATGCATACGCTCACCCTGGGCCGCTTGTGCGCCCGCATCACGGGAGCGGGAGAAAACATCGGCATCCTGTTGCCGAATGTCGTCTCTACCGTCGCCCTGGTGTTCGGCATGAGCGCGTTTCGCCGCGTTCCCGCGATGCTCAACTATACCGCCGGCGCCGAGGGGCTAAAAAACGCGTGCGAGATCGCCGCCATCCGAACCGTCTTGACCTCAAAAGCCTTTATCGAGACGGCGCGCCTCGGAGGTGTCGTCGAAGCGCTGCGGGATGTGAAGGTGGTCTATCTCGAGGATCTCCGGCGCGCGTTCGGTCTCGCGGATCGTTTGTGGCTCGTGGGCTATGCGCTGTGGTTCCCGCGTTGGGTGGGCGCCGTCGCCGGCGCCGAGGATCCCGCCGCGGTTTTGTTTACCTCGGGGTCCGAGGCCAAACCCAAGGGCGTCGTGCTTTCTAATCGCGCCCTGTTATCGAATATCGCTCAGGTCCGGGCCGTCATCGATCTGGGAGGCGAAGATAAGATTTTCAATGCCCTGCCCATGTTCCATTCCTTTGGATTAACGATGGGCGCGTTGTTGCCGCTGTTAACCGGCACGCGCATCTTTATCTATCCGACACCGCTCCACTACCGCGTGATCCCGGAGCTTATCTACGACCGCGCCTGCACGGTCTTGTTCGGGACCCCGACCTTTTTACATCACTATGCCCGCTTTGCCCATCCTTACGATTTTTTCCGGCTGCGCTATGTGATCGCGGGGGCCGAGCGGCTCAGCGAGCCGGTGCGGATGGCCTGGTTCGAGAAATTCGGGATCCGGATCTTGGAAGGCTATGGCGCCACGGAAACCGCGCCGGTCCTGGCGCTGAACACCCTCATGGCGTATCGCAGCGGGACCGTCGGCCAACTATTACCCGGCATCGACGCCGTCCTCCAACCGGTGCCCGGCGTCGAACGCGGCGGCCAACTCCATGTGCGCGGCCCGAACCTGATGAGCGGTTACTACCGTGATCCGAGCCCGGGGGTCATTGAACCGCCCCGGTCGGAGGCCGGAGAGGGTTGGTATGACACCGGTGACATCGTCGAGATCGACGCCGACGGTTTCGTGAAAATCACCGGGCGTTTGAAGCGTTTCGCCAAGGTGACGGGCGAGATGGTCTCGCTCGAGGTGGTCGAGAAAATCGCGGCCACCGTGTCTCCGCAGAGCCAGCACGCGGCCGCGGTCAAGCCCGACGCCAAGCGCGGGGAGGTGATCGTGCTGTTCTCCACGGATGGGGCGCTTACGCGCGAGCGCCTGCAGGAAGAGGCGCGCCGTAGCGGACAACCCGAACTGGTGATCCCGCGGCGGGTCGTGCACCTCGAGACCGTGCCGCTGCTCGGTAGCGGCAAGATCGACCACGTAACCCTGCGGCGTATGGCCGAATCCGCGTGATGCCGAAGCGGCTGGGTCATGGGACGCACTTTCCGCTCACGCGCCCTAGGCGCATGCGGAGCGCGGAGTTTTCGCGCCGGCTGCTGCGCGAGCACCGATTATCCGTGGATGATCTGATTTATCCACTATTCGTCATCGAAGGGAGCGGACGGCGCGAGACCGTCCGGTCGATGCCGGGGATCGAGCGGCTGAGCATCGACGAGTTACTCAACGAGGCCAAGGAAAGCGAGCAACTCGGCATTCCGGCGGTTGCGCTGTTCCCGGCGACGCCCGCCGAGAAAAAATCTCCGGACGGCCGCGAGGCGTACAACCCCGAGGGCCTGGTGCAGCGTGCGGCGCGGGCGCTGAAACGGCACTGTCCCGATCTCGGCGTCATTACCGACGTGGCCTTGGATCCTTACACGAGCCACGGCCAGGACGGGGTGATCGATGGCCAAGGTGATGTCCTTAACGATGCGACCGTCGGGGTGTTGATCCGGCAGGCCCTGTCGCAGGCTGAGGCCGGGGCGGATGTGGTGGCGCCTTCCGACATGATGGACGGCCGCGTCAAAGCGATTCGCGAGGCGCTCGAAGCGGGTGGCTATGTCAATACCAAGATCCTCGCCTACGCCGCCAAGTACGCATCTCACTTTTACGCTCCCTTCCGCGAGGCGGTGGGTTCCGCCGCCAATCTCGGCGGCGGAGATAAGCGCGGTTACCAGATGGACCCGGCCAACGCTGAGGAGGCGTTGCGCGAAGTGGCGCTAGATATCTCCGAAGGCGCCGACATGGTGATGGTCAAACCCGGAATGCCCTACCTCGATATCCTGTACCGCGTCAAGCAGGCTTTCGGCGTCCCGACCTTCGCCTACCAGGTCAGCGGCGAGTACGCGATGATCATGGCCGCCGCGCGGAATGGATGGCTGGACGAAAACGCCGTGATCCTCGAGTCGTTAACAGCTTTTAAGCGCGCCGGCGCCGACGCGATCTTGACCTATTTCGCCAAACACGCTGCGGTGTTATTAAAGTAAACCTATTCCATCCCTAGTTCTTGGATCTTCCGCGTCAGGGTGTTGCGCCCCCAGCCCAGGAGCTTGGCCGCGTCCTGCCGCCGTCCGGCGGTTTTGGATAAAGCCGTCTCGATCATCGCCCGTTCGAACGTCTCCAAGGCTTTCGGAACTAAATTGTATTCGCCCATGGCCAAATGGCGTTCGGCCCAGCGGCGTAGCGTGGCTTCCCAGTCCTCGGCGCCACCCTCCAGGCTGGACTCCTTGAGTTCGGGCGGCAGATCGTCCACATGGATTTCCTGGGCCGCGGCCATGACCGTGAGCCAGCGGCAGACGTTCTCGAGCTGGCGGACGTTTCCCGGCCAAGAATACTCGCTCATCACGGACAAGGCATCGGGGTGTATCGCCTTGGGATCGACATCCAAATCATGGGCGGCCGTGGTGAGGAAGTGGTTGGCCAGTATTCCGATATCGGTCTTGCGCTCTCGCAGCGGCGGGACGCGCAAGCGTATGACGTTGAGCCGATGAAACAGGTCCTCGCGAAACGTGCCTTCCTTGACCCGCTGCTCCAGGTCCTGGTGGGTAGCGGCGATGACGCGTACATCGACCTTGATGGACTCGTGACCGCCCACGCGATAAAACTGCCCATCCGCCAGCACCCGCAAGAAGCGCGTTTGCAACTCGGCCGGCATGTCCCCGATTTCATCGAGGAACAGGGTGCCGCAATGCGCTTGTTCAAAGCGGCCCTGCCGCTGGGTCGCGGCGCCTGTAAACGCCCCCCGTTCATGCCCGAAGAGATCGGACTCGAGGAGCTCTCTTGGAATCGCGGCCGTATTGAGCGCGATAAAGGTCTTATCCGCCCGTGGGCTATGGCGGTGCAAAGCGCACGCGATGAGCTCCTTGCCGGTGCCCGATTCACCGGTTAGGAGGACGGTGATATTCGAGCGTGACAAGCGGCCGATGGCGCGAAAAACCTCCTGCATCGCCGGAGCCAAGCCGACGATCTCCGAGGCTTGGACCGGCTCAAAGCTGATGTCCTCGCGTAATTTATTGGTCCGTCCGCGCACCGCGCGGCGAATAATCGCGACCGCTTCCTCAACGTCGAAGGGTTTCGCGAGGTATTCGAAGGCGCCGCCTTGGAAGGCCGCCACGGCGCGGTCGAGATCGGCATAGGCGGTCATGACGATGACCGGCAGGCCGGGATAATTGTGGCGGACACGTTCCAACAAACTGAAGCCATCCGTCCCCGGCATGCGGATATCCGAGACGATGGCATCGGGAACCTCGCGTTCGAGACTGTGCAAGGCAGTGTCGGCGTTATCGAAACACCGGACCCGAATACTGGCTCGGGTGAGCGCCTTTTCCAATACCCAGCGGATGGCGCGATCGTCATCCACCACCCAAATATATTCTTGATCGCTCATGTTCCGTTCTCAACGGGTAACCACACGCTGAATACGGTTTCGCCCGGTTTGGAGGAATAAATGATCTGCCCGCCGTGGCCATGCACCAGCGAACGGGCAATCGAGAGTCCAAGGCCGGTCCCGTTTGATCGGCCGCTGATCATCGGAAAAAAAATGTCTTCGGCGATTTCCGCGGGCACACCCGGACCGTCATCGATAATATCTACGCGAATGACCAAACGGTGGCGTTTGAGCCCGATGGTGCATTGCCGTTGCGCGCGCGTACGAAAGCTGACCGTGCCCTGATAGGAGACCGCTTGCGCGGCATTCTGGGCGATATTCAAGAAGGCTTGGATCAGATAGTCGCGATCGGCCAGAAGATCGGGCAGGCTCGGGTCGTAATCGCGGATGATGGTCAGCGCAGGGTCCGCGCCCGCCTCCAATAGCGAGCAAACGTGTTCTAAAACCTCGTGGATATTGACCCCCGTCATGCGCGGGTCCGCGTTCGGCACCAGCATCCGGTCCATCAACTTACGCAACCGGTCCACCTCACCGACGATGAGCCGGGTGTATTCCTTGTGGGCCGGCGAGGCCAATTCGCTTTCAAGAAGCTGTGCCGCGCCGCGGATCCCGCCCAGCGGGTTCTTAATTTCGTGCGCCATCTCCTTTAATAGCGTGCGCAAGACATTCTGCTGCCCGAGCGCCGCTTCATCGCGTAGTATGCGGCGTAGTCCGTCGCTACTTGACATCTCGACGAGAACGCCGGTCTCCCCATGGCCGTTACCGCACGGGGTCAGCGTGCAATCAACACATTGCGTTACGTGGGTGGCGGCTACAATTTCGAGATCCCATTCGGTGACCACCTGGCCGGTGTCGAGCGCGTGTTGCAACGCGTTGGGTAACGCGTCGTTACCGAATATTTGGTCGACGCGTTGGCCAGCCATTTTCTTAACGCTTGCGGATAAAAGGTTTTCGCCCGCCGAGTTGACGAGTTGCAGCCGCAGCTTGCTGTCAAACAGCAGTATTGCGGTCGATAGGTTTTCTACGATCCAACCCGTGGTCGCGGACGTCGACGGCGATCCCGCGTGACTACGCACCATTATAGTGCACCCCCCGACTGCTAAAGTCGAGTGCTTAACAACATATCCCCAAGAATCTATGCCAGATCCGATAAAACAACGCAGGTTTCCTGGCCTGACCATAGAAGCCCGGCAACTTCCAGACCAATTTCCAAAAAAGGAACGGCGCGCACCGCGCGACGCTTTTCAATTGCCGAGCAGGACGGCGTGCTTCTTTAAATGAAAGGTCACCGTGGACGAGGTGGATAGTGCGGCGCCGCTCTCGTCCACGACGTTTTCTTGAACGCTTCCTTGGGCGATTCGGACTCCTTCACTGGGGGGCTTCATAGGTCTGTAGCTTGAGCCCTTTGACCTCTTCCGCGCCCGGCTGCGGTTTATCGGAAAATTGCACGTTGCCTTCCGCATCGGTCCATTTATAGACCGCCGCGTGGGCCATGCTGGTGATGACAAGCAGGCAGCAGAGGATGACCAGGCACATGCTTACAGCGTAGCCAACTTGTTGCCAAGCCGCAAGTCGGCTTAAATGCAAAAAGAAGGGCCCGAAAAGGGCCATTCTTGCGCAATCATAGCAGCGGCTCGCTTAGACACTATAGTACATATCGAACTCGACGGGATGGGTGGTCATGCGCAGGCGCGTCACCTCGTCCATCTTGAGCTTAATGTACGCATCGATCACATCGTCGGTGAACACGCCGCCGGCCTTTAGGAACCCGCGATCGTTGTCGAGCGCCGCCAGCGCCTGGTCGAATGCGTTGCAAACCTTCGGGATCTCGGCCTCTTCCTCGGGCGGGAGATCGTAGAGGTCCTTGTCCATCGGTTCTCCGGGGTGGATCTTGTTGGCGATACCGTCCAAGCCGGCCATGAGCATCGCCGTAAAAGCCAGATAGGGGTTGGCGGTGGAATCCGGAAAGCGTATCTCGAGACGCCGGCCTTTGGGGCTGACGTCGTAAGGGATGCGTATCGAAGCCGACCGGTTTCGAGCCGAATAGGCGAGCATGACCGGCGCCTCGAAGCCGGGTACGAGCCGTTTGTAGCTGTTGGTCGAAGCGTTGGTGATCGCATTCAGCGCATGGGCGTGTTTGATGATCCCGCCGATATAGAAAAGCGCTATCTCCGAGAGCCCGGCATATCCGTCGCCCGCAAAGAGATTCTTGCCGCCTTTCGCCAGGGATTGATGCACGTGCATGCCGTTGCCGTTGTCACCGACTAATGGTTTCGGCATAAACGTCGCGGTTTTTCCATATCCATGCGCGACGTTGTGGACCACGTATTTCAAGATCTGCAACTCGTCGGCGCGCCGCACCAGCGTATTGAAGCGCGTGCCGATCTCGCACTGACCGGCAGTCGCCACCTCATGGTGATGCACCTCGGGCGTTACTCCCATCTTTTCCAGCATGAGGCACATCGATGAGCGTACATCCTGTAAAGAATCGACGGGCGGCACCGGGAAGTAACCGCCCTTGACGCCTGGGCGATGACCGATGTTGCCCTCGGAGAAGACCTTCTCCGAATTCCAAGAAGACTCTTCTGAATCGATCTTATAGAAGGCGCCGGAAATATCCGCCCCCCAGCGCACATCATCGAACACGAAGAACTCCGGCTCGGGTCCAAAATAGGCGGCATCCGCGATCCCGATCGACTTCATGTAAACTTCGGCGCGTTTGGCCAGAGAGCGCGGGCAGCGCGCGTAACCCTGTCCGGTCAAGCGCTCGATGACATCGCAACGGATGATGAGCGTGGTTTCATCGAAGAACGGATCGATGACCGCCGTCTCTGCCTCGGGCATCAACGTCATGTCGGAATCGTTAATACCCTTCCAACCGGCGATCGATGATCCGTCAAACATCTTACCGTCCTGGAAAAAACCAGCATCGATAAGCTTCGCGGGTATGGACACATGCTGTTCCTTACCGCGGGTATCGGTAAAACGCAGGTCCACGAATTTGACTTCATGTTCTTTTATGAGTGTTAAAACCTTATCTGCGGACATGGACTCTCCTCCAGCCAAATCTCTCACCGGGCTGCAACTTAGTCATCCGCAGTACTGAAGGCAGTTTGCGCGCCATGCAGTCACTCGCGCGTCCATGATTTTCGCACGCGCTCGACCACCGACCCAAGACCACCGCGGCGCGCATTATGACATGGTATTCGTTCCTTACCGACATCACTCGGTTCGAGCGCAGGCTCGGCCCAATATCGACCTCAGAATGCACCAGAATAGTGCGTTCTAAAAACATCATGTTCCGCGAGGGGGCAAGTGACTCCACAGCCCTCAGAGCTTGTGAAAAAATCGCAGCGAGCAAGGCCGCCCGCGAGGCGCACGGCGCGCAGGACCGTTTCGCCGGGAGCGAAACGGAGCGCAAGCCCCGAAGGGGCGAGCCTCAAGGACGAGGCGAGCAACCGCAATGTATGTGGAAATACATGAGGATTCCGAGCACCGCGCAACGATGCGA
>JBIMKC010000064.1:6491-11630 GCA_043673925.1 Chromatiales bacterium | reverse complement strand
GTTTACAAAAGTATAAACTGTTTCTAAATGTATAAACGAGGTCGAATTCTAGTTGGGCGACGAGCCAAGGGTGTATTGAGCGATGAATGCTAAAGAATCCGAAGACGTTCTGAGGTTCTGGTTTCCCGAACTGTCGGGCGCCGACCACGCGAGGTTGATCCGCCAATTTGAGTGGTGGTTCCGCGGCGGTGCGGATTCTGCTATTGGCG
Source organism: Chromatiales bacterium (assembly GCA_043673925.1). Lineage (GTDB taxonomy): Bacteria > Pseudomonadota > Gammaproteobacteria > JACCXJ01 > JACCXJ01 > USCg-Taylor. The sequence continues at coordinate 11,421 of JBIMKC010000064.1, read as the reverse complement.
AGCGGTTTCCCTTGTTGCTAGAGCGTGCGACGCGCGGTGAGCTGGATGACTGGTCTCAGTGGCCGCGATCGCGGCTAGCACTCATCATTGTTCTGGATCAGTTCTCCCGTTCCCTCTTCAGGGATACGGCGCGGGCGTTCGCACAAGATCACAAAGCCCTCGATCTCGCGCTCGTAGGAATTGATATCGGTCATTTTACTGCTCTCGAAACCCCTTGGGAGAAGACCTTCTTCCTCCTACCATTCGGGCATTCGGAAGAACTCTCGCACCTGGAGCGCGCAGTCATGCTTGCCGAGCAGATCGCGGAAAATGCGCCACCGGAATTGCACAAGATTCTAGAGCACTCAGCGTCGCAAGCACGTGGACATCGCGACGTAATTGCGCGGTTCGGTCGTCATCCTCATCGCAATGCGATCCTCGGACGTCAATCGACCCCGGAAGAACTCGACTACTTGGCTAGTGGAAAACTCGTGCACGCGCGCGCGCTGCCCCAATAGTCATGGGCGCGTCGCCCAACCAGTCGTTCAACCGGACGCTTGACCGTCGCCTCCCTTCGCTGCCGCTCCAGTCGGCGCCCGTCAAGCGCCGGTTAACTCTACGTTAGCCGTTGAAAGATATCGTTCACTATGCCCACCCGATCAGACGTAAGACTTTGTATCAAGACAGCCACCGAGCTGAAGGGTCTTCTGTGGGTTAGTTTCTTGCCCGAAGAGCGCATCTCGGTCGGTTTTCCGGATAAGACGTTTGTTGTGCCCATGCTCATTTCCCGGAGTGACGGCGTCGAAGCAGCGCAATCGGAGATTCTCGATCTTGCGGGGATTCACGGCAAGCGGTCAGTCAAGAATCCACACTTCACGTTGCATCCGCCGGGTCATTTCCATCTAAAAAGCGAGAATGGCACGGTGCTGTGTGAAGCTCTGGTGTGGACTGAACCAGAACCTGGACATGAGGTTTCCCCATGGTTGAGGTTTACTTCCAACCCTATCGGGACACTTCCCTCGTTTCGGCAGCCGGCCCATGGTCGAAAAGTACAGATCTATACACTTATTGCCCCAAAAGAAGACAGCTCGGCCACCGTGCACATCGATTTCGTTCGTGAACCCGGCCCAACGCACCTCGCGGAGCAGAAGGTGGCTCACTACTTCACATGGGGTCAGGCCGTACTCCGAGTCTTGTCGTTCTGTGTTCCCTCCCAACCGGCATCGCTGGGCTATGAGCCCGAGTAGGGCGGAACGCCGAAGGTGGTTCCGCCGCATGAATGAGAGGTGATAAAGTTGACCAATGCCGGATTATCGTCGTTATCGTGTACCCGGAGGCACGTACTTTTTCACCATCAATTTATTGGAGCGTCGGGCCGACTTGTTGGTGCGACATATCGAAGCGTTACGGGAGGCGGTGAAGCGTACGCGGGCCGAACGACCATTCCATATCGATGCCTGGGTCGTGCTACCCGATCACATGCATTGCGTGATTACCCTACCACCCGGGGACGATGGCTTTTCCAATCGCATTAAAGCAATCAAGATTCGCTTTGTACAGGCGCTGGCGCCGACGGAGCGGCGTTCATCGGTACGAATGGCCAAGGGTGAACTGGCAACGCCGTTTTTGGGAACATGCCATTCGGGACGAGAGAGATTATTCGCGCCATATGGATTACGTCCACTTCAACCCGGTCAAACATGGCTACGTTTCGGTGGTTGCTCAATGGCCCCATTCGACGTTTCATCGGTGGGTGAAGGCAGGTGCCTATCCACACGACTGGGGCGGCGAGGGTGCGTTGGATGTTGTCGCCGGCGAGCGTGGACGATAATCTGGTGCCGTGTCGTTCGGCGGAACACCCCTGCGGGGCTTCCGCCCTACGCGGGCTAAGCGCGCCAACCAATGGAGCGCGAGTTGTCTCACGTCAAGTTGTCCGGCGTTGCGCGCCGTCCAACTCTCGTTCGAGCGGCACCGCGGCGCTGCGCTTGCGGCTTCGCCGCCGCATTGGGTTATGCGCTCGCCCGCAATCACGGTTTCATTGCGTTTCCTTCGAGTTTTAAAGCAGGACGAAATCGCCATTCTGATGGCCGAGCCTTTAGCCGTATAGTACATACATAGAAGCCTAATTCTTGTAGGCATTTTGAAAGGAGAAAGCTCATGGCAGTAAAACCAATTCCAGATGGCTATCACAGCGTCACCCCTTACCTAAGCATTAAGGGTGCGGCTGAAGCCATTGAATTTTATAAGCGGGCATTTAGCGCCACTGAGTTGTTCCGTCTGGTTGCGCCAAGTGGTGAGATTGGGCACGCCGAAATCAAAATCGGCGATTCATTCATCATGCTAGCCGACCCTTGTGAAACAGGTGCGTTCCGCAGTCCACAGTCACTGGGTGGTTCGTCGGTTGGCCTTCATGTGTACGTGGAGGATGTGGATGCTCAATTTGCCCAGGCCGTTGATGCGGGCGCGAAGATTACCAAGCCTGTGCAAGATCAATTTTACGGTGACCGTACAGGTACGCTGGAAGATCCTTTTGGGCATGTTTGGTTTCTCGCCACCCACAAGGAGGATCTCACACCGGAGGAAATCAACAGGCGTGCCGAGTCACTTTTCAAGCAAGGTGGCGCCTAACATTGCGGTCGCGAGGGACGCGGAGAAGTAGGGCCTAGCGCCGCTGGGAATGACAACCGCACGCAAGCTCTTCTAAGATGCGAGTTAGCAACTCTGACCGCAAGGAGCAGCCATGACCTCGACATCGCGCCGAGCTTCCCGCCGTGCGGCTTTGCCGCGGGCATCACTGCCTCAAGCTGCGCCGGCCACTGGCTCTCTGACCCTGCTCGTCGGCACGCGCAAGGGCGCGTTCATCCTGCATAGCAATGCGAAGCGCCGCGAATGGCGCCTCGCCGGTCCGCACTTCCTCGGGAGTACCGTCCATCACATCGTGCTCGCTCCGCGCGATCGCAAGACCCTGCTCTGCGCCGCGCGCGCCGGCCATCTCGGTCCCACCGTGTGTCGCTCCGTGGACATGGGACGAACCTGGAAGGAGGCGGCAAAGCCGCCGGGGTTTCCCAAAGCGAAGGAGGGAGAAAAAGGACTGGCGGTGGACCATGTGTTTTGGCTGACGCCGGGACATCCAAGCGAACCGGGTGTGTGGTTTGCCGGCACCTCACCGCAGGGATTGTTCCGCTCGGCGGACGGCGGCGTGAACTGGGAGGGCGTAGCCGGTTTCAACGCGCACCCGCTGCGCGCGGCCTGGTGCGGCGACGAACAGGCCAGCCCGCCCGACGGCGCCACCTTGCATTCCATCAACATCGACCCGCGCGATCCCAAGCACCTCTACATCGGCATGTCCTGCGGCGGCACCTTCGAAAGCTCCGATGGCGGCAGCAACTGGGCGCCGCTGAACAAGGGCTGCATCGCCGATTTTCTGCCCGATCCGAACCCGGAGTACGGTCAGGACGTGCATTGCATGCGGATGCATCCGCTCGCCCCGGATCGGCTGTATCAACAGAACCACTGCGGCTTCTACCGCATGGATCGCGCCGAGGGCAAGTGGGTCCGCGTCGGCATGAAGATGCCCAAACGCATCGGCGACATCGGCTTCCCGCTTGCGCTGCATCCGCGCAAGCCCGATGCGCTGTGGGTGTTTCCGATGGACGGCTCGACGGTGTGGCCGCGCGTGAGTCCGGACGGAAAACCGGCGGCGTACATGACGCGCAACGGCGGCAAGACCTGGCAGCGTCAGGCCAGCGGTCTACCCGAGCGGCAGGGTTGGTTCACCGTGAAGCGCCAGGCGATGTGCACCGATCGGCATGAACCGGTGGGCGTATACTTCGGCACCACCGGCGGCGAGATCTGGAGCAGTCTCAACGAGGGCGGCAAGTGGACATGCCTGGTCCGTCACCTGCCCGAGATCTATTCGCTGGAAGCCGCGGAGCTCGGCTGATGCAAGTTGGCATACCCCCGCAGTTGCGCGATTACACGCGCGCCGAAGCCCACGTCGAGGCGAGCGGCACGACCGTTGCGGAGATCCTCGCCGATCTGGATCGACAGTTCCCAGGGATCCGCTTCCGCATCGTCGATGAGCAGGACCGCATCCGCCCGCACCTGCGCATCTTCGTGAACGAGGAGCAGACACGCACACTCGATGCCCACGTTGCAACCACCGACCGCATTCTCATCTTCGGCGCCCTGAGCGGTGGCTGACGGCGTCGGCTTTCCAGGGGTCGCCAACCAAAGCAAGTCGAATTTGAAAGCAAGACCCGGAGTGCGAGAGCCAATAGCCACTGATAAATTACGTTCACCATTCGAATCGTTGCAAGGAACGCCTATGAACGTATCAGCAAGAAACGCACAACTCGCGGCCACGGCGGAAAGCGACCCCCGCTGGCCATCGGTCGTCGCCCGTGACCCCGGGGCGGACGGCACATTTTTCTATTCGGTCAAGACGACCGGTGTGTACTGCCGTCCTGCGTGCGGCGCGCGCCTGGCGCGACCGGAGAACGTCCGGTTTCACACCACGCGTGAGGACGCCGAGAAGACTGGATTCCGTCCCTGCAAGCGTTGCAAGCCCAACCAGCCCACGCTGGTTGAGCAACATGCAGCGAAGGTCACGGAAGCCTGCCGGCTCATCGAAGGGTCGGAGAATGTGCCGAGCTTGGAAGATTTGGCAAAGCATGTCGGAGCAAGCACCTATCACTTCCACCGCGTTTTTAAGAAGGTCACGGGATTGACGCCAAGGGCGTACGCGGCAGCGCATCGCGCCAAGCGTGTTAGAGCTGAGCTCGCTCGGCGCGCTACGGTGACTGAGGCGATCTACGGCGCTGGGTACAACTCCAACGGGCGCTTCTATGAAAAATCGAACCAGGTATTAGGCATGACGCCTACGAATTATCGCGCCGGTGGCGCCAATATGGAGATACGCTTCGCCATCGGTGAGTGCTCCCTCGGGTCT
>JBIMKC010000064.1:0-6391 GCA_043673925.1 Chromatiales bacterium | reverse complement strand
CGGTGGCGCCAATATGGAGATACGCTTCGCCATCGGTGAGTGCTCCCTCGGGTCTATCCTCGTCGCTCAAAGCGAGCGCGGTGTTTGTGCCATTCTCCTCGGCGATGATCCCAACAAATTGGCGCGCGATCTACAAGACCGGTTCCCGCGAGCCAACGTAATTGGCGGCGACACCGAGTTCGAGCAGCTCGTCTCGAAAGTGGTTGGCTTTGTCGAAGCGCCGGCGCTCGGACTCGACCTGCCGCTGGATGTGCGCGGCACCGCGTTCCAACAGCGCGTTTGGCAAGCCCTCCGGGAGATCCCGGCCGGCGAGACGGTGAGCTATGCCGATATCGCTAACCGCATCGGCGCTCCGAAGTCGGTCAGGGCCGTGGCCCAAGCGTGTGCCGCCAATGCCTTGGCGGTGGCAATCCCCTGCCATAGAGTCGTGCGCAACGATGGTGGACTATCGGGCTATCGCTGGGGTGTGGAACGCAAGCGCGCGCTACTGGAAAAGGAGGCGCACGCATGAATGCACGGTAGTTCCCCGGTTCCGGACCGAGACTGCGCGTGTTTGACACCTGACCGGTTCAGTCATATCTTTCTTTTTAAAGAAAAAGGGGGTTTGAAATTGCTATTCGCTGCGGTTGCCCTAATTTTGCCTGTGCATACCGCCGCATAAGGGCAGGTGCAAGGCCTGCCCCTACTACTCCTTCGGTTACCGGTTTAAATAAATTCAAAAACCATTAGACCGCCTCTACATTTATGAGACCGCTTCCGCGAACCTGAGCGTCAACACGTCGAACGACGACACCATATTCGGTGACGGCCTCTGCACGCTCAGGGAGGCGATCATCGCGGCCAACAACGACGCCGACTTTAACGATTGCATCGGTACAGGCAGCTATGGCGCCGACACCATCACCTTCAGCGTGAGCGGCACCATCACGCTGGGCGCAACCTTGCCCAATATCGACGATGCCGATGCACTGACCATCGACGGCGCCCGCCAGAAGGTGACCGTGAGCGGCAACAACGCCGTGCGGGTGCTGATCGTCGATCGCGACGCCGCGCTCAACCTGCAACACCTGACGATTGCAAATGGCAAGGCTCCTTTTGATAACGAGCTCGGCGGCGGCGTCCTTGCCGACCTGGGCAGCAGCACGCTCACCGTGAGTAACAGCACTTTCATGGGCAACAGCGCAGGCGGCGGCGCCATTTGGCACGAGGGGGTCGCGGTGGCCGGGAGTGTAGCATTGGCGGTGAGCAACAGCACTTCACCGCCAACAGTGCGGTTGTTGGCGCGGCCGTGTCCGACAACCTGGGGGGGGTTGACCACGATCAGCAACAGCACCTTCACCGGCAACAACGCAGGGACCGGTGAGGTCTTGTTTCTGAGCGGCGCAACGATGCGCAACAACGTGGTCGCCGGTAACACCGGCGCCAATTGCAGTCCCGTGCTGGCTGTCCTCAACACTGACCAGGGCGGCAACCTCGACGACCAAGGCGTCTGCGGCTTCAACCACCCGACGTCGAAGAACAACGTCCCCGGCGGCCTCGACCCCGCCGGTCTCAAGGACAACGGTGGGCCGACACAGACCATCGCGCTGTGCCAGAGCGCAGGCACGCCCGCGGGCTGCATCGAGACCAGCGCGGCTGGGTGTGGATGCCGTTTGCGCCGACCCTCCGGTCAATAACCTCGACCAGCGCGGTGTGACCCGGCCGCAGGACGGCGACGGCGATGGCACGGCTCAGTGCGACATCGGCGCGTTCGAGGTGGCTGCGCCAACGCTCACGTGCGGCGGCTTGACCCCGACCATCATCGGCACGCCGGGCAACGATGTGCTGCCGGGAACGAGCGGCGACGACGTGATCATGGGCCTGGGCGGGAATGACATCATCATCGCCGGTAAGGGCAACGACACCGTCTGCGGTGGCAACGGCAATGACGTCATCAGCGGCGGTAACGGCTCCGATTGGCTGCTCGGCGACGCGGGCAATGACGTGCTGGCCGGCGGTCATGGCGATGATGCCCTCGACGGCGGCCCCGGCAAAGACGCGCTGAGCGGCGGCAACGGCAACGACAGCCTGGACGGCGGCGACGACACGGATGTGTGCGGCGGCGGGGCGGGAACCGACAGCGCGGCGAACTGCGAGATCGTGGGCGGGATCCCGTAACTGAAGTTACGCAGTTTCACCGGATTGTCATGCCCGAATGCTTTTATCGGGCATCCACTCCAACACCGCATCAATTGCTTGCGGCATTGGATCCAACTTGGCGTTTGATACTGCGCCATAACGGGGGAATATTGTCGTAGGAGACCTGCAGGACATCATGATACCCCTCAGTATGAGCTTATCTCGCACTCTGACTGCTCGCCGTTGAAATAACATTTGTAAGGCAGGCGTCCCAATAGCTACACTTTGTTCATCGTGAGGGCCTAGTTGTCCGTTCCATCAAACTAGTTATCCGGCAATTCCGCAATCCGCTCCAGCAATCGCGGATCCCCGGCGACGTGCACGCGTTCGGCGGGGCCCAACCATGTAAGAACTTCATTGAGCGTTTTTGCATCCAGCACTTTGCGTTCTGCTGTGAGGCGGTGCGGATCAGGGTGGCCGCGCGATTCAGTGGGGCGCGGCAGATTGCCGGAAATGTGGGCGTAGCGCGCCTGGCGATTGCGCGCGAGAAAGCGCAGGCCATCTTTCTGCGGCGCCGCTGCGTGGCCCAACAATTCATCGCGCCGGCGCACCACCTGCGGTCTGTGCTTTTCTTCCGGCGTGCGCAAGAGGCCGAACCATGCGAACAACTTTCCGACAGCGACGCTGCCGCTCAGTTTCGACAGCGGTACTGCGAGCAGCAGACCTACCAGCGTCGGCGAGAGCCAGGCGAGCAATGTCGGCGAAATCAGATACGCGATCACGCCGATCAGAACGCCCATGATGAGGTGCGGCCAATGCGCGCTCCACGCTTCGCCCCAGGCGGTCATCGAGGCGTGCCGGCGCTGCGAATTCCAGCCGGAGTCGCGGCCCGTGAGAATTTCGAGCACGTGATGCGTCTGCACGAGCATCATGATCGGTGCATACAGCGCAGAAATGATCGTCTCGAGCGCCGTGCTTACGGTCACGCCGAGGAAGCCGCCGCAGCCCTTGCGAACCTTCGGCGTGAACAGCGTCCGGACTAACCCAAGCACCTTCGGGGTAAACAGCACGATCATCGTGAAGATGAAGAGTTCGGTCATGCGCTCGGCGTCGAATCGCGGCCAGTCGGGAAAGAGCTGGAACGTACGACTGAAATACTCGGGACGAATCAGCGTCGCCTGCAGCGTCAGCGCAAAGCCTACGATCAGCAGCATCAGCCACAAGGGCGATGAGAGATAACTCATGATGCCGATGAAGAAGTGCGCGCGATTCGTGAACGCAAGACCGTCCGCGCCGATGATCTTCGAATGCTGCAGATTGCCCTGCGCCCAGCGACGATCGCGGATCGCGACATCGACCAGCGATGGCGGACTTTCTTCCCACGAACCGTCCAGCTCCGGCGCCATGCGCACTTTCCAGCCGGCGCGCCGAATCAACGCCGCTTCGACGAAATCGTGCGACAACACATGGCCGCCGAATGGTCGGCGCCCCGGCAGCTGCGGCAAACCGCAGGCCTGCGCGAACGCGGCAACGCGAATGATCGCGTTGTGGCCCCAGTAGTTTCCTTCATTGCCCGACCACGCGGCGACGCCGCGCGCGATTAGTGCGCCATAGACGCGGCCTGAAAATTGCTGAACGCGTGCGAACACGCTCGTATGGCCGATCAGCATCGGTACGGTTTGTAGAATGCCCAGACGCGGATCGGCCTGCATGCGGCGCACGAGTTCGACCAGAGTCGAAGCAGCCATCAGGCTGTCGGCGTCTAGCACGATCATGTAGTCGTAACGCCCGCCCCAGCGCTTCACAAATTCTTCGACGTTGCCAGCCTTGCGCCCGGCGTTGTGCCAGCGCCGCCGATACCAGACCGGAATGGTTTCGTGCAGCGTGCGACGCAGTTCATCGGCCGCGAGTGATTCGTTGATCCAGGCGTCGACGTTCGTCGAATCGGAAATGATGACGATTTCGAAATGTTGTGCGGCGTCGTTCTGCGCAAGTGCTTCCGCCATCGCCTGCAATCCTGCGGTCGTGCGCGAGGGATCTTCGTTGTAGATTGGCATGACGAGCGCCGTGTGACTGCCGGCGATCGACGTGTCCGGATTGCCGCGCGGCGGAGGCACGAGAAAGCCAGTGATCGTCGATGCGGCTGCGAAGGCGATCCACGCGAGGGTGACCGCGAAGAACAGGACCATGACGCCTTGCAGAAACGTCATGTTCGCGAAGCTCACAATGCCGAGCATCTCGTAGACGCCGTAGCCGGTGATCGCAAACGTACCGAGGATAGTCAATGCGCGCGCGAAGATCGCGCGCGCCGGTGCGGCTTCCATCTGCAGCGACGCCAGCGCGCGACGCAGATCCTGCACTGGCATGTCGAGCGGGCACTCGAAAGGCATGCCGCCGCGCACTACGTCGCGGCCTTCCGGCGGAATCGCCGACTTCAGCTGGCTGTCCATCGATACAACCAGGTCTCGCTCGCGGGACGATTGCCTCGCAATACACGTAAGCGCAGTTCGGCGACCTCAACGTCGCCCGGGTCGAGTTCGAAGCTGGCGCGCACACCCTTCGTGAGTGGGTTCGGTTGCAACACGAGGTTCGAGAGCGTGCCCGCCGACGTGCCGGCGTCGAGCTTCAGTCCCTCGATCGAACGGCCGGTGCCGCTGAACTCGATGACGAAGATACGCCGCTTGCCGTCGAGGCTCGCCCCGGTGCGCGTCGCCGTCGCCTTGCCGAGCGCCGGCGTCAGCTTTGGCTGCGAATTCCAGCGTATGCGATACGAGGTATGCCACGGCTTGCCCGCCGGTATCACGTGCTTCGGGCGCCAGAACGCGACGATGTTGTCGTTCGCCTCGTTGTCGGTCGGAATCTCGACCAGCTGCACCGAACCTTCGCCCCATTGGCTCGTCGGTTCGATCCAAGCGCTCGGCCGATCCTCGTAGTGCGCTTCGAGATCGTGATAGTCGGAAGCGCGGCGCGAGCGCTGAATCAGGCCGAACGCTTTCGGCGCTTCGGAGGTGAAACTCGATACCTGCAACTGCGTTGGATTGCGCAGCGGCCGCCATACGCGTTCGCCGGAAGCGAGCACGATCTGCAGGCCGTCGGAGTCGTGGACCTCATCGCGAAAATCATCGATGCGCGTGCGCTCGGATTCATCGAACAGGAACATCGACGTGAGCGGCGCAATGCCGACATGGTCGAGCGCTGTGCGGGGAAACAGCGTGACGTCGATGTCTATGATCGTCTGGCTGCCGGGAATGATGGAAAACCGGTAGGCGCCGGTCGTCGATTCGCTGTCGAGCAGCGCGTGCACCACGATACCGGAGGCGCTGGCTGCGGGCCGCTCAATCCAGAACCGTGTGAACGCCGGAAATTCCTCGCCCATGGCGTGCGCCGTGCGGATTGCAAGCCCACGCGCCGACAGCCCGTACGCGCCGCCCTTGTCGATCGCGCGGAAGTAGGGGGCGCCCTGAAACACCAGGAATTCGTCCCAGACGGAGCGTGAGTTCAGGCGCGTACGCACGCGAAAGCCGGAGAGCGGCAAAGACTGATTGGCGAGTTGCTTCGCAACCAGCGGGCCGAGAGAGAACATTCCGGGCGCGCCGGGAACATCCCGGGCAATCCGGTTTTCCACGATCGACACCTTGACCGGCATCTTGAAGAGAAAGCCCGCCGGCAGGACCTCGACGCGAAACGGCACCTGCTCATTTTGCCAGGTGCCTTCCGCGTTGAAGCCGATGTCCCGATACTGGTCGTACGTCAGTTGTTGCAGCGCCGCTGAGCCGTCCAGTTTCTTCGGCGCCCAGGGGTTCGCCGCCGCGCGGCGCGCGGCTTCAATCACCGTATTCGCGGTAAACGTTTGCTGCGTCGCGGATTTCGACTGGGGTTCGGTCCGCGTCGCGGCCGCGCCTGCGACACAGCTGAACGTGACGGCGAGAAACAGCGTCCAGTACCGACGCATGGGGCGAGCTTCCCGGCGCCGTGCTGCGAGAGCGCGCACCTTCGCGCCGTCGCTCGACGTGACGGAAACAGGTTCGTTCGAGAAATCTGTTGGCGTCATCCGAAGTCCACTGGCGACGAAGGCATCCTGGAGTGTCTTTACCGCAGCAGCCCGGCTCTCCGGGTCCAGGATCCTGGATTAAAGCATTCCAGGATGACGCCACACGTCAGATTGCTTCGCTTCGCTCGCAATGACGACAACTTAGAGTACCCACGAACAATTCTTAGCCTTTTGTTTTTAACTCAGTGAGGTAAGCCCCCGGCTTTGCCGGGGGACTCACCG
>JBIMKC010000063.1:4914-11683 GCA_043673925.1 Chromatiales bacterium | reverse complement strand
AATGGGCGGCCGGAGACCCAATGGGCGTGTTGGTCGCGGTAGTGGCCCGATAGCGGGTGGCCGGATTGCCCGCCGGGCATGTGCAAGATCCCTTGCTCTTCGTGACCGGGGGAGACCACGAACCGTTCGCTGGCGCCGTGATTGTCAAAGACCACGCGTACGCAGTGCGCACAACCCGCCAAGGGATCGGCCGGCATGTCGAGGAAGCGGCGGAGCCAGGGCAGGCGCGCCGAAAAGGGGTGTGCGATACCGGTGCGGTTGACCTCGCCCCAGGTCAGGTGATCGAGCGGTTGATACCCGTAGTGGCGTTTGTAATGAACGTAGGTGTCTTCGATGACGTTAAGTAAAAACGCGTTCCAATCCGGGTAGCGATGCGGGGCAGGTAAGGTTTCGGGCCGTTTCGCGAGTAACAGTTGCCGCAGGGGCGAGTCCACTTTAAACCAACGGTAGCTAAAATCGGGGTCGCGTTCGAGACAGCGCTGCAAGAAGGGGCTAAGCGTGGTTTCGATGAGCCGCCGGCGCAATTCCGTGAGAAACGCGAAACCGATGCTGTTGGTCCGCGCGCGTCCGTCCCATCGCAGCAAGGCGCGTCGAACGTCCGCCTCCCAGGGTGTTGCGGTGCCGAGCACCTCAAGCGCCAGGGCACGATAAAAATTATATACCCTACTCTTGGCATCGAGCTGTAGGTTCAGCATGTCCTGTTCCGTGATTGACCGTGAGGCCGCGAGTTGTTCATTGATGCGGAAGGCCCGATAGTCGTGGGCATAATTGTGCCCGAGGGAGTAGGGGTAGCCCTTGCCCAGCGTTCTGTTATTGGCGGTGGCGATGAAGCCATTACGGGGATCGACGAGCTTTGGGATCGCGGCCGGCGGGATGTAGCCTGCCCACCCTATCTCACCCCCCGCCCAGGAGCGGGCGGTCGACCCGTCGAAACCGGCGCGCAGCGGGATCCTTCCCATGATCGTCCAGCCGATCCGGCCGTCGCGGTCAGCGACCGTGACGTTCTGGGGCGGACCGCCCGCTCGGTTCATGATCCGCAAGGCGTCGGCAACGCTGCGGGCGTTCTCCATGTCGATGAGATCGAGATTGACGGCGTCGGGTTCGAGCGCAGTCCATTTCACGGCGACGGGTTGCCCGAGCAGGAGCGCTTCCGATATTGGCCCCCAGATCGTGTTTTTGACCTCAAGTGTCATGTCGGCGGCCCCTTTCACCGCGATTTGCTCTGTGCGGATCTCGAACGCGCGCCGACCCAAGGGCGTTCGGTACCGAGTGGGATCCCTTGGATCGATCTCGATTCTGACCAGGTCGAGCACATCGGAATTGACGTTGGTGTAACCCCAGGCCACGTCTCCGTTACTACCGGTCACGATGAGCGGGATCCCAGGAATCGTGAGACCCGCCAGGAAATGCCTGCCGTAGCGGAGCGCCGCCCGATACCAGATGTTGGGGATGGCCAGCGGCAAGTGCATGTCATTGGCGACCAGGGCCGCGCCCGTGCGAGTCTTGGACGCGGCGACGGCCCAACTGTTCGACCCGAGAACCGGTGCTTCCCCGGTAACGGCGCGCGGGTGAACCGTGAGCCGATGCTTGTCTCGAAGCCCGGCCAGAGCCTCGAAGGGGACGGGTTGTATGGGCCGATACGATCCCTCTCCGCCAAGCAGGGGGGCAGAAAAGGCATCGGTATCCGGCGTCAGAAACGCGGTCACCTTGCCGGGGAGCGTTTCGGACATCACGCTCAGCATACGTTCGTCGCGCTCCGTAAAGGTCAAAAGCTGAAACATGTTGATCGCTACTAAGATGCTATCCGTCGGCGCCCACGGGGCGGGACGATGGCCGGTGATCCAGAACTCGAAGGGCAGGATCGTGGTTTGGTTAATGAAGGCATTGATCCCAGCGGCGTAGGCGTCGAGCACCCGGCGTTGCTTAAGCGGCAACCTGGCAACGATGGTTGCCGCGGCCCGTTCCGTGCCGAGGGTCCGTTGGCGGCGGTCGCTTTCGAGCGCGCCGGCGCCGAAAACCTCGGCTAGCCGGCCCGCTGCCTTGCGCCGCGATAAGTCCAATTGAAACAAACGGTCCCCCGCGGTCACGAAGCCCAGGGTTAAAAACGCGTCCTCTCGCGTTGCGGCATGCAGGGTAGGAACACCCCAGGGGTCGAACGTTACCTTGACATCGTGCCGCAAACCGGCGAGCTTGCTTTCACCGCCAATAGGGGGGAGGGACCCCATTAGGAGCAACCCGATAGCGGCGGGCACCGCGAATAGCAGCGTGAGCACCACAAGTCGTCTTTTCACGATGCGCGACTGCCGTCAACTATTTCCGCGGTGCGTACCCGTTGGCTTTCTAAGCTTTTCGATCCGTGTTTTGAGCCCGCGCACGATGCGTTTGGCGATGAAAGGGAAGATGGCTAGGAGTGTAAGCGACGCGAGCAGTCCGGGTGATACAATGTCGCCCAGGGATTCGATGTTTGCGATCTGAGTGCCCGCGTTCACGCAAACGATGGCGCCGATGAGCATGCCTACCTGGCTTACCAGGATATAATTCGTGGTGGACATCGACGTCAAACCCATGACGAGGTTAATGACTAGAAACGGAGAGACAGGCAACAGCCGCAGGCTGAAGAGATAAAAAACACCGTCCTTGTCCATTCCCTCATTTATGAATCGTAAGCGGTCGCCGAAATGTTGTTGCACGATGTTGCGAAAAAAATAACGGGAGGCGAGGAACGCGAGGGTAGCCGCAACGGTCGAGGCGCATGAGACCAGCACTGTGCCCCACCAGAGTCCGAAGATATTTCCAGCGACCACCGTCAACACCAGACCGCCGGGAAGTGATAAGCCCGCAACAAGAATATAAATGAGAATAAAGGCCGCGGCGGTGCGTCCGGGGTGGACTGCATAATAATTATTGATGGCGGATTGCTGCGCCACAAAATAGTCGATCGTAAAGAAGCGATGAAACCCGAAGGCAAAAAACGAGGCTACGATAACGAGTAATAATGTCGCTAATAGTATCTTGACCGCTACGGCCGTTGGCGCGGGCGTAGCCATGGGTTTCGGGTCCATGTTCTAAGCGTGGACCTCAGAGTGCTAAATTGCACATTTTTTATGCTGAGCAGTCGCCGCTGGACATTTAGGTATAGGGGGTGTTGACATGACGGGTTTAGCTTATAACACGGTTAGCGGCTCATCGGTCGCCACGCCGGGTGGAACCGATCCGTACGCCGAACGTATCTGGTTGAAAGCCTACCCGCAAGGCGTGCCAGCCGACATCGGTATCGAAAGATACTCCTCGCTGGTGGACCAATTTGAGCAATGTTTTACTCGCTATGGTACGCGCCCCGCGTTCGCGAACATGGGTGGCGTCCTGACCTATGCCGCGCTCGATGAACTGAGCAGGGCGTTCGCAGCGTTCCTGCAAGACCCTCTCGGTCTCAAACCCGGCGCACGCATCGCCATTATGCTACCGAACCTGCTTCAATTTCCCGTGGCGGTCATTGGGGCATTGCGAGCGGGCTTGATCGTCGTGAACACGAACCCCTTGTATACGCCCCGCGAGTTGCATCACCAGCTTGTGGATTCGGGCGCCTCGGCCATCGTGATCCTGAGCAATTGTGCCCATGTGTTGGAGAAAGCTCTGCCTGGTTCTCGTGTTGAAAACGTCATTATCACCGATCTGGGAGACCTTCTGCCCTGGCCACGACGCGCGCTCATCAACTTTGTGGTAAAGCGGATCAAGCGCCTCGTACCCAAGCATGAGATCAGAGGAGCATTCGGTTTCAGGGAAGCCCTTGACATCGGTAAGGGACTCAAACTCGATCGGGTGTCGATCGGTCATGCCGACCTCGCCATGCTGCAGTACACCGGTGGGACGACCGCTATCCCTAAAGCGGCCATGCTAACGCATGGAAATCTAATCGCAAATACCTTGCAATCGCTGGCGTGGCACGATCCCATCGTGGGCGATAGCGACGAAGTCGTGATTACCGCGATACCGCTCTATCATATCTTCGCGTTCACGATCAATTGCCTGACCTTCCTCGAGCTTGGCGCGTTGAATCGTCTGATCACGGACCCCCGCAATCTAAAAGCATTTGTAAGTGAGCTGCGCGCTTCCAGGTTTACCTGCATCACCGGAGTCAACACGCTGTTTAATCACCTCATGAATACGCCGGGGTTCAGGGATCTCGATTTCTCCAGTCTCAAGGTCTGTGTGGGCGGAGGCATGGCCGTCCAGCGCGCCATTGCCGAGCGCTGGAAAGCAATGACGAATTGTATATTGATCGAGGGTTACGGCCTGACCGAGACCTCCCCCTTGGCATGCGTGAACCCCTTGGACCTCAAGGAGTTCAGCGGCAGCATCGGCCTCCCTGTGTCTTCGACCGAATGCAGCATTCGTGACGACAGCGGAGCGCCGGTGCCGCTGGGAAGCGTCGGGGAACTATGGATCCGCGGTCCGCAAGTAATGAAGGGCTATTGGAATCAGCCCGCCGAGACGGCCAAAGTGCTGACCTCCGATGGATGGCTGAAGACCGGCGACATCGCGAGCATGGATGAGCGCGGGTTTATGCGCTTGGTAGATCGCAAGAAAGACATGATCCTGGTGTCGGGATTCAGCGTTTGTCCCAGCGAGATCGAGGAGGTCGTAATGGCGCACCCAGGGGTTCTCGAGGCGGCGGTGGTCGGGGTGCCGGATGCGGACACCGGCGAGGCCGTTAAGCTGGTTCTCGTGCGCCGCGATCCGGCCCTAAGCGCGCAAGAGCTACACGCGCATTGCAAGGAAAATCTCGTCGCTTACAAGCTACCGAAACACATCGAGTTTCGCGACCAGCTTCCAAAGTCGAGCGTGGGCAAGATCCTCCGCCGTGTCCTGCGCGAGGCACAGGCTGCTGGCTAAGCGTCGAGATGCGCCCCGGCGCGTCCGCTCTTCAAAGTAATAGTCAAAATATTTCGCCTGCGGGGCATGTATCCCGCAGGCGACCAAAGGGGAGAGTTGCACTACTCCCCTTTGGAAACCCCAATGCTAAAGTGCCCGCCGCAAGCGGCGGGGTATTACTGAATAATATGAACTCACGCTTGCGCTTTGGCCCTCTCGCGGCCGCGCTGCTGTTCTCGATCGCAGCGGCGGGCGATCCGCTCGCCCCCGAAAGCGCGTTGGAGCAGAGCGGCTATATGCGCCTGACCAACTCCGCCGAAGTCAGCAAGTTCTTGGAGCAACTCGTGTTGCGTTCGCCTTTCGTGCGTAAGGAACGAATAGGCCGCTCCGCCGGGAGGCGGTCTATCGACGCCATATGGATTTCCAAGCCACCGCCCGCGCGCGCCAGCAAAAACACTTCGTTACCGCGCCTGACTATTTTGCTCGTCGGCACGCAGCACGGAACCGAACCTTCGGGCGGGGAGGCGCTACTGCTGGTCGCGCGAAGTCTTGCGCTGGGCGGCATGAAATCGCTGCTCGATGGCGCGGATTTCATCATCGTCCCGAACGCCAACCCCGACGGACGCGATCTCCATCGGCGCGTCAACGCCAACAACGTGAATCTGAGCACGGATTTCGTGCTCTTATCCCAGCCCGAAAGCCGCGGGATCAATGATCTGCTCTTGCGCGTACGGCCGGAAGTCGTGCTCGATGTTCATGAATCCGCGATACTGAAAAAGAAAACCCTGGGCCGCGAGGGCTATCTAACGGACTTCAATGCTCAGTTTGAGATCGGCAACAATACCAACATCGCGCCCGAGATCAGACGCCTGAGTCTCAACCGCATGCTGCCCGAAATCGTCCGCGAAGTTCAACGCCGGGGCTTGCCGGCCCAGCGTTACATTGGCGAGATCACGAGTATTCGCCAAGCGATTACCAACGGTGGCTTGTCGCTGAAGAACTTGCGCAACAAGGCCGGAATGCTGGGCGCCTTTTCGTTTCTGGTCGAGAATCGACTGGATCCGCCGGGGAACTACCCGACGCATAGAAACATCCGAGAGCGCGTTGCCGAGCAGATCCTCAGTATTGAAAGCTTCCTTAAGGTGGTGCGCGCGCATGCGCAGGAGATCATGGCGATAACACGCGCGGTCCGAATGGCGCCTATGCCCCGATCGGTGTATTTGTACACGGCGTATGAGCGAAATAAAAACCAACCGCGCATCTCCTTGCGGTTGCGGCGGCGCGATACGGGTGTGGCGGAGAAGCGGTGGTTCGACGATCAGCGCGCGATAGCGACGGCGTATAAATTAGATCCGCCGCAAGCCTATGTCGTCACGGCCCATGAGCAACCCGTCGCGGCGGTTTTAACGCGGCACCATCTCAGGTATAAGAAAATTACAAACCGGCGCAAGCTCGCCGTGAATGCGCAGAAAATAAAAGCGGATGGCAAGCCCTTAAAACCGGGCGAGCCGGCGGCTATTCACGCGTACCCGGTGGAGCTTTTATTAGAACCGGGCGATCTGTGGATCGAGGCGCGCCAGCCGGAGGGTTTGATCTTACCCTTGCTGTTGGATCCTCGTTCCACCAGCAGTATTTTCGCCTACCCACCGTTTAACGCCGCGTTGCGCCGGGGAGGCAAATTCTTTGTCTATCGCGTGCCATAGCCTACCGAGCGCATGGGGCCTTAATCGACAGCGACCCGCATGCGCGCGGAGGGAATAATCCTGTATGAAGATTAGGATTTACTGGGATAAAACACCGCGGATCGCGGCGACGGCCTTCGTCGATGCCACCGCCGTTGTGATCGGCGATGTCACGATCGGCGCGCACAGCTCGCTGTGGCCGATGGCCGTTGCGC
>JBIMKC010000063.1:0-4814 GCA_043673925.1 Chromatiales bacterium | reverse complement strand
GTGCGGAGCGCCGGTGATCGTTATGTCCCAAAGGCGTGCATGGAATTAACCATTAGAAAACCCGATGATCTGCACGTTCACCTCCGGGACGGACCGTGGATGGCGAACGTATTGCCGCATACCGCGATGCGTTTCTGTCGCGCCGTGGTGATGCCGAATCTCGACCCGCCCGTCACTTCCACGGCCGCGGCCTTGGCGTACCGCGCGCGAATCCTTGATGCACTGCCTCGCGGCCTGCGCTTCGAGCCGCTCATGACGCTCTATCTCACCGAGGAGACCAGTATCGAGGAGATCCGAAAGGCTAAGCTAAGCGGCCATGTGGTGGCGGTAAAATACTACCCGGCCGGGGCGACGACTCATTCGAACCGCGGCGTGGCCGACATCCGCAAGGTGTATCCGGTGCTCGCGGAGCTTGAGAACCTCGGCATGCCCTTGCTCCTGCACGGTGAGGTCGTCGATCCTACCGTTGATGCCTTCGACCGCGAACGCATTTTCATCGAACGGGTATTGGACGAGATCATCCGGCGGTTTCCCGGTCTCAAGCTGGTGTTGGAGCACATTACGACGCGCGCGGCGGTCGAGTACGTATGCGTCGGCCCCGCATCCTTGGCGGCCACGATCACAGCGCATCATATGCTGCTCAACCGCAATGCCCTGTTCCAGGGTGGCCTGCAACCCCATCATTATTGTTTGCCCTTGCTCAAGACCGAGGAAGACCGGCGGGCGTTGGTGCAGGCCGCGACCAGTGCAAACCCGAAGTTTTTTCTCGGCACCGACAGCGCGCCGCACGCGCGCCTGGCCAAGGAGCGGGCCTGTGGATGCGCCGGGATTTATACCGCGCACGCGGCCTTGGAGCTTTACGCGGAAGTATTCGACGAGGCGGGGAGGCTGGATCACCTCGATGGATTCGCAAGCGGCCACGGTGCGGCGTTTTACGGATTACCGAGGACGAGCGAGAAGCTTACGCTCCGCAAGGCGCCCATGACCGTCCCACATAAGTACCCATTCGGAAATGATGAGCTAATACCCTTTCGGGCCGGAGCGGCCTGTGACTGGACTCTGGTGACGCATGAGTAGCGACCTGCGATCCAGGCGCCTGATGGCGTCGCGTTTCCGTGGCTTCTTGCCCGTCGTTGTGGATGTGGAAACCGGCGGTTTCGATCCAGCGACTAACGCCTTGCTGGAGATCGCGGCCGTGGCGGTAATGAGCGACGAGAGAGGCGAGTGGCGACGCGAAAAGACGGTCGCCTGTCATGTACAACCGTTTCCGGGCGCTCATCTCAATCAGGCTTCCTTGAAGTTTACGGGGATCGATCCGCACCACCCGTTCCGCTTTGCCGTGCCCGAGCACGAGGCCTTAGAGAGTATTTTCGAGTTTGTACGTCAGGTGGTCGCCAAAACGGGCTGCACTCGGGCGATCTTAGTGGGACACAACCCCTCCTTTGATCTGGCCTTTATCAAAGCGGCGGTCGCGCGGACGGGTATCAAGCGCAACCCGTTTCACTCGTTCAGCACCTTTGATACCGCGACCCTCGGGGGCCTAGCCGTCGGCCAGACGGTATTATCGCGCGCGGTCCAAGCGGCGGGGCTGGATTGGGATGATGCCGAAGCGCATACCGCGATCTACGATGCCGAGCGCACGGCGGATCTTTTTTGCGCAGTGTTGAATAAATGGAACGAGCTAGCGGGTGTTTAGGAACGTTGAAATCCAGGATGGCGGCACTAACAACAGGAAGAGTGATCTATGAAACTGTATCATTTTCCAGTCTCCCCGAATTCGCGGCGTGTACTTGCGGTCATTTATCACCTGGGGCTCGACTGCGAGCTCGAGGCCTAGAACATTGGCAGCTACGACGCCGGCCCTGCGCGATCTGTCCGGCGCCGATGGCCACGCCGGCAAGTGCTACGGCCGGAGACCGTTACCGCCGTTTCCCGGCTGGTGGGCGGCGCTTGGACCCGGCGTCGTGTGGATGGCGCTCGCGCAGGGGAGCGGCGAGCTGATCTGGTGGCCTTACATCATCGCAAAATACGGCTTAACTTTTCTGTGGGTGTTGATTCCCGCCTGCCTCTTGCAATACCCGCTCAACATCGAGATCGGGCGTTACACCCTATTGACCGGGGAGAGTATATTTCACGGGTTTATCCGTCTCCACCGTGGTCTCGGCATCTTCCTGTGGTTGCTGATGACGCTTTCGTTCCTCTGGTTCGGCGCCTTCGCAAGCGCGGGGGGCACGGCGATCGCGGCGCTCGCCGATTTTCCAAAAGGCTGGACGCAACGCGGTCAAACGCTTTTCTGGGGGTATGTATCGATCGCCGTCTTCCTCATCGCCCTTCTCACAAGCGGCGTCATCTACACCTTCATCGAACGGTTCATGAAAGCGGTGGCGGCCGTGACCGTTTTTGGCTTGCTCTGGGCTTGCACACAAGCTGACGTGGTAAAGTCGATTCCTGAGTTCCTACCAGGACTCTATGGATCGACAGGCCCGATGCCGAGATCCTGGGATCCGCGGGATGCGACGAAGCTTCTCACGGCCGTCAGTTTCGCTGGGCTCGGCGGTTTTTGGGCGTTGTTCTATTCCTATTGGTTGCGGGATAAGGGCAGCGGGATGGCCCAGCATATGGGGAGAATCACCGGACCGCTCGCGGGTAAACCCGAAATCGTCAGCCACGACGGCAATCTTCCCGAAAGCGCACCCGAGAACGCACGGCGGTGGCGATCGTGGCGCCGCTTCCTGCGTGCTGATGTCTCCTTCGGGATCATTGGCAACCTGTTCACCACACTGATGACCTGTCTTCTCGCCTACGCGCTTTTGTTTCCTCAAGGCTTGTTGCCCGAGGAGTACCAACTAGCAGTCGTACAGAGCCAATTTTTCGAGGTCAGCTGGGGTGAGGTGGGGCGCGTCTTATTTCTCATCGTCGCCGCGGCGTTTCTAACGGATACCTGGTTGGTGACGGCTGATGCGGTGAGCCGCATCCAAGCCGACATTGTCCATGTGCTGTTTCCGAAGGCGAGGCGCTACGAGATGCGCTATCTCTATTATGTTTTTTTGGGATTGCTCACCGTCGTCACCTCCTTCACGATGATGCTCGATGCGCCGGGCCCATTGATCCTCACGAGCGCCGTGATCGGATTTATCGGGACCGTGATATTCCCGCCCGCCCTGTATTATTTGAACTATCGCTACTTGTCCCCGGAATTACCGCAATGGGCGCGTCCGAGCCGTACCTCACAGGCGTTGTTGCTGCTCAGCTTTGTGGTTTACTTTGCGTTGGCATGTGTATACGTAGGATCGGTGGTAGCTTCTTAACACGCTGCCAGTTCGCATCTTTTCATGACTGCGATAATTAATAAAACGCATTCCAACCTTTACATCCCGTTTTGGGCTCTCGAAATCTTGTGATCGTTCTTGCAGTTCTAGCGCTGGGTTTTCCGTTCAGCGTAAGTACATCGTCCTCGCTAGAACGGAGCTTTGTGAATCAGAGCGCACCCACGCATGGGTACGAGGTCGTGCGCGTCTATCCCCACGATCGCAATGCCTTTACGCAGGGCTTAACCTACGTTGACGGCTACCTCTACGAAAGCACGGGGGTGAACGGCCGTTCGACGCTTCGGAAAGTCGAATTAGAAACGGGCAGGGTGCTACAGCAGACCACACTTTCCCGTGAGCACTTCGGAGAGGGCCTGACGAGCTGGGGCTTGGATCTCGTGCAGGTGACCTGGACCTCGAAGCTCGGGTTCGTATACGACCGGATGGACTTTCAAGTCAAGCGGACGTTCAATTATTCCGGCGAAGGTTGGGGGATCACCCACGATGGTAAGCGGCTCATCATGAGCGACGGTACGGCAACACTGCGGTTCCTCGATGCATATACATTTCGTGAGACAGGCCGTCTGACAGTGCGAGAGGGCACGACGCCGGTCGCTCAATTGAACGAGCTCGAAACTGTCCGCGGCGAACTGTATGCCAACGTGTGGAAGACCGACCGTATCGTCAGGATCGCGCTACAAACGGGTAAAGTCGCGGGCTGGATTGATTTGCGCGGGTTGCTCAGTGAAGCCGACAGAGCAACCCGCGTCGATGTCCTGAACGGGATCGCTTACGACGCGCGGAATGACCGCCTGTTCGTTACCGGCAAACTGTGGCCGAAGCTTTTCGAAATCAAGCTTGTCCCGCCGCGGCCTTCTGTCCACTGAACAGTTACGGTAACAACGTTAGGCGCAAGGCCGGGGGCGATCGCACCGTCGCCGGACGGTAGCGTGCTGCCGATGCTGCCTGGAGACCCGCCAAGCCCACCGATTCTCACCCCAATCTTCTTCCTCTACGACAGCTATCGATTCAAGACTCGCGTTTTAGTTTAGCTTTAAGATCGGCGAAAGGCTTAAACGTGGCGGGTCCCTCCGTTTCTGGGCCCAGAGTCATTCCCTCGCCGAGAGCCGCGTCCGTGTATCTGGCATGCTCGTTGTCGTGGCAGTAGCGGCACAAAAGCTCCCAATTGCTGCCGTCCGGCGGGTTGTTGTCGTGGTTATGGTCTCTGTGATGGACGGTGAGGTCATGCACGGTTTCGGGGGTAAAGCCGCGCCCGCAGCGCGTGCAGACCCAGGGGTAAAGGCGCAACGCTTGTTCACGGTAACCCTGGAGCCGCTGGTCCTGCTCGTCGCGGGCTCGGGTTACGATTTCGTTAAGCTTTTCTTGGTTAAGGGTGCCGCGCACGGGCCGCGGCGGCCGGGAATGTGTCGTTGCCATAGACGCTCGCTTGAAAGTCAATTTAGATTTCGCCACCACGGGGTGTGCAACCCCGTGGGGCGACCAAAG
>JBIMKC010000062.1:0-11687 GCA_043673925.1 Chromatiales bacterium | reverse complement strand
TTCGTTCGCTGAAATTTCTCCTTGGACATAACTCAGTTCTCCGCTTTCGTTCGTCGTTACCGAGCCTGCTTCGTCACGGCTTCCGCGATACTCGCCGGCGCCTCGCTATACTTTGCGAATTCCATCGTATACGTGGCTCGTCCTTGGGTGGCGGAACGCAGATCGGTCGCATAACCGAACATTTCCGCCAGCGGTACCTCTGCGCGAACGATGCGGCCCGCGGGAGAATCCTCGGTACCCTGCAACACGCCTCGGCGGCGGTTCATGTCCCCATTTACGCTCCCGAGGTATTCCTCGGGCGTCACGACCTCGACTTTCATTACCGGCTCCAAGAGTACGGGCTTACCGTGCGCCGCGCCGTTCTTAAACGCCATGGAGCCGGCGATCTTAAACGCCATTTCGCTCGAGTCGACTTCATGGAAAGAGCCATCATAGACTATCGCCCTGATATCTACGACGGGATATCCAGCCAGCACGCCGTTACCCAACTGTTCGCGAATGCCTTTTTCAATTGCCGGAATGTACTCCCTGGGAATCACACCGCCCACGATCTCGTTCACGAATTCAAACCCTTCCCCCGGCGCCCTTGGCTCCAAGCGCAAGAGCACATGGCCGTATTGACCCCGGCCGCCCGACTGCCGAATGAACTTTCCTTCCGCCTTATCCACGATCTTGCGGATGGTTTCCCGGTAAGCCACCCGCGGTTTCCCGACGTTGGCCTCAACCTTGAACTCCCGCTTCATCCGATCGACGATGATCTCAAGGTGCAGCTCGCCCATACCCGAGATAATTGTCTGACTGGACTCCTGATCCGTATGCACACGGAAAGACGGGTCCTCCGCGGCCAGCTTGGAGAGGGCCATACCCATCTTCTCTTGGTCGGCCTTGGTCTTAGGTTCTAATGCCACCGAGATGACCGGATCGGGGAACACCATCCGTTCTAAGGTGATGATCTTGTTGACAGCGCACAAGGTATCGCCGGTCGTCACGTCCTTGAGGCCCACCGCCGCCGCGATATCGCCGGCCCGGACTTCCTTGATCTCTTCGCGGCTATTGGCGTGCATTTGCAGCAAGCGGCCGATGCGTTCCTTTCTGTTTTTTAGAGGGTTATACACGGTGTCGCCGCTTTGCAGCGCCCCCGAATAGACGCGAAAGAACGTCAGGGTGCCCACGAACGGGTCGGTCATGATCTTGAAGGCCAGCGCGGCATAAGGCGCTTCGTCCGAGGGCGGCCGGGTTTCCTGAGTCTTACCGTCGTCCAATGTGCCCTCGATGGGCGGGACATCAACCGGCGCCGGGAGTAATTCGATGACCGCATCGAGGAGCGCCTGCACGCCCTTGTTTTTGAACGCCGAACCGCACAGCACGGGAACGATTTCGTTTCTAAGCGTCCGCATCCTCAGACCACGATAAATGTCCTTCCGATCAAGCCCCCCCGCATCAAGGTACTTTTCCGTCAGATCCTCGCTCGCTTCGGCCGCTGCTTCCACCATTTTGTCACGCCACTCGGCACACAAGGCCTTCATCTCAGCGGGTATTTCGCGTTCCTCGTAGCGCGTCCCCTGCGACGATTGATCCCAATAAATGGCCTTCATCTTGATGAGATCGACCACGCCCTCGAACTTTTCTTCCGCACCGATCGGGATCTGGACCGGCACCGCCGCGCTGCCCAGACGCTCGCGGATCTGCTGCACCACGCGCAGGAAATCGGCGCCCGCGCGGTCCATCTTATTAATAAATGCCAATCTCGGAACCGAATACTTGGTGGCTTGGCGCCACACAGTCTCGGACTGCGGCTCGACACCCCCAACGGCGCAAAAAACACCCACCGCGCCATCAAGGACGCGTAGTGAGCGCTCGACTTCGATGGTAAAGTCGACGTGACCCGGCGTATCGATGATATTAACCCGGTGCTCGGGGTACTGGTTACCCATACCGCGCCAGAAACACGTGGTCGCCGCCGCGGTGATCGTGATACCGCGTTCCTGCTCCTGCTCCATCCAGTCCATCACGGCGGCGCCGTCATGGACCTCGCCGATTTTATGCGACACCCCGGTGTAGTAGAGGATACGCTCGGTCGTGGTTGTCTTACCCGCATCGATATGAGCCATAATGCCGATATTGCGGTAGCGTTCGATGGGGGTTAACCGGGGCATGATGAGACTCTGTCGCTACCAACGGGCGCTACCAGCGATAATGCGCGAAGGCGCGGTTGGCTTCCGCCATACGGTGAGTGTCTTCCCGCTTCTTAACCGCCGTCCCTCGATTCTCCAAAGCCTCCAGAATCTCGGCGGCAAGCCTCGATCCGAAGGTCTTCTCGCCACGCTTGTCCGAGGCATCGACTAGCCACCGCATCGCTAAGGTCGTACGGCGTTTGGCGCGCACCTCGATCGGCACTTGGTAGGTGGCGCCGCCGACGCGCCTCGACTTGACCTCAACGCGTGGCCGGATGTTGTCGAGCGCTTGCTTGAACGCCGCTAGAGCGTCGCTTTGCCCCTTGGCGGCCACTTGCTCCAAGGCTCCGTATACAATCCTTTCGGCGAGAGATTTCTTTCCCCGGTTCATGACCATGTTAATAAATTTCGCAATCGTCTCATCGCCGTATTTTGGATCAGGCAAAATGACTCGTTGTTCAGCGACGCGTCTTCTAGACATAACGAGCTATCATCCGCAGTATTTCTGCTTCTAAAAACTAGGACTTCGGGCGCTTGGCACCGTATTTCGATCGCCCTTGCCGGCGAGCCGCGACACCCGACGTATCCAAGATGCCTCGTACCGTGTGATAGCGAACGCCGGGAAGGTCTTTAACCCGTCCACCACGGATCAGGATCACCGAGTGTTCCTGTAAATTGTGGCCCTCCCCCCCGATGTAGCTCGTCACTTCATAGCCGTTGGTGAGCCGCACGCGCGCGACCTTCCGCAGGGCCGAGTTCGGTTTTTTGGGTGTGGTCGTATAGACGCGCGTACAGACACCGCGCTTCTGCGGACACCCTTCGAGCGCCGGCACGGTACTTTTTAGTCGCTGTTGTTTCCGTGGACGCCTGACCAGTTGATTGATCGTAGCCATTCGTAAAAGAGCACCTTGTGCGGCGATTAATTCCGGCCGCTTCTAAAAAAAACAACAGGCCGGATCGCTCCGGCCTGTCAAAGAGCTGGGATTTTAATAATGTGACTCACCAACTGTCAAGCTAAAACTGGCCTAATCTTTCACGATCTCGCACTACTCCATGCACGCCGACTTTCCCTAACCCGCCGCCACATCCGCCCCGCCGAGATCGGCGAAGCGGGTTGCCGGATCCGCGGGTTGCTCACGTTGGCTGCGCCGCTCCCCGTGAAAGGCGAATCCCGTCCCCCCCGGGATCAATCGCCCAACGATGACGTTCTCCTTGAGCCCGCGCAGCTCGTCGCGTTTCCCGGTCACCGCCGCCTCGGTCAAAACCCGCGTCGTTTCTTGGAAGGACGCCGCCGAGATGAACGATTCGGTGGCCAAGGAAGCCTTGGTAATTCCGAGCAGCATCTGCGTCCACCGCGCCGGTTTCTTGCCTTCCCGCGCGCCGCGTTCGTTTTCATCGAACACCCGCTCCTTTTCGCCGTGCTCACCGAGGAGGAAGCGCGTATCGCCGGGGTCGGTGATTTCCACCTTGCGCAGCATTTGGCGCACGATGACCTCGATATGCTTGTCATTGATCTTCACCCCTTGCAGACGGTATACATCCTGCACTTCATTGACGATGTAATTCGTCAACGCATAGACGCCTTTCAGGCGCAAAATATCGTGCGAGTCCGGCGCGCCATCCACGATCACTTCGCCCCTCTCGACATGCTCTCCTTCAAACACGGCGACTTGACGCCATTTCGGGATAAGGATCTCCGTTTGTTCGCCCGCCTGGTCGGTGAGCACCAAACGTTGCTTGCCCTTGGTGTCGCGGCCGAAGCTGACCGTCCCCGAGACCTCGGCAAGGACGGCGGCCTCTTTCGGCCGGCGCGCCTCGAACAGATCGGCCACGCGTGGCAATCCCCCCGTGATGTCGCGGGTTTTCAAGGACTCCTGAGGCAGTCTCGCGATGACATCCCCGACTTTCACGTTGGCGCCGTCCTCGACATTCACAATGGCCCGCGGCGGCAGGAAATAGTGCGCTGGGATCTCCGTGCCCGGGATCTTGAGATCGGTACCCTCGGCGTCGACAAGCTTGACGACCGGCCGCAGGTCTTTGGCGCTGGACGGCCGTTGTTTCGGATCCATTACCACGATGCTGGTCAGACCGGTGATCTCATCGATGTGCCGGATCACGGTGACCCCTTCGACGATATCTGCGAACGCCACCACGCCCGCCACTTCCGTAATAACGGGGTGAGTATGGGGATCCCAAGTCGCGATCGCCTGCCCGGGCTGAGCCTCGAACCCGTCGGTAACCGTCAGCACCGCGCCGTAAGGGACTTTGTAGCGTTCGCGCTCCCGCCCGAACTCGTCCACGACCGAGATTTCCCCCGACCGGGACACCGCGACGTAGGTCCCCGTTTCGTGCTTGAGCAATTTGATGCTATGGAGCCGGATAACTCCCTTCGACTTGGCTTCGATGCTGTTTGCCGCCGCCGCCCTCGAGGCGGCGCCGCCGATATGGAAGGTGCGCATGGTCAACTGCGTGCCGGGCTCGCCGATCGACTGCGCCGCGATCACCCCGACGGCTTCGCCCACGTTAACCAGATGCCCGCGCGAGAGATCGCGCCCGTAGCAGGCGCCACAGACTCCATAGCGCGTCCGGCAGGTGATCGGCGAACGCACCTTCACCTGGTCCACACCGGCGGCCTCCATTCGCTCGGCCCAGCGCTCATCCAATAGGGTGCCGGCGGGCACGACGACCACACCCTCGCCCGCCCGGCGTACATCCTCCGCCACCACCCGCCCGAGTACCCGGTCGCGGAGGTGCTCCACCACATTACCGCCTTCGATGATCGGAGCCATGATAAAACCCTCCGTGGTCTTGCAGTCCTCTTCGGTGACCACGAGGTCTTGCGCCACATCCACCAGGCGGCGGGTCAGATAGCCCGAGTTCGCGGTTTTTAAGGCCGTATCGGCAAGGCCCTTGCGCGCGCCATGCGTCGAGATGAAATACTGTAAGACGTCCAGGCCTTCCCTGAAGTTGGCCGTGATGGGCGTCTCGATGATCGACCCGTCCGGTTTGGCCATCAATCCGCGCATGCCCGCGAGCTGGCGGATCTGCGCCGCCGATCCGCGGGCGCCAGAATCGGCCATCATGAAAATCGAATTGAACGAGGTCTGGCGGATGTCCTTGCCTTGGACCTTGACCAGATCCGTACCGAGCTTATCCATCATCGCTTTAGCCACTTGATCATTCGTATGCGACCAGATGTCGATGACCTTGTTATAGCGCTCACCCTTGGTGACCAGGCCCGACGCATATTGCCCCTCGATCTCCTTGATCGCATCTTCCGCCCTGCCGATGATCTCTTTTTTCTCCTCCGGGACCACCATATCGTTTACGCAGATCGATATCCCCGCGCGTGTGGCATGATTAAAACCCGTGTACATGAGCCGATCCGCGAAGATCACGGTATCCTTGAGACCCAATTGACGATAACAGGCATTGATCAGATTGGAGATGGAGCGCTTATTCAGTTCCTTGTTGATGAGGTCGAACGGAAGCTCCTTCGGCAGCACTTGCGATAACAAGGCCCGCCCGACCGTGGTCTCGATGCGTCGCGAAACCTCCCGGCGCTGCCCGAATTGGTCTTGAACGACCTCGCGGATCCTCACCTTGATGCGGGCGTGCAGATCGGCCGAACCGCTCGCATGAGCGCGATGCACCTCATCGAGATCGGTCAAAGCCATACCCTCGCCGCTGGCCCCGGCACGCTCCCGGGTCAGGTAATACAAGCCCAAAACGACATCCTGCGTTGGCACGATGATGGGTTCGCCATTGGCCGGCGAGAGTATGTTATTGGTCGACATCATCAAGGTTCGCGCCTCAAGCTGAGCTTCGATCGACAAGGGCACGTGCACCGCCATTTGATCGCCATCGAAGTCGGCGTTAAAGGCCGTGCAAACCAAGGGATGTAGTTGGATCGCTTTGCCTTCGACGAGCACCGGTTCGAAGGCCTGTATCCCGAGCCGGTGCAAGGTCGGCGCACGATTCAGCAGTACCGGGTGCTCGCGGATCACGTCCTCGAGGATGTCCCATACCTCCGGGCCTTCGCGCTCCACCATCTTCTTCGAGGCCTTGATCGTGGTGGTCATGCCCAGGCGTTCCAATTTGCTGAAGATGAAAGGCTTGAATAATTCCAGCGCCATCTTTTTGGGCAACCCGCATTGGTGCAGCTTCAGCGTCGGCCCCACCACGATCACCGAGCGTCCGGAATAATCGACGCGTTTGCCGAGCAGGTTCTGCCGGAACCGGCCTTGCTTGCCCTTGATCATGTCGGCAAGGGATTTCAGCGGGAGCTTGTTGTTCCCCGTGATGGCGCGGCCCCGGCGTCCATTATCGAGCAGCGCGTCCACGGCCTCTTGCAGCATGCGCTTCTCATTGCGGACGATGATGTCCGGGGCGCTGAGATCCAACAAGCGCTTCAAGCGGTTATTCCGGTTGATCACGCGCCGGTAGAGATCGTTGAGATCGGAGGTGGCGAAGCGGCCGCCATCGAGCGGGACCAGCGGGCGCAATTCCGGCGGCAGGACGGGCAGCACGGTCATGACCATCCATTCGGGACGGTTACCCGAGGGCACGAGCGCCTCGAGCAGCTTGAGCCGTTTATTGAGCTTCTTTAACTTCGTCTCGGAGGCGGTGTTCGGCAGCGCCTCGCGGATCTTGGCGATCTCGACCCGAAGGTTGATCGTCCGAAGGAGCGCGTGCACGGCCTCGGCGCCCATACGCGCGTTGAATTCATCGCCGTATTGCTCCATCGAATCCAGATACATTTCCTCGGTCAGCAATTGGCCGCGTTCGAGCGGCGTGGTACCGGGATCGATGACGACGTAGGCCTCGAAATAGAGGATGCGTTCGATTTCCCGCAAGGAAAGATCCAGCAGCAAGCCCATGCGTGAGGGTAATGATTTCAAGAACCAGATGTGGGCCACGGGACTGGCAAGCTCGATATGGCCCATCCGCTCGCGCCGGACTTTGGCCAAGGTGACCTCAACACCGCATTTCTCACAGACCACCCCGCGGTGCTTGAGCCGCTTGTACTTTCCGCACAGGCATTCGTAGTCCTTTACCGGCCCAAAGATTTTGGCGCAAAATAGACCGTCGCGTTCCGGTTTGAAGGTCCGGTAGTTGATCGTCTCGGGCTTCTTGACCTCACCGTAGGACCAGGATCGGATCTTCTCCGGCGAAGCGATGCCGATAGTGATGGCGTCAAATTCCTCGCTCAGCCCCTGTTGCCTGAGGAGATTCAATAGATCTTTCAAGGCTATTCCTCCTTCCCGAGACCTTTCAAGCGGACCCGAGAAATGATCCGATGCGATAAGGCATCACTTCTGATCGAGTTCGATGTCGATTACCAATGAGCGTAACTCCTTCAACAACACGTTGAAGGATTCCGGCATCCCGGCTTCCACGCGATGGTCCCCGTCAACGATGTTCTTATACATCCGGGTGCGCCCATTCACGTCATCGGATTTGACGGTCAACATCTCCTGCAGCGTATAAGAGGCGCCGTAGGCCTCGAGCGCCCACACTTCCATCTCCCCGAACCGCTGGCCTCCGAACTGCGCCTTTCCGCCCAAGGGCTGTTGCGTCACCAGACTGTACGGACCGGTGGAGCGCGCGTGCATCTTGTCATCGACAAGGTGGTTAAGCTTGAGGATATACATGTACCCAACGGTCACGGGACGATCGAAGGGCACACCCGTACGGCCGTCACGCAGGACCGCCTGGCCACTCTCCGGTAACCCCGCGAGTTTCAGCAGGTCTTTAATCTCCCGGTCCGAGGCCCCGTCAAAGACCGGCGTGGCCACCGGGACACCTTGGCGGAGATTCATGCAGAGCGCGCGGATCTCCTCGTCGCTAAGCGCGGAAAACTTTTCCTGTTTACCGCTACTGTTATAGACGCGCTCTAAGAACTGCCGGATCTCGGTCATCTTGGCCGCGGCGTCCAACATCTTCCCTATGCGCTCGCCGGCGCCTTTCGCCGCCCACCCGAGATGTGTCTCCAGTACCTGGCCCACATTCATGCGCGAGGGAACGCCCAAGGGGTTGAGCACGATATCAATCGGGGTGCCATCTTCCATGAACGGCATGTCCTCGACGGGCACGATGGTTGAAATGACACCCTTGTTGCCGTGCCGGCCGGCCACCTTGTCACCGGGTTGAACACGGCGTTTAACCGCGAGGTAGACCTTGACCATCTTCAGCACACCGGGGGCAAGATCATCGCCGGAGGTAATTTTCGAACGCTTTTCCTCGAAGCGGCGATCGAACTCTTGCTGTTGCTGGGCGACCAACGCCGCCAAACGATCGAGCTGCGCCTGCACCTCTTCACTGCGTACTTTGACGTCGAGCCACTTCTCGCGCTTCAGCCCTTCTAAATAGGCCTTGGTGATCTTGGTTCCGGTCTTCAGACCACCCGGACCTCCGTCGGCTACCTTGCCGAGCAGGGCTTTCTCGATGCGCTGATAAACATCATCTTCCAGGATCCGCAGTTGGTCATCGAAGTCTTGCTTGACTCGCATGAGCTCCGCCGTCTCGATCTCCAAGGCCCGGGCATCCTTCTCTATCCCGTCGCGCGTAAACACATGGACATCGATCACCGTCCCGCTCATCCCCGAGGGCACCCGTAGCGAGGTGTCCTTCACGTCGGAAGCCTTTTCACCGAAGATCGCCCGAAGTAGTTTTTCTTCAGGCGTCAGTTGCGTCTCGCCTTTCGGTGTGACCTTCCCCACCAGAATATCACCGGGGTTGACTTCGGCGCCGATATAGACGACTCCCGACTGATCCAGCTTTCCGAGCGCGCTCTCGCTCACGTTCGGAATATCCCCCGTGATCTCCTCGGGTCCGAGCTTGGTGTCGCGGGCGATGCAGTTGAGCTCTTCGATGTGAATGCTGGTGTAGCGGTCCTCTTCGACGACGCGCTCGGAAATCAAGATCGAGTCCTCGAAGTTGTAACCGTTCCAAGGCATGAAGGCGACCAGCATATTCTGCCCTAGCGCAAGCTCGCCGAGATCGGTGGCGGGGCCATCGGCCAACACATCGCCTTGCGCGATCCGATCGCCCGGTCGCACCAGGGGCTTTTGGTTGATGCAGGTGTTCTGGTTCGAGCGGGTGTATTTGGTAAGATTGTAAATATTGACGCCCGGCTGACCCGCAGCGGTGTCGTCCTCCTCGCTCCTCACCACGATCCGGCTGGCATCCACCGAATCGACCACGCCGCTGCGTTCGGCCACCACCACGACGCCCGAGTCGATCGCGACGGCGCGTTCCATACCGGTCCCGACCAGCGGCATCTGCGCGCGCAGCGTGGGCACGGCTTGGCGCTGCATGTTGGAGCCCATGAGCGCGCGATTGGCATCGTCATGCTCGAGGAAGGGGATGAGCGACGCCGCCACCGACACGATCTGCTTCGGCGAGACATCCATGTACTCGACCTTATCGGGTGTCGACAAGGTGAATTCATTCTGATGGCGGCACGAGACCAGATCATCGATGAGCCGGCCGCCGGCATCCAGCTTTGCGTTTGCTTGGGCGATGACGTACTGGCCCTCCTCGATAGCGGAGAGGTATTCCACCTCGCTTGTAACTTTGCTGTCCGCGACTTTTCGGTAGGGCGTCTCGAGGAAACCGTAACGGTTAGTCCGCGCGTAAACCGCGAGCGAATTAATCAAACCGATATTCGGTCCTTCCGGCGTCTCGATCGGACACACCCGGCCATAATGCGTGGGGTGCACATCGCGCACCTCGAAACCGGCCCGCTCGCGGGTAAGTCCCCCGGGACCGAGCGCGGAGATGCGGCGTTTGTGCGTGACCTCCGACAGCGGGTTGTTCTGATCCATGAACTGCGACAACTGACTCGAGCCGAAAAACTCCTTGATGACCGCCGACACCGGTTTCGCGTTGATGAGCTCCTGCGGCATGGTCCCTTCCGACTCCGCGAGACTCAAGCGCTCCCTGACTGCCCGCTCGACCCGCACCAAGCCGATGCGAAACTGGTTTTCAACCATTTCGCCCACGCTACGCACGCGCCTATTTCCAAGGTGGTCGATGTCATCGACGGTTCCGTTTCCGTTACGGATATCGATTAACGCCCTGAGCACATCGATGATGTCTTCCTTCGACAGAACGCTTGCTCCCTCCGGCTCGGCGCGTCCGACCCGCCGATTGAACTTCATGCGGCCCACCGCGGATAAATCATAGCGGTCAGGGCTGAAAAACAGGTTCTTAAACAGGCTATCGGCGGCATCCCGGGTCGGCGGTTCGCCGGGACGCATCATGCGGTAGATTTCCACCTGCGCCTCCGCCGCGGAGCGCGTAGGATCGACACGCAAGGTGTCCGAGATGTAAGACCCGCGGTCCAAATCGTTGGTATAGATCGTGGTGATGGACGTAATGCCGCAGGCGCTGCATTTTTCCAAGAATTCGTGAGTGACCGGGTCATTGGCTTGTGCGACGATCTCCCCGGTATTGGAATCCACGACATCGCTGACCAGCACCTTTCCGAGCAGGTAATCGCGTGGCACCACGATGTGCTTTAGTCCCGCTTTCTTGAGGGCATTGACGTGCCGAACCGTGATACGCCGGTCCTTCTCGACCAGAATCTGATTATGGTCATCCTTGATATCGAAGGCCAGCGTCTCGCCCCGCAGCCGTTCCGCGATGAGCTCCATTTTGATCGTGCGTTTGCTAATCTCAAAGACAATCTTTTCGAAGAAAACGTCGAGGATTTCCGCGGGGGAGTAACCGAGAGCGCGCAGTAGGATAGTCGCCGGAATCTTCCTGCGCCTATCGATACGCACGAACAGATAGTCCTTGGGATCGAACTCGAAATCCAGCCACGAACCCCGATAGGGGATGACCCGCGTCGAGAACAGTAATTTACCCGAGGAATGCGTTTTGCCTTTATCGTGCTCGAAAAAGACACCAGGCGATCGATGCAACTGCGAAACGATGACGCGCTCGGTGCCGTTGATGACGAAGGTGCCGTTGCTGGTCATGAGCGGCAATTCGCCCAGGTAAACTTCTTGCTCCTTGATATCCTTGACGGTGCGTGCCGCGCTCGACTCCTTGTCATGGATAACGAGCCTGACCTTCACTCGCAATGCCGCGGCATAGGTGAGCCCTCGCACCTGACATTCCTTCACATCGAATATAGGCGTACCGAGGCGGTAGCTGACATATTCGAGCAGCGCGTTTCCGGAGTAGCTCACGATCGGAAAGACCGATGTAAACGCGGCATGCAAACCCCTGTCTACGCGCGCTTCTTGCGCGCTATCGGCTTGCAGGAAATCCCGGTAGGAATCGATTTGCGTCGTCAACAAATAGGGAACGTCGAGTATGCTTGGACGCTTACCGAAATCCTTACGAATACGCTTTTTCTCTGTGTACGAATAGGCCATTGTTAAGATCCGCGTTCTAAAGGGCTATAGCACGGGCGGTGATCTGCGTCACCCCCCGCATGGGCGTGAGAGTTTGTGAAAAAACCTACTGCGCTCGGGATGTCGCGTTCCGGCGGTGCTCGGA
>JBIMKC010000061.1:0-11961 GCA_043673925.1 Chromatiales bacterium | reverse complement strand
ACGGTTTTCAAGACCGCCGCTTTCGACCGCTCAGCCACCTCTCCTCGCGCCAGCATAACCTAAAGCCCGCGGCGCACGAATACCTGGCGGAGTTGCTTTTTTACTGCCTGTCAGTATCATTGGAGCGAACCTCACGCGCTTCTGTAAGTCTTAGTTAGGTGAGAAACCTTTTATCGATGGAGGACATCGTCTGATGAAAACGATTCAATACCCAGTAACCCAACCTGCAACGTCGGTACTGGCGACCAATAAAGTAATTCGCAACACCTACGCCTTGTTGTCGCTGACCCTGCTGTTCAGCGCGATGACGGCAGGTTTGGCCATGGCCCTCGATTTTCCCTACCCCGGGGTCATAATTACCTTAATAGGCTACTTCGGGTTGCTGTTCTTGACAGTGAAGCTCAGAAACAGTGTGTGGGGGCTCGCGTCGGTCTTTGCGTTGACCGGCTTCATGGGCCTGACCCTCGGCCCGATCTTGAACGCCTATGTCAATCACTTTGCGAATGGCTCACAGTTGGTGATGATGGCGATGGGCGGCACCGGCCTCACCTTCGTGGGACTCTCCGGCTACGCGCTCACTACGCGCAAGGACTTTAGTTTCATGGGCGGATTCCTCATGGCAGGCGTGTTGATCGCTTTTTTGGCCGGTTTGGGCGCGATCTTTTTCTCGCTCCCGGGGCTGGCGCTCGCGGTCTCTTCGATGTTCGTAGCCTTGATGGCCGGGATGATCCTTTACCAGACGAGCGAGCTCATCCACGGAGGCGAGACCAATTACATCATGGCGACGGTGGGATTGTACGTATCGATTTACAATCTTTTCACCAGCTTGCTGCATTTGCTGGGCGTATTTTCCGGCGACGAATAACCACCCAAGCTGAGTGTCCATGAAACCCCATGGATCGCAAGATCCCTGGGGTTTTTTATTCGATTTCGGTCATACCCCCCATATAGGGTTGCAATGCCTCGGGTACGCGAATTCGCCCCGTGGCGTCCTGATAGTTTTCCATGATCGCGACGAGGGTTCTGCCGACCGCGAGACCCGAGCCGTTTAAGGTGTGTAGAAACTCCGGTTTACCGGTTTCCGGGTTACGCCACCGCGCCTTGATTCTGCGGGCTTGGAAAGCCTCGAAGTTGCTGCAAGACGAAATTTCGCGGAATCGCTGTTGCCCGGGGAGCCAGACTTCGAGGTCATAGGTCTTCGCCGCCGAAAAACTGAGGTCCGCCGTGCATAGCGCTACCACGCGGTAGTGCAGTTCGAGCCGCTGTAGGATCACTTCCGCGTGCCGAGTCAACGCTTCCAAGGCATCATACGACGACGCCGGCGCTACCAGTTGGACCAGCTCCACTTTCTCGAACTGGTGTTGCCGGATCATCCCGCGGGTATCTTTTCCGTACGAACCCGCCTCGCTGCGAAAGCAGGGACTGTGACAGGCATAGCGCCGCGGTAGCTCCGCGGCCTCAAGGATCCGATCCTGGGCTAGATTGGTGACGGGAACCTCGGCGGTCGGGATCAAATAAAAACCCGGTTCCGGGATCGCAAACAGATCTTGAGCGAACTTTGGAAGTTGCCCGGTGCCTTGCATGCTGCGGGCGTTGACCAGGTAGGGGACATAGACCTCGGTATAGCCGTGCTCGCGCGTGTGTACGTCCAGCATGAACTGGATGAGAGCCCGGTGCATGCGCGCCAACGGCCCGGACAGCACCACGAAACGCGCGCTCGCAATGCGCGCGGCCGCTTCAAAATCCATAGCCCCGAGCCCGATCCCGATATCAACATGATCTTTGGGATCGAAGTCGCATTGGGGCCGATGACCCCAGCGGCGCACCTCCCGATTGCCCTGCTCACTCGTCCCGATGGGAACGCTGGCGTGGGGGCAATTCGGGATCAACAGGCTGAACGCCTCTATTTGACCTTGCACGCCGGTAAGTTTGATTTCCGCTTGTTTCAGCCGATCGCCGAGATCCGCCACTTCATCGAGCAGCCCCTGTGCGTCCTCGCCCCGCGCCTTTGCGAGGCCAATCGCCTTCGATTTGCTGTTGCGTTCTTGTTGCAGTTGCTGCGTGACGATCTGCAAGGACTTGCGCTCGGTTTCCAGTCCGCTATATTCCTCCGTGGCCAGCTCAAAACCGCGCGGCCGCAACGCCGCGGCGGTCTCGCTTAATCGGGTGCGCAATTGGTTGGGATCGAGCATCGCGTTAGGCTTATCGAAGCGAGAGCGCTAGCGCGAATGAAACCGGGCACCGGCTTTCATCTCCTCGGCGTTCGCGTCCAAGGCACGGAGGCGCTCGAGTTTCTGCCGGATCTGGATTTCAAGGCCACGATCCACCGGCTCGTAATAACGCCTGTCCTTAAGCGGCTCCGGCATATAGCTTGCGCCCGCCGCATAAGCCTCCGGTTCATCGTGGGCATTCCGGTAGCCTTCTCCGTAACTCAGTGCCTTCATCAATAGCGTGGGGGCATTCCGCAAGTGCAATGGCACTTCGAGCGATCCCGACCGCTTCACATCCTCCGTCGCTAGATTGAATGCCTTGTAGACGGCATTGCTTTTCGGGGCGCAGGCGAGATAGACGATCGCCTGGGCGATCGCAAGCTCTCCCTCCGGGCTTCCCAGACGCTCTTGCGTTTCCCAGGCAGCGAGCGCGAGCCGCAGCGCCCGCGGATCGGCGTTCCCGATGTCTTCGGAAGCCATGCGCACGACCCGGCGTGCGATATAGAGCGGATCGCAGCCGCCATCGAGCATACGAACGAGCCAGTACAGAGATGCGTCCGGGGCCGATCCGCGTACCGACTTGTGCAGCGCGGAGATCTGGTCATAGAACGCATCGCCCGCCTTGTCGAAGCGTCTGAGCGCGCCGCTCCCGATCACTTGTTTCAACAGCGCCGCGTCGATGGCGCCGGTCTCGGCGAGATCCGCGGCGATTTCGAGAAGATTCAGCGCCCGCCTCGCATCACCATCGGCCACGGCCGCCAGTTGGTCCCGAAGCTCGGCCGCTATCGTCAGTCTCCGCTCGCCAACGCCATGTATGTCATCCGTGAGCGCTCGATCTATGAGGGCGCGAATGGCATCAAGCGCAAGCGGTTTGAGCACGTAAACCCGCAGGCGTGAGAGGAGCGCGTTATTCAGCTCGAAAGAAGGGTTCTCGGTCGTCGCGCCGATGAAGGTCACCGTGCCGTCTTCGACATAAGGCAGGAAGGCGTCCTGCTGTGACTTATTGAAGCGATGCGCTTCATCGACGAACAGCACGGTCCCCCTGCCCTCGGCCTCACGCAAGGCGCGGGCTTCGTCGATGGCCGCGCGGATCTCCTTGACGCCCGCCAACACGGCGGAGATGCACAGAAACAAGGCATCCGCATGACATGCAACGAGCTTTGCCAAGGTGGTCTTGCCGGTCCCCGGGGGTCCCCAGAAGACCATCGAATGCAAACGCCCCGACTCAATCGCGAGCCGTAACGGCTTCCCGGGAGCGAGAAGATGCTCTTGACCGGCTACGGCGTCGATGTGCCGGGGCCGCATGCGGTCCGCCAGTGGCCGGGGCGGTAACATCATCGCCACCGATCGCAGTACCAGGTTACCGGCGTTAGGATAGAAGTTTCACGGGTTTTCGGCCGCATCGATGACATCGACCCCCGGAGGGGGCGTAAACACGAACAACGACGGTTCGATCGCTGCATTCCGATTTTGCGTCACAAATCTGATGCGTGTGGTTTGACCAAAATTGTCGCGCAATTCCATCAGCCGTAGCATCGAGCCCTCAAAACTCAGTTGAATTTCGGTGTATTGGCCTTCGTCACGTTTCGGCTTCAGATGGAGGACGCTTATCCCGCCCTGCTCGCCACGCTCAGTGACGACGAATTCCTCCTTCGGGTCCACCTTGCCCCCGAGCAGCAAGGCCGGCGTGCTGCCGAGGGCCGTGCCGAGCGGTTTGACCGTCACCTGCTCCAAGTCCTTATCGTAGATCCATACGCGCTGCCCGTCACCCACGATCGACTGTTGATAAGGACGATCGTATTCCCAGCGAAACTTACCGGGCCGATGAAGGTAGAATGTGCCGTGTGATCGTTCGCGAGTGACGCCGCTTTCGTCGATTAGTTCTTGCTCGAACGCCGCTTTGAGCGTGATGAGGCCCTCCAGATAGCGGCTAAGTAACGTCGCTTCATTGCCAGCCCCTACCGTGGCAATCCATAGCCCGGTGAGGAGCGCGAGCACACGGCTGTAACGCATTGTTAATCCGCAGGCGCCGGCCGCAATGCTTAATCTTTGGGCGGCGGCGGCGCCAAGACGTCGCGAAAGCCATTCGATTGGAGCGCTCCGACGACACCGCTGCGTTCCATCTCCTCGATCATCCGCGCCGCCCGGTTATACCCGACCTTAAGACGCCGTTGTACACCGGAGACCGAAGCGCGGCGGGTATCGGTCACAAAACGCACCGCCTCATCGTAGAGTTCATCGACGTCGCTACTGCCTTCGACAACGCCCGCAAAATCGTCATCCGCCGCTGCGTCATCGCCGCGGAGGATGTCGCTCATGTAATCGGGCGTACCGCTGTGCTTCAGATGCGCGACTACCTTATGCACTTCCTGATCGGAGACGAAGGCGCCATGCACCCTGACCGGAACCCCGGTGCCTGGGGGTAGATACAACATGTCGCCGTGTCCGAGCAGACTCTCCGCGCCCATCTGATCGATAATCGTGCGCGAATCGATGCGCGAGGACACTTGAAACGCAATCCGGCTCGGAATATTGGCCTTGATGAGCCCGGTGATCACGTCTACCGATGGGCGCTGCGTGGCCAAGATCAGGTGTACCCCGGAGGCGCGGGCTTTTTGCGCCAGCCGTGCGATCAGCTCTTCGACTTTCTTGCCGACCGTCATCATCATATCGGCCAGCTCATCGACGATGACCACGATATTGGGCAAGGCCGCGAGCGTATCTTCGTCCGAAGTATCGCCGAAGAAGGGGTTCGGCAACGGTTCGCCCAGGCCGATCGCCTCTTGCACCTTGCGGTTATAGCCGCTCAGATTGCGCACGCCGAGCGTGGCCATCAGCCGGTAGCGGCGCTCCATCTCCGCGACGCACCAACGCA
This sequence comes from Chromatiales bacterium, assembly GCA_043673925.1. Lineage (GTDB taxonomy): Bacteria > Pseudomonadota > Gammaproteobacteria > JACCXJ01 > JACCXJ01 > USCg-Taylor. The sequence continues at coordinate 6,876 of JBIMKC010000061.1, read as the reverse complement.
AGGCGTTGGCCGCCTCCTTCATGTCGGTCACGACCGGGGCGAGCAACGAGGGGATCCCTTCGTAGACGGAAAGCTCCAGCATCTTGGGATCGATCATGATGAGCCGCACGTCCTTGGCTGGCGCTTTGTACAGCAGGCTCAAGATCATCGCGTTCAAGGCCACCGATTTACCCGCTCCGGTCGTTCCCGCGACCAGAAGGTGGGGCATGCGCCCGAGATCTACGATCACCGGCTTGCCGCCGATGTCCTTGCCCAGCGCGAGCGCCAATGCCGATTGATTGGCTTCGTATTCCTGTGAGCTTAGGATCTCGCGCAGACTGACCAGTTCCCGCTGGTGATTCGGGATCTCGAGCCCGATCACGGACTTCCCGGGGATGACCTCAACCACCCGAACGCTCACGGTGGAGAGCGAGCGCGCCAGATCCCGGGACAGGCTCGTGACGCGCGCGGCTTTCATCCCCGGCGCCGGTCGCAGTTCGAAGCGGGTGATCACGGGTCCAGGGTGCACGGCCACGACGCTGACCTCGATCCCGAAATCCAGCAGTTTAAGCTCGACCTGGCGCGACATCGCCGTGAGCGCTTCCATAGAGAATCCCCCTTTCGGCGGAGGCGGAGGATCGAGCAGCGCGATCGGAGGCAGATGCGTATTCGGTGCATCGAAAAACGACGTTTGCCGCTCTTTGAGCAGGGGCGGAGTCGCGAGCGGGGGCGGCGGGGATGTTTCAATGCGCGGCTTCGGACGCTGGTCAATCTTAATTACTTGTTCTTCGTACACCGCCTCACGCGCCTTGCGCGCCCGCACCCCGGAGGTGCGGTCGGTCACGGCCGCCGCGGCGCGCCGTCCCATCGCCACTATGCACAGTATGCCGACTCCGACCGTGTCCATGAGCCAGAACCACGATAGGCCGGTCAACAAAGTCACCCCGGTCAGGAACATGGCCAGCATCAGCACCGTGGCGCCGAGGGAGCCGAAGGTCTCCGCGGCTTCTTTGCCGACGACATTGCCGACGAATCCGGCGCCGTGGGATGGGAAACCTCCGGCCGCGTCAAAATGGATCCAGATCAAGCCGCAGCCCACGGTCACCATGAGCATCAAGCCGACAAGGCGCGTAAGCCCATGCACGTAATCGGCGGCGCCGTGATTGTTAAGGCCACGAAAAATCAGCCAGGCCGTGAATGCCACACTGGCCGGTAGGAGATAGCCCAGGTAGCCGAATAGGTGAAAGGCGATGTCCGCGAACCACGCTCCAACGATACCCCCCCGGTTCAAAATTACCTCTTCTCGCCCGGTGTGGGTCCAGCCAGGATCCGCGGGATGGTAGGAAATCAAGGCCGTGAACATGAAAACCGCGAGGGCAACCAGCGCCAGTACCCCACCTTCTTTGAGGTGCCGGAGGACAGGGCCGGCTAGATAGAACGCCGGCGCCGCTCTTTTTCGAATTGCTTGAGTCACGTAGTAAAAGAAGCTTATTCAAACATCATTATAACATATTGTATTTAAGCTCCTCTTGTCCATCGTTAATCTTCCAGTAGCGGGACGCCATACTCTGCTAGTATCGCTCGGATCCGCTCACGGTGCTTGTCGATAAGCGCTTGGATCTGTTGCTTCCAGTCCTTCTCGCCGAAGCGCACCGCCATGGCAATACTGAAGTCGAATCTAATTCCGGGTTCCGAGCGCATGGGGATGACAGCAATCTCGGGGGATCGCACTTGCTTGGCGAAGTAACCGGCGATCGGTCCCCAAACGAAGGTGAGATTGATCTCGTCACCGACGAGATCTTTCTCGATGATCTCGCCGGGATAGGCACGGGCGTCGCCCGACATGATTTGGTACGGAATGATGTTTTCCATCATGTCGTTTTTGATGAGCCACAGGGCCGCGGGACTCCGGTCGAAGAGGCCGATCCGTAACGCCTTTTTGCGTTCAACCGGGAGCTTGACGAGGTCCTCTTGAGATTTGACGTCATCCCATCCCCGGCCCTTGACATAGACCATGGCCCAGGTCGAACGGTAATAGGGTTTGGTCGTGGCCGCAAGCTCAAAGTTCGTGGGTACGCCCATTACGATGTCGCACTTGTACCGCCCGTCGGCCGCATCGTTGCTTCTCAGGGTGTTGCGAATAAAGCCGATCCGCTGCGGAAACCAGGTGTATTCCAGGGGGAGTTTAAGATCGCCGGCGAAGAGTTGCGCGATCTTGTTCTCGAAGCCTTGCTGATCCTTGTCCGAGCTCGGCAGGCTGTAGGGATCCGCACAGACCCGAAACGCCGCGTGCGTTACCGGCTCCTGACCACCAACGGCATCGGCACCCAACAGGCCACCCAAGAGCAGGACGAGCTTAACTGGAAAGCAACGACTAGCGGCGGAATCGTATTTCATTTCTCTCACCGATGATTATATCTACAACTATTGCCGGCTCGGAAGCACTGCCTACGAAAGCAATTGGGCCTGGTAAATCAGGCCCAATCGCAATCGTGCGGACGAGAACCGGAGTCGGCCCTCGCCGTCTTAAGAACCAGCGCTATTTGCCGCCACGCGCCTTCAGCGTTTCATCAAACTGCCGGATAGTGCGCCCGATCATGCCTTTGTTTTCAGGGTGGTTGTGGATCTGTTCTAGATTGGTGGGCTCGCCGACGACCACCACGCCGAGCATCCCTAAGGCCACATGCGGGCTGCATTTGTAAACATAAGCGCCTTCTTTATCCAAGGTCACGGCCAGATCCTCGCCCATCGCCGACTTCCAGCCTTGCGCCCCTTCCGGGATCATGCCATCGATGGTCACGGTGTCGTGCCCGGCCATGGTGGAAAACCTCACCGTATCGCCCGGTTTGACAAAGGCCACGGCGGGTTCAAACTTCGTCACGACGGCCTTGATCTCTACCGTGTCTCCGGCGAGCACGTTAGCCGATAGCAACAGCCCAGAGACGGCTAAGCCGGCAATAAGCGTTTTATTGATCTGCATGCTTTATTTCTCCAATATTACAAAGTTCTCACCAATCCTGGCGGGTTAAACAGCCTTGTGCATCCTGGCATTGCCACCACCTTCGACGCACCGTCGGACACAAAGTTCAAGCGTCACGCGGTCAAGGCCGCCGCTATATAGTCGATTCGTTCAGCGCTGTCTATGAATCGACGGCCGAGCCGGCGCTGCTTATCTCCTCCGAGAACAGCCAGGGCGCATCCTGACGTCGCCGCTGCTCGTAGGCGCGAATGAGCCTCGCCGTTTGCAGCGTGATGCCGATATCATCCAGACCTTCCATTAACCGCCGCTTAATGCTCGCGTCCAGGCTGAATTCGATGATGTGTTCATCCCTCGTAACGAGCGTCTGTGCCTCCAGATCCACTGTGATTTTATAGCCCGGCGTGCCCGCGACATCCTGGAACAACCGGTCTATCGTTGAATTCGCGAGCATGACCGCCAATAGACCGTTCTTATGGGCGTTGCTGAAGAAGATATCCGCGAAGCTCGGCGCGATCACGCAGCGGATCCCGTAGTCCAACAGCGCCCATACCGCGTGCTCGCGCGAGGACCCACAACCGAAGTTGTCCCGCGCCAGGAGGATCTGGGCGCCGCGATAGCGCCCTTGATTCAGCACGAAATCCGGATTCAATGGCCGGTGGGCGCAGTCCTGGCCCGACTCACCCCGATCGAGATACCGCCATTCGTCGAAGAGGTTCGGTCCGAATCCGGTACGGTGGATCGATTTCAGGAATTGCTTCGGTATGATCGCGTCGGTGTCGACGTTGTGGCGATCGAGCGGCGCCACCAGCCCCGTCAGTTTGATAAACGGCTCCATGTCCCCCACCTGGAAAAATATCCAACGCCGTTCGTCGTTGCACGCCGCCCCATTCCCTTTCAAAATTCCCGTACATCGACAAAATGCCCGGCAATCGCGGCCGCGGCAGCCATCGGCGGACTAACCAGATGAGTCCGTCCGCCGGGGCCCTGCCGGCCTTCGAAATTCCGGTTCGAGGTCGAAGCGCAACGCTCGCCTGGTGACAGCCGATCCGGATTCATCCCCAAGCACATCGAGCAGCCCGCCTCGCGCCACTCAAACCCGGCCTCGATGAACACTCGATCCAGACCTTCTTGCTCGGCTTGCCTGCGCACGAGACCCGACCCAGGCACCACCAGAGCTAGCATGATATTCGCTGCGATGCGCTTACCGCGCACGACCTCGGCGGCGGCGCGCAAGTCCTCGATGCGCGAATTGGTGCAAGACCCGATGAACACCTTGTCCAAGGGAATATCGGTGATCGGGACATTCGCTTGCAAGCCCATGTAGGCCAGCGCCTTGCGCATACCGTCGCGCTTGACGGGATCGCTCTCAGCCCCAGGGTCAGGGACCCGCCCATCGACGGATACAACCATCTCCGGGGAGGTGCCCCAGGACACCTGCGGTTGGATGCCATGCGCGTCGATCTCGACCACACGCTCGAACGCGGCGCCGAGATCGGACCGCAAATCGCGCCAGGCGGCGATAGCCTGATTCCAGAGCCCGCCCGTGGGCGCCATCGGACGGTCCGCGAGGTAGTCGATCGTCGTCTCGTCCACCGCGATGAGCCCGGCTCGCGCGCCGGCTTCGATGCTCATATTACACACAGTCATGCGCGCTTCCATCGAGAGAGCGCGGATCGCGGCGCCGGAAAACTCGATGGTGTGCCCCGTGCCGCCTGCCGTGCCGATTCGTCCTATGACCGCGAGGATCATATCCTTGGCGGTCACGCCGCGGCCGAGCGCGCCGTTGATCTGAACCAACATATTGCGCGATTTCTTGAGGATCAAACATTGTGTCGCCAAGACATGCTCGACCTCGGAGGTGCCGATGCCGAAAGCCAATGCCGCCAAAGCACCGTGCGTGGAGGTATGCGAGTCGCCGCAAACGATGCTCATGCCGGGCAAGGAAAACCCCTGCTCCGGCCCGATCACGTGCACGATCCCTTGACGGACGTCAGTCATCTTGAACTGGCGGATACCGAAGCTTGCGCAGTTGTGATCCAAGGTTTCGAGCTGCAGGCGCGAGACCGGATCGTCGATGGTCGTTCGGTCGGTGGTTGGAACATTGTGATCGGAAACCGCGAGATTCGCGTCTATGCGCCACGGTTTTCGGTGCGCGATCCGTAATCCCTCGAAGGCTTGGGGCGAGGTCACCTCATGGATGAGATGCCGATCGATGTAGATGAGTGCAGTCCCGTTGCCGTAGTCCTGCACAACGTGGCCGTCCCAAAGCTTGTCGTATAAGGTTTTAGCAACCATGGAGCGCGTTCAATTCCGGGCCGTTATTCGTCCGCGATTTTAACCACCGTCCGCCCTCGCGCTTGCCCCAGGAGCATCGCGTCGAAAACCGCGGGCAGATCTTCCAATCCCACCGTGCGCGCGGCAATCTTGTCGAGATGACGCGGCCGCAGATCCGCGGCCAACCGTTGCCACAGCGCATGCCGCAACGCCGTCGGGCAGCCCGCGGAGCTGATGCCTAGCATGCTTACGCCGCGCAGGATAAAAGGCATGACGGTAGTATGCAGCTCGCTGCCGCCCGCTAAACCCACCGCGCAGATATTCCCCCACGGGCGCAGGGTCCGGGTGAGCCAGGCGAGCAGCTCCCCGCCGACGTTATCGATGGCGCCCGCCCATTGGCCTTTTTCGAGCGGCCGCGATCCCAACTCGAGGGTATTGCGGTCCAAGACCATTTGCGCGCCGAGGCTGCGCAGATAGAGAGCTTCCGCCATCTTGCCGGTAACCGCAACCACTTCGTATCCGCGTCCAGAGAGGATATCAATCGCGAGACTCCCCACACCCCCGGTCGCACCCGTGACCACCACCGGGCCGCTGGCCGGCGTTTGCCCGTTGTCTTCCAATCGTTTAACGCAAATCGCAACGGTAAACCCCGCCGATCCAATCGCCATCGCCTCGTACAAGGACAGGCCCGTGGGTAACGGCACCACCCACTCGGCCGGGACACTCGTAAACTCCGCGTAGCCTCCATCGCGGCTCACGCCGAAGTCATAGCCGGTCACCAACACTTTGTCGCCGGGCCGGTAGCGAGCATCATCCGACTCCGCGACGATTCCGGAAATATCGATCCCCGCCACCAAGGGAAAGCGCGTCAGAATCTTTCCTGCTCCCGTGGCGGCGAGCGCGTCCTTGTAATTCACGCTGGAATAAACGCCGCGGATCAGCACCTCGCCGGGCCGCGAATCTTCCCGCTGCAGGGTTTCGATCCGGGCGTGGATCTTCCCGTCCTCTTGGTGGACCCGAAAGGCCTTGTAGCCGCTCATCGGTGTTCTCGTGGAGATATTCGGTGGTTGTCGCGTCGGTCCAACGCCTGTACATTCGGCGTGTTAGCTTCTATAAAGGCGGCAATTTTAACTCAATCGTGTACCGCAATGGAAAGGCCAGCATTGATTATGAAACACCGATGCCTCATGTCCTTGTTCCTATTCGCGCTCACCACCGCCGCGCAAGCCGACTTAACCGAAGCCGTGGTCGCACACGCCCAAGGGAATTTCGAGCGTGCCCTACAGGTCCTGCTCCCGCTCGCTCAGTCCTCCAACGATCCTTATGCTCAATATTATCTCGGGATCATGTACGCGAACGGCCAAGGGGTCGAAAAGGATCTGAGCGCCGCCGGCCGCTGGTTCAAAAGCGCGGCGGAACAAGGCATTCCGCAGGCGCAATTCCGTCTCGGGGAGATCTACGCCCAGGGTCAAGGTGTGACGCGGGACTTGGGATCTGCTTACGCATGGTTCAGCGTCGCGTCACAGTCGGGCCACTCGCAAGCGACGGCGGCCCTGACGGACACCAGCGGCAAGTTATCACCCGAAAGCCTCGAAGCGGCGAAACGGCTCGCCGCCGATCTGTCGAAGCGTTACGGCAAGAAG
>JBIMKC010000060.1:0-12010 GCA_043673925.1 Chromatiales bacterium | reverse complement strand
TCTGCCCCGCCAAGCTTGCCGGGCGCTCATCCGGTAGCTCGATCGGCAGAGCGGCGACGCGCGCGGAACAGTGAAACAACGTCAAGGAGCACTCGAGGCCGCCGTTGTACAGCGGGACCGATCTGCTTGCATCCATCCGCAGACGGTAAAGAAGCTTGGTGTTCTCCGTGAATACCGCCGCGTCCCAGTCCGAAAAATTGCGCCTGAGCGTATCACCGATCTCGGCATAGAGCCGCGGCAGCTCGCTATCGCCGCCGACTCTACGTCCGTACGGCGGGTTAACCACGATTAATCCAGGCGTTGGCGCTTTAGGCGGGGCCGCTTGCAGTTCTTGCCGTGTAATTTGAATGACGCCGGCTACGCCCGCGCGCTGAGCGTTTTTGCGCGCGGATAAAACCGCACGCGGGTCGTGGTCGTACCCGGCGATCGGCGGGATGTTCTTGATGCCTTCCTGTTTGCGAGCTTGTGCCTCGTTTTGCAGCCGCTCCCAAAGCGCTTGATCGTGGCCGCGCCAAGCGAGAAACCCGAAATACCCGCGGATGAGCCCCGGTGCGATGTCCGCGGCGATGAGGGCTGCCTCGATCGGAAGGGTGCCCGAGCCGCACATCAAATCCATGAACGGTTGGCCCTCGGCCGCGCGCTGGGGCCAATCCACGAGCAACAGAATTGCGGCGGCGAGGTTCTCTTTTAACGGCGCCAGCATGGCGTCATCCCGGTAGCCCCGCCGGTGCAGGCTCTCGCCGGAGAGATCAATGCTTACCGTGGCCTCGTTTTTATATAGGTAAACGTTGATGCGTAGATCGGGCCGGTCCAAAGCGACCGTCGGTCTTGATCCGAAGAGATCGCGGAATTGGTCGACGATCGCATCTTTGACCTTGAGCGCTCCGAAATGCGAGTGGGTGAGGAACGAATCGGCGCTATTCAGATCGACGGCAAACGTGTTGTCAAGGCCAAAGTGTTCGTGCCAGGGGATCGCGCGCACGCCGTCGTACAGCGTTTCGGGATCGGAGGCCGGAAAAAGGCCGAGCCGTAGGATGACGCGCGATGCGACGCGCGACCAAAGGCAAGCGCGGTAGCCGGTTTCAAGCGTGCCCGCGAATGCCACGCCCGCCGATTGAACGCGGATCTTGGTGGCGCCGAGCGCTGTCAGCTCCCGTGCCAGAAGAGCTTCCGTCCCTTTCGGTGTGCTCGCGAAAAAACGTAGGATCAATCCAGTTCTCTTGCGTTGGATTATTCAGCGATAGACTCAACGATTGCACAATACTGCGCATTCTAATGTAGCAAGTAGCCCGGAAGGAGCGCAGCGGATTCCGGGGAATCAGGTATGGCGATCCATCATTATTTCCCGGATCCCGCCCCTTGTGCGGGCCTAGCAGGTGCTCCCAAAATCGACGTTGCCACAAGCCCCGTTCTCGTCGTTTCTCCCGGCTTTGAGAGATTCGTTCGCCTTTTTCGATGACATGAGAAAAGCGTCCTTTCAGCAAATTCCAGCGCATAGAAAAATCCGTGTCACCGGGAAGCAGCGTCCAAATACAATGGAGATGATCGGGCAACACCACCACCGCATCCAAACGAAATGGACGCCTTTCGGTGACGTACCGGAAAGACCGGCGCAACGCATCGATCTGATCGACCAGCAAACGGTTACCCCTCCGCTCGGCGAGATTGACCGTGAAAAACCAGGTTGCGCCTGGAACATGAGCACGGCGATATTCCGTCATGGAATCCGTTTGACCTTTGAGAGATTTCTCACTCGAACGATGCGCTTCGTTGCGTCCTCGGCGCGCCAAGCAGGGCCAATCCCTGGCCCTGGCTTTCCTCAGCACATCCCACGCGGGCTAGGGCGTCTGCCGGGAGCCTAAGAGTCCCAGGATCTCTCCCGGCGAGCGTGGCATCACCGGCGCACCCTTGAAGTCCTTCGCGTTCCGCGTCACCAGGTAGTCGACCCCGACCTGAAGGCCGGCGGCGGCCTGGACACCGTCTTCGTAATCCCGAAGACCGAGGCCAAGAGCGCGTTGGAAGTCGGCGCTGCCGAGAGGCACCACGTTCAGCAACTGCAAGAGGTCATTAATGGCGGTCGCCGCTACGGAGCGATTTCGTTCTCGCTCCACGATGTAGTAGACAGTCGTGACGGTGTGGCCTGCGATGTGGCCCTCGGCACGGCCTTTCGCGATGGCGTCGAGGAGTGCCGTCGCGTCTTCTACCCACGGCTTTCGCTCGAGTATTACGTCGAGCACGACGTTCGTGTCGATGAGAAGTTTGGGGATAGCCGGCGCGGCACGGACCGTCACGAGGGCCCCGAGGCAGGCGCCGCGCGGTGGCTCCCGAGGACCGGGGTTCCCGGCACCCGATCAGCGCCCTCCATACTTCCGTGCCAAGTGCCCCCGATATTCCTCGCGGCCTGTCCGCCCACCGGTGGCGACTCCGCGCAGGCGCCGGACCAGAGGCGAGATCTCCCGCGTGGTTGCCGGTTCCAACGGTAGGGCGCGGAGAAAGTCGTTGACGAGCTGCGAGAGGTTCTTCCCATGCAGTCGTCCGTAACGCTGCCCGCGCTCGATCGCATCCGGTTCGAGAGATAGGTTCTTTGGTTTCCGCATCACCGCCTCCATGGCATGGCCATGATTCTATGGAAAGCATGCGCATGTACCGCATCCCCTGTCAAGTCGCGCGAGGGCGTCAGCCGGCCAGGGCTTGATGAAGCTATGACAGGATGTGCTGAGGAAAGCCAGGGCCAGGGATTGGCCCTGCTTGGCGCGCCGAGGACGCAACGAAGCGCATCGGTCGAGTTATTCACCCGCACAAACGCCGACTTTTCCATCGCAACCCCAGTTTGCCGGATAAATGCCATGGGCCGCATAGTCGTGAAAGCTTGAATGCGGCCAATCGGCAACCCTAGTTACCCAGCCATGCTTTACCGGATCCCAATGGATGTAATCGACGTTGAAATCCTCCTGGTCTCGTAGCAGGTGCTCCCAAAATCGACGTTGCCACAAGCCCCGTTCTCGTCGTTTCTCCCGGCCTTGAGAGATTCGTTCGCCTTTTTCGATGGCACGAGAAAAGTGTCCTTTCAGCAAATTCCAGCGCATGGAAAAAACCGTGTCACCCCGCCACAACAGAAAAGATAGATATTGCCTTGGTAGCTCAGTTGATGTTGACCGGCCGGGCGCACCATCCCGCAGACGGGATCGGTGGTCACCGGCGTAGCATCAGCGGCGTGCGAGCAGCGGTGGGTGTTTGGAGTCGACATGGGTCATGAGTCTGGGGGAGGGAATTTGCTTATACGATTAGTATATACTTTTCCAATGCTCCTCCCGTTCTCGCCGTACGTGCGGTCAGCATCAACCCCTCGTGATACCGGCGTCTGCCGCGGGTGGGCGCGTTTTTGAAGCCGGTCTTAGTTTGGCATACTGTAGCCATCGGCAATTCCGGCAGCGGCACCATGAGCCTCAAGATCCTCGCGATCGACACCTCGACCGAAGCCTGTTCCGCGGCGCTTCTCCTGGGCGATGAGGTGCGGGAGCGCTTTGAGATCGCGCCCCGGCGCCACAGCGAGCTGATCCTGCGCATGATCGACGAGCTGTTTCGCGAGGCCGGATTGACGCTGACCTCGCTCGCGGGGCTCGCTTTCGGCCGGGGACCGGGCTCTTTTACCGGGGTTCGCATCGCCTCCGGTGTGATTCAAGGGTTGGCCCTGGGTGCCGATCTCGGCGTCGCGCCGATCTCCACTCTGGCTGCTCTCGCGCAAGGCGCACATAGACAAACGGGATCGCGACAAGTGCTGAGCGTTATCGATGCTCGTATGGGCGAAGTCTATTGGGGCATCTATGAGCTCGACGCCTCGGGAATCATGTGCGCCACACAGCCCGAATGCGTGGCTCGCCCGGCGGCCGTCCCCTTCCCTGAAACGGGGACCTGGTTCGGGGTAGGCAGCGGGTGGTCGGATCACGGCGAGGCGTTGCGCCAGCGGCTTGGGGAACGGCTTCGCGGTGCGGACCCGCATCGGTATCCTTCCGCCCGTGACATCGCCCTGCTCGGTGCGCAGGCTTTTCGTCGGGGGGACATCGTGGCGGCGGAGCAGGCGTTGCCGGTCTATCTAAGAGATCTCGTCGCGGAGCCTAAAGGGTGATGTCCAGGATTAGCGCATGCTAGTTTTGGCCGGTCACCAGTGCTCCAAACGCTCGATACCCGTCTCCAGCCGTCCGTCGCGCCACAGCCGTAGCCAACGGTAGCCGGGGCTCAGCGTATCGCGCGCGTGACGATCGGTCCGCGGCGTAAACTGCACGCAAGTGGAGGGGGTCCCAAGAAGCCGCACGCCACCTCGCAGCGCCGCGAACTCCTGGTGAATGTGACCCCAGAGCACGGCCCGTACCTGCGGGTGGCGGTCGAGCACCTCGAAGAGGGCGGGGGAATTATCCACCCCTATCTCGTCCATCCACAGGCTCCCGATCGCGACCGGATGATGGTGCATGAACACCAAGGCGGGTTGGCCCTTTTCGGCCGATAAGCGCTCATCGAGACGGGCGATTTCCTCGGCGCTCAAATAACCGTGTTCTCGGCCGGCCACGGCGGTGTCAAGAAAAACGCAGCGCCACTCCCCGACCCGCGCGTGATCGACCGCGTGGATGTTGCCGCCCGAAAGCACTTGGCGCATCGCGTCCTTATCGTCGTGATTTCCGGGCAAGTAATACACCGGGACTCCCAAGCCCCCGATGCATTCACGCAGCCGGGCATAGGCGGCTCGGCTTCCGTCTTGGCTCAGGTCACCGGTTAGCACCAGCGCGTCGGGTGGCCACTGCCTTGCCTGCGCCAAGGTCAATACCGCGCGCAACGATTCCGAGGAATTCAAGCCGTCGTAAAGGCCGCCTGGATCCGCATAGAGATGGGAGTCCGTCAGTTGCAATACCGTCCAGGGATCCCGGATCGAGCTCGGGCCGAGGTCTGCCATCGCGCTAAGTTCTTTTTCCATGACGCTAGGTTAACGTATGATCATGTAGCTTGCATAACCGGGCTATGTCATGACCAACAAAACCATCCGCTTGAGCGACGCGCTGTACGCCTATCTGCTCTCCGTCTCCTCCCGAGAACCCGAGGTTCTCGAGCGCTTACGCGTGGAGACGGCGTCGTTCCCGGAAGCCAACATGCAGATCGCCCCCGAGCAGGGGCAGTTCGTGACGCTGTTGGTGCGTTTACTTGGCGTTAAAAAGGCCATCGAGATCGGCGTCTTCACGGGTTACAGTTCACTTTGCGTCGCCCTCGGTTTACCATCTGATGGACAGCTCATTGCCTGTGACGTCAACCCGCAATGGACCTCCGTCGCCGCGCGCTACTGGCGCGAGGCGGGGGTCGCCGGCAAGATCGATTTACGCCTAGCACCCGCTGTCGAGACCCTGCAACAACTCCTGGCTGGGGGCGCCGCGGGCACCTTCGATTATGCCTTCATTGACGCGGATAAAGAATCCTATATCGATTATTACGAGCTTAGCCTCCGGCTCCTGCGGCCCGGCGGGCTCATCCTCGTGGACAACGTTCTCTGGGGCGGCCGGGTGGCGGACCCAGGCGCGCAGGACCAAGCGACCGAGGCGATCCGCCGTTTCAACCTCCATCTCAAGGAGGATCCGCGCGTGGATTTGAGCATGATCCCGGTGGCCGACGGGCTCACGCTCGCGCGTAAGCGCTGAAGGTAGCGTTCCGCGGCGCTTCCATCCGGGCCGCAAGCGTTCCCGTGGTCCGCGAGAAAGGACGGTTGCAGATGACCTTGATGAAACTATTCCCCACGCCTGTTGAAACGGTGCCGTTGGAACGGCTTTATTTAAACCACAATCTTCGGGCAGTCCGAGACCCTTCACGGCCGTTTGTCTATACCAACTTCGTCGCCAGCCTCGATGGCCGGATCGCATTAGAGTGTCCTCGGACGGGCACCGCGGTAGTGCCGGACGAAATCGCCAATGCTCGCGACTGGCGTCTCTTCGAGGAACTGGCCGCCCAGGCGGACGTGTTGCTCACAACCGGACGGTATGTCCGGCAGCTCGCCAGAGGCGATGCCCAGGCTATCTTGCCTCTGAGCGAGGAAGCGGCGTATCAGGATCTACGCGATTGGCGGCAGGCTCAAGGTCTTGCGGCGCAACCGGCGGTTGTGGTCTTGAGTGCGAGCCTCGATATTCCCCTCATGGAGCCCCTGATTGGCCGTCACGGCCGGGTCTATGTCGCGACAGGATCCGACGTCGATGCGGCCCGGGTACGTGCGATCGAGGCCCGGGGCGCCAGGGTGATAGTCGCCGGGCAAGGCAGGCATGTGCGGGGTCAAGCCTTGATCGAGGCCCTGCGCGGGGAGGGTTTGAATCTCATCTATTCGACGGCGGGACCCAAAGTGCTGGCAACTTTGCTGTCCGACCGGGTACTCGATCGACTCTACCTGACGCAGGTGCACCGGCTCCTAGGGAGCGAGTCTTACGATACTCTAGTGGAAGGACAGCGGCTTTACCCGCCTGCGGACGTCCAACTGCACTCCTTATACTACGACGCACCGGGTGAGGCGAGCCCGGGCCAGCTCTTCGCGTCCTATGCCGTTTCGCCGTTGTGAGGAGAAACCATTGCCGAAAGTACTCTGGAAAGGCGCGCAAGGCGAATACGTGGTTTTGCAGGACTCGCAAATGACGATCATGTTATGACCGCTAGGCGGTGCTTCCGGGGGGCCGTCTCACGGCGGTTCTTCGGTCTATTGATAGTAGTTTTCTTGATATTAGGTTGATCTCATTCGTACCTTTGGGTCTGTCGTATCTTTGGGGTCGCGTGCGGGCCACGCGGCTGGGCGTCGCGGGAATCTCTCACCAACGAGCAACCCGGCATGAAACACGGGGCCCATCGCCAGCGCCGTAGTCAATAATCTTTTAGTAACAATGAGATAAGCGGTGTGAGTAGACGTAGATGCAGGTGTTGTAATGTCCTCTACTCCGTAAGAATTGCAGTCTCCAGATGTAAATCTTGCCGGATTGTATGATAGGATGGGCGATAGGGTGATCGTGCCATTGGGGTGCAGATCGCGGGACCTCTCTAAGAGACCTTAAGCTAGGCCCCAGACGCCCGCTTGCGCACGAAATCGCCGTGCGGAGTCTGCTATGAAGGCCTTCACTTGCCACGTCTGTCAGCACCTGATCTTCTTTGAAAACGTCCAGTGCCTGCGCTGCGAACGCGCCCTCGGTTATCTGCCCGATGTGGGCGTGCTGAGCGCACTCGAACCGGCCGCAGACGGGGAGTGGAGGCCGCTCGCGCCGGAGGCCGGGGCTAGGCGTTACAAGATGTGCCTCAATTACAGCCGGGAGCGGGTCTGCAACTGGCTGCTAGCCTCTGAGGATGACGCGACCCTGTGCCTGGCCTGCCGCTTCAACCAGACCATCCCGGATCTCTCGGTGCCGGAGTATCGCGGCCTGTGGCAGCGGCTCGAAACGGCGAAGCGGCGGTTGGTCTATGGGCTGCTGGCGCTGGGCCTGCCGCTCGTGAGCAAACAGGAAGACCCGGAGCGGGGGCTTGGCTTCGCCTTTCTCGCCGGCCCGGACCCGGAGTTTCGAGAAACAAACGCGGCGATGACCGGGCACGCACAGGGCTTGATAACCCTAAACATCGCGGAGGCCGACGATGCGGTGCGGGAGCGGACCCGCCAGGAGATGAGCGAGGTCTACCGTACCCTGCTCGGCCATTTCCGGCATGAGAGCGGGCATTATTACTGGGAGCGACTGCTCCGCGCTGCTGAGCAGATCGATTCCTTCCGCGCGCTCTTCGGCGACGACCAGGCTGACTATGAACAGGCGCTCCAAAACCACTACAACAACGGCCCGCCCGCAGACTGGCAAACCTATTTCGTTAGCGCCTACGCGAGCGCCCACCCCTGGGAGGACTGGGCGGAGACCTGGGCGCACTACCTGCACATCGTCGATACCTTGGAGACCGCCCGCAACTTCTCGCTGCGAGTCGTGACCCCCGAGAGTGCCGCGGGTGCATCGATAGCGATGCCGGGCGGGGTCACGGCCTACCGGCCGCACTCGATCGAGGCGATGGTTGCGAGCTGGTTGCCGCTGACCTATGCGATCAACAGCATCAACCGCAGTATGGGCCAGCCGGATCTTTATCCGTTCGTGCTCTCGCCTATGGCGGTCGAAAAACTGGGATTTGTCCACCAGGTCGTCAGCGGTGCGGCCAAGACCGCGTCCGGAACCCTTCCGCGACGCGATGCCCTCACGCCCTAAGCTGGCCAAAGGCTACTGGGCGACACTGCCCAACCCTCGGGTTCTGCGCTCGACGAGCATCACGACGATGATCCACGCGATGCCTACTCGAGGCGCTGAGTTTGGTCTCAAACATAAAAATCCCCTTATTAACGTGCCCCTGCGCCGTTCCAGCGCACGATAGGCACCGTCGAGATCGAGTTCATCGGCGATCCCGCGATGATTTTGGTGCTGATGGCGGTGTACACGAGGGTGTTGCGTTTACGATCGTACATGCGGTGGACCTGCGTCTCTTTGAACAAGATGGAGGTATCGGCACTGAAGACCTCTTGCTCCTCCGGCATCTTCTCCGGTAGGACAATAGGGCCGGTTTGACGGCACGCAATCGCAAACAGGGAGGGGTCCTCCGCCAACCCAAGAGGCCCTTTGATGCCACCGGTTCTAGCCTGACTGATATGACAGGAAACCCCGGGGATCTTGGGGTCATCGAAGGCCTCGACACACACTTTATCGTTGGCGCCTAGGAATCGGAAGGTGGTCGAGACGCACCCGACTTCGTCCGCATGCGCCCGCAGCACGACTAGCATAGCCAAGCCGATTAAGGACCCTACTTTCATGGTGACCTTCTGGATGATAGGCGGTGCTACGCGTGACGAGGAACGTGTCTATTCATGCTTGTAGCGATGCGCGGGATCTTCCGGTTCCTCGGCGATCTCGCCACCCTGCCGGCGACCGCCAAACGCCTCATCGGTAGGCGCCGCCGCAGCCCTGTCCGTTGGTTCGGCGACGGATTGCTCCGCCGCCGTGTAACGCGGGGCCGTTGCCGTGGTTGGGGCCGCCGCCGTGCCCTTCTTGCCCCAACGGTCCCATTGGTCGCGTAGCCACGCGCGGCGCTGTCTCCCGGAAGCCGGATCGAAAAAATACATCAGCGCGGCACCTAAGGCCATCAATATGATTTCACTCATCCTGTCTCTCCCCTTTGGTCGTGATTTCAGCGTTTATCGGCTATATGCGAAAGACGTATCATCTCGGAGATTAGCATTGTACAACCATCGGCGCCACCATATCCCCACTTGCCTCTCTTCCTCCAAGTGGAACAGCGAGCGAGCACCTCGCCATCGCATCGCGCTTGGGCGCGCACCGTCCGGAAGATGCTTAGTTCAGAAGATAGTTATCCTCGTTGCCTTTACCGACGGTATATTGATAGCACTCACGTAGCGGGAAGATGTCGGAGCCCGCTTCCGCTGACATAGGTGATGGCCACGCCGAGAAACGCCAGCCCAAGCGTCCCGCCCAACACCAACGCGTCAATCGTCCAACTGCCGAAGAGGCTAAGCTGGGATCTCTGTTCCTCGGTGGCCGTGATAGGATCTCTATTCAACATGTCTCAACCCTCGGCTTGTCGCGAGCATAGCCATACGCAAACTTGGGCTACCCAAGTGCCAAGCATCTCGCATTGATGTTAAGGCTTTCGTTTTTAAGGGCTTAAATGCTTGCCTCATCGTTAATAAGCTTCTCTGACGCAGCGCGCGCCGGTAATAACTGCCGGTGACTATGGGAAGTTTTTACCGAAAACGCGCGCCCAGGCGCCGATTCTCACTCATCTTGGGGCTAGGTATTGCGTGGAGTGCGGGCGTTCAGGGCGTGAGCGTCAGCGATATCGATGATAGGCGGGCGTGGCGCGTCAATGAGATCGCCTTCTCGGGGAATGAGGTCTTTTCGGATGGGACGCTCTATGAGCAGATGCTCGCCCAGCAACGCCCCTGGTATTCGCCCTGGCGTGCCTATCCCCGATTCGATCCTGTGACCTTCAAAACCGACCTTGAGCGTGTGGCGCGCTACTACGAGGCGCAAGGTTATTACGGGGTGGGACTCACGCACGACCTCGTCCTTGATCGATCGGGCGGGCTCGTTGCGATCCACATCGCCCTAGGCGCGAATCGCGACTAATAGCGTTTACGCCAGAGGATATCTGCTCCGCTGGAGCCCGAGGAGCTGGTCACGGTGCCGAGCTCCCAGCCAGGAGCCAGCTCATAGTGTATGGATACTTCCTGCCCCTTTTTTCCAACCAGGTCCTGGGATATTGAGATCCGGGTCTTGGGCATCAGATAACGCTGAAAGCCAACTTGCCCGCCCGAAAAGTCCATCTCCACACCGAGTGCTTCGAGTCCCAATGCGTCTGAGACAGACTGTCCGATCTCCGACGCCGCGTAGCTGCCAGCGAGCGACGCTGCTTGGCGTTTCAAGTCCAACTTCTCGCCCCGCTCCAGCTCACTCGCGGGCTTGCCAAAAAGGAGCACGGCCAGAATATCGGCTTGGTCTAGCGGCGGCTCGCTCTCCAGGTCCAGTGTCGGCTCCTCTGCGCTCCCTGCGACAATCACCTTGACCCGATACTCGGACGCTTGATGTGCCGCCACGAGGTCTAGTGATGGATTGATCTCTCGGCCACCCGTAAACACGACCTGGCCGCGTTCCATAACAAAACGGCGGCCTTTGAACCCGGCCCAACCCTCCTCGACTTCGATGGCGCCGACTAAAGAAAGCGGCCCGCCCTTTGGCTTTCTGGCTCGGACATCACCCGTCAGTTCTAGTCTCGCATCGGGATGCCTCACCTGCGTGTCACGGCCCAAGCGCAGGCTAAAATCCAGCGCTAGCGCCTCGTATATCGGGCTTTCGGCAAGCCCTGGTTCCTTCGCTTGCTGTTGTGGCTCCGGCTTGACCCGATCCTCGGCTTGGACTACGACGATCGTCTCATCGCGGGGCGTAATAGGCTTGTCTTGGAGGATCGTGAGATCCGGACGCAGTCGCGCATGGAGCACCTCCGCCTTGCCAGTCACACTGGGTGAGGTGAGCGGACCTTGGGCATCTACCTGCAAGTCGATCTCGGCCTTGTACTGGCGCGTCCAGATCGCCGGCCAACGCGTTGCGGTGAGCGAAAGCGCGACTCGCTCCGGGCGGTAGTCGCGAATGTCTACCCGCCCGCGGCCTTGGATCTGGCCTTGGCGTGACTGAGCCGAGACCTGCTCGATCCGTATCTGATCCGGACCCATCGTCCCGAGCAGCGTTACATCGGCATAAGTCAAGCCGGTTGCCTCTACCGTGGCCTTACCCTCGCGCAGTCCAAAGCGACCCGAGGGCTGCGGGCGTGACACCGGACCCTGCAGCCGCAGGTCCAGGACGAGCTTCCCTTCGACATCGCGTATACCCTGGTCCGCCAGCGCGTTGAGCACGGCCAGATCCAGACCGGTCGAACGTACGCTAGCGTCCAGGTCGCCGTGAGCCTCCGCCTTAAAGCCGCCTGCCCAAGCTAAGGTCACCGGCAAGCTGCCCGTCGCATTAAGCGCGTGTGCTGCATCCTGCTTCGCGACCATCTCGAACCTCGCTCGTCGCTCGCCATAGGCGAGGCGAGTCGAGACCCCAGCCAAGGCCTGACCGCCTACCGTTAGTTTAGCTATATTCCCGGTGGCGGCTATCCGCGGGGCCGTAGCAGTCCCACCGATGTCTGCCCGTATATCTAGACGCCCTGCCAATTGAGGCTTTTCCAAAAGCGCTTGCAAACTGGCGAGGTCGAATCGATCGATCTGCAGCCGGAGGTCTTGGCCACCCGATAGCGAGAACGTGCCGTCGGCGAGCAAGCGCTGGTCTCCATTGACAACCAACAATTTGTCGATGGTGATGTCATCCCCCTTTTTAGCAACGTTTGCTGGCTGTGCGAGTTGCCAAGCGCCGCCGGGCAACGCCAGACGGAATTCTTTGAGGCCTACGGCGAGTCGGTCGGCTAGCGATCGGAC
>JBIMKC010000059.1:0-12114 GCA_043673925.1 Chromatiales bacterium | reverse complement strand
TCGCGCCGCGTCTTCGCAACCCTCGTCCGTTTGCTCGGCGACTTCGACCTTGCCGAGGAAGCGCTGCACGACGCTTTCAGAGCAGCGCTCGAGCACTGGCCGCGGGAGGGTGTGCCGACGAATCCCCGCGCCTGGCTCGTGTCAGTCGGTCGCTTCAAGGCCATCGACGGCCTGCGACGCCGCGCCCGGTTCGACACGCTGGACGATGTGGCCGAGCAAGTCGATGCCGTAATCGAAGAAGCCGCAGCCTGGGGCCCCGCGGCGCGGGACGACGAGGGCGTCGAGGACGACCGGCTGCGGCTGATCTTCACCTGCTGCCATCCAGCCTTGCCGCCGGACGCCCAGGTCGCGCTCACCCTGCGCGAGGTGTGCGGCCTCACGACCGAGGAGATCGCGCGCGCGTTCCTGACCGCTGCGCCCACGCTTGCCCAGCGTATCGTGCGCGCCAAAGCAAAGATCCGCGACGCGCGCATTCCCTATCAGGTGCCATCGTTGGCCGATCTACCGGATCGATTGGACAGCGTGCTGCGCGTGGTTTACCTCGTGTTCAACGAAGGCTACTCCGCGTCATCCGGCGGGTCGCTGACGCGCCACGATCTCTCGGGCGAGGCGATCCGCTTAGGAAGGTTGCTGATCGAATTGCTCCCGGAGCCCGAGACGGTTGGACTCCTCGCGCTGATGCTGCTGCAGGAATCGCGGCGCGCCGCGCGCAGCTCGCCGGCGGGCGAGCTGGTACTGCTGGGCGACCAAGACCGCTCGCTCTGGAACCGGGATCGGATCGCGGAGGGATCGGCGCTGGTGGAGCGGGCGCTCCGGTCACGCCGCTTCGGTCCGTACACATTGCAAGCGGCAATCGCCGCGGTGCACGCCAACGCCCCCAACCCCACCGCGACGGACTGGGCGCAGATCGTCGCACTGTACGACGTGCTGCTGCGCGCCGATCCGTCGCCCGTGGTCGAGCTGAACCGCGCCGTGGCGGTGGCGATGCGCGACGGCCCAGCGGCGGGCCTCGCGCTCATAGACTCCATCCTGGCGCGCGGCGACCTCTCAGACTACCACCTCGCGCACTCGGCGCGGGCGGATCTGTGCCGGCGGCTCGGGCGAACGGCCGAAGCCCGGGCCTGCTACGAACGCGCCCTCGGCCTCACGAAGCAGGAGCCGGAGCGGCGGTTTCTCGAACGAAGGCTAGCTGAGCTGCAAAACTGATCGGTCCATTGTCGATTTTAGGCTTTGCTAAACGACTATAGGTTGTAAACAGCCGTTCCAGCCGGTAGCACATAAGCTCGCAGAGCGGTCGATAGGTTTTTATCAATTAAATGTAGGAGATAATTATGGCCACCAAATACAAACTTCATGGCGCGTTCAGTTGGTGTGAGCTGCTGACCACCGACGTTGCGGAAGCCAAGCGCTTTTACAGCAAGCTATTTGGCTGGACCCTGGAGCCCGCGCCGATACCAGGCATGGAGTACACCCTGGTGAAGTACGGCGGCGAGCAGATGGGTGGCATCATGACCATACCGTCCGCTGCCGCAGGGCTGCCGCCCTCCTGGGGTGTGTATGTCACGGTGGACGATGTGGATGCCACCGCCAAGCTCGCGGTGGAGATGGGCGGTAAGGTTCTCATGCCCCCGCAGGACATCCCCCAGGTCGGACGCTTCTGCGTTCTGCAAGACCCGCAGGGTGCCACGATCAACGCCATCACCTACAACATGCAAGAGGTGCAACAGGGCGCTTGAACGAGCCTTGTTGAAGGCTGTGGTCACGCGCATTCTTGGTACTCATCTACTGAGACGAGACGGACGTCGCCGTATACGACTCACAAGGGGTGTCGATCCGGGCGCCCGCCATTCGACTAACTGTTGGAGGCGCACATGAAATACATGTTGCTGATTTACCTTGACGAGCTAGCATTAAGCGAGACCGAACGGGAAGTGTGTTACGTGGAGTCCACGCAGCTCGCGCAACAGATGAAATCGAGCGGGCAGTATCTGGCCGCCAACCCGTTGCACCCAACATCAATGGCGACCAGCGTCCGGGTGCGCGAAGGCAAACGGTTCGTGACCGACGGTCCGTTCGCCGAGACGCGCGAACAACTGGGCGGCTATTTCCTAATCGACGCCAGGGATCTCGACGAGGCGATCGGCATCGCCGCACGGATCCCGATGGCGCGCAAGGGTACCGTCGAGGTCCGGCCGGTGATAGAGATCGCGGGCCTGCCGACAGATTAATAACGAGGACATAGGAGATACCGATGAAGACCGACCCACAGAAAGAACACGAGTGGCTGCAGAAGCTCGTTGGTGAATGGACGTTTGAGTCCGAGTGCTCGATGGAACCCGGCAAGTCGCCGGAGAAGTTCAAGGGCTCGGAGAGCGTGCCCTCGCTGGAAGGAATCGGATTGCCATCCATCAACCTCGAGGAACAGCCCATGACCGGACTACACCGAACCGCCCTAACGACTTCCCAGAAGATTGGGTAACATAAAACGCCGATCACACCCGCCCGGCGTCCGACACGGAACGGAGGGTGCCCCATCTTACCTGAGGAACTCGTGCGCCAGGGCCACGACGTGATCTTGTTCGATAGTGAGACGGTTATCTCAGGCAGCAAGCTCGCCGGTCATGCTTCGGGACCTCAAGGCAGGTGCTGGCTACGTTCTGATCGGATTCAAGCTCATCGTGGCCCCCGGCCTCAGGCGCTATGTCCTCGTCCCGCTCTCGATCAACGGCCTCTTGTTCGCGGTGGGGATTGCTTACGGCGCCCACCTGTTCAGTACACTGTTCGACGCCTGGCTCCCGGATTGGCTGCGTTGGCTGGACTGGCTGCTGTGGCCGCTCTTTGGGCTGCTAGTCTTGGGAGCGGTTTTCTTCGGCTTCAGCCTTGTTGCTAACCTCATCGCCGCCCCCTTCAACGGGCGTTTAGCTCAGGCCGTCGAGACGCATCTCCGAGGCGGGCCCATGACCGAACCCGCCAGCTGGAGCACGACCCTACGGGAACTCGTCGCCGGCCTAGGCGCGCAGCTACGCTGCTTGCTCTATATCGGGCTTTGGTCGCTTCCTTTCCTCGTCCTCTCATGGATACCGGGCCTGGGCTTGCCCGCCGCCCTCGCCTGGTTCTTTCTTGGGGCGTGGTTCATGGCGCTGCAATACACCGATTACCCCATGGCTAACCACGGACTCGACTTCCCCGCACAGCGGCGGCTCCTGGGACACCGCCGGTGGCTCGCCCTGGGCTTTGGCATCGTGGTCATGGTCTTGACCCTCATCCCGGTGGTAAATTTCTTGGCAATGCCCATTGCCGTCGCGGGCGCCACAGCGATGTGGATCGGGGCGATTTGGCGACCCTCGCCGGAAGGCGAGGCAGGATTAGTCCAATATCAACCTCCCCTTGTCTAATAAACGCGCCAGATAATGGCACCCTGCTTGAATCGCCCCACCACGTTGTTAGGCCGAGCATGTTTCACTTGGTCTCTACTTCTAGCGCCCAGCTTCGCCAGTGGTTTCATGAGATCGAGTACGACTCGTTAGTTAACCGGAAATCAGGGCGGGCGAATCCGGGGCCCTGCGCTTGCGGTTGCGCGACGGGCGTGACAAGCACGACAACTGGTTGCTTATCAAACACGGCGATGATGCTGCGCGCGCCGGGAAGCAAGCCGAGATCACGACACTGCTTCCGAACAGCGTAAAGACGGCGCGCGCCACACGAGCGAAAGGCGCGCGCGCGTCGTACAGTGGCGAGCGGGCCGCCGACAAGGTTCCAAAGAAAGCACGAGTCAGACGCGGCAAGAAAGTGACTCTGCCATCCCTCATCGCTCGGCAGCTCGCAACCCTGGTGGAAACCCCGCCCGCCGAGGGCGACTGGTTGTACGAGATTAAATATGACGGATACCGGATGCTTGCCCGTATCGAGGCGGGCGAGGCGCGTTTGTACAGCCGAACAGGCATAATTCGCTGTATCGCCGCTTGCAGGCAGAGGGTTGGGTGAGGGGATTATATTGGATCTGGAATTGATACAGCGGTTCGCCGTGACGCTCGCCATTGGGCTCTTGATCGGCATGGAGCGCGGCTGGGATGACCAGGATACACGCGAGACGCCACGCATCGCCGGTGTACGCACCTTCGCCCTGATTGCACTGCTTGGAGCACTGTGGCAGTTGCTCGGCGCACAGTTCGGCGCCCTGATACTCGCCGTCGGCTTCTTAGGCTTCGCAGCGCTATACGTCTCCGCATCCTGGCTCGAGACACGCGGGACCGGTCACTACGGCATCACCACCGAGGTCGCGGCCTTCATCACCTTTACTCTCGGCGCCATGACGATGCACGGCTACGTGCTGCTCTCCGCCGCCACGGCGGTGATCGTCACCATCATACTGAGCGCCAAACCGATACTGCACCGCTGGCTCGAGCGGCTCGAACGCCGCGAGCTCTACGCGATCCTCAAGCTTCTGCTGATCTCCGTGGTGCTGCTGCCGGCACTGCCCGATCGCGGCTTCGGTCCATGGCAGGCGATAAATCCGTACGAGATGTGGTGGATCGTGGTGCTCATCTGCGCGCTATCGTTCGTCGGCTACTTCGCACAAAAGCTCGCGGGCGCGCGCCGCGGGGTCATCCTCACATCGCTGTTCGGCGGACTGGTATCCTCGACGGCGACCACGCTCAGTTTCTCGCGTCAGGCGCGCGCGGAACCCGCACTCGCGAGCCTCTATGCGGTGGGAGTCATCATCGCCTGCACAGTGATGTTCCCTCGCATACTGATCATCGTCGGGCTGATCCAGCCGCAGTTGCTGCCTGCTCTCGCCTGGCCGATGGGCATCATGGCGGTCATCGCCTGCGCATCGGCGCTGTGGCAATGGCGCGCTCTGAAGACATCGAAGGATGTCGAAGCACCCACGTTGCAGAACCCCTTCGATTTAAAGATGGCCTTGCAGTTCACGGCCTTGTTGACGTTGATCATGATCCTCGCTCAGGCGCTGCGGCACTGGTTCGGACAACTGGGCGTCTACCTGCTCGCCGCCGTCGCCGGCCTCAGCGATGTGGACGCCATTGCGGTCTCGCTCTCGCGCATGGCGCCGGAGGACCTGGCGCTCGTTGCGGCGGTGGGCGCGATTACGGTGGCCGCATTGGTGAACACGGTGGTGAAGGGATTGATGGCTGTGTTCATTGGCGGCGGCACGATCGGTCGGCGCGTTGGGCTCACTAACGCCGTCGCCGCAGCAGGCGGAATAATCAGTTTGCTGTTCATGCTCTGACCGCCCTCGCGTTGCAAGTTGTTCCTGCCTTTGCAATTCATTCCGCGTCGTTGCGGGACGGCGGGCTGCCACCGCCATCTGGCGCGCCGCCTTCTGCATACGAACAGCGGCCCTGCCCTACCTCAACGCGGGTTGCTTTACAGCGTTGAGTTTCCTATAGTTGATATTCATGGCTAAGCTCACCACCATCAAGGACAAACTCGATATCTTCCCGTTCGCCAATAATGCCGTGGTCCTCGGGGCGTTGATCGGACTGTCCTATATCGGTATCGCCCTCACGCGCGTCTCCCCACAGACAAGCCATCGGCTATGTATCTTACCGCCTAATATGGATCATCCTGCTCTTGGCCATCGCATTCGTGGCCGGTGGCGTGTGGTACATCAGAACGCCGAAGCGCGCGCCGGGGGCCTCTATCAGAGCGCTCAGGGAGGACGACCGGTGTTTCTCGATCAGGGCCCTGCCGATTGATTCGACGGGTAGCGTCACGGTGGAACGCTTCAGCCTAATCACGGTTCTCAAATACCTGGCGGGGATCCTGCTTGCCCAGGCCGCCGCCGTCGTCATGGCGATTGCGGCATTTGAGGCGCGGCTGGTGGAGCAGTGGGGTGTGTTCGCCGTGTTCGCATTGCTGATCGGCATATTTGCCGCGCTTTGGTTCGCGGCGATCGCCAACGGTACCAGGCACCACGCCGTCGCTCGCGTGAAGGACGATTTTGCCCGGGAGCGGGAAAAGATCCGTGTACAATCGGAAAAAGACAAGAGCAAACTGATAACACAGACCCACCGCGAGACCCTCAAGACCATTCGCCGCGTGCAGGCCGGGGCGAGCTTCAAGGTCGGTCTGGGTTTCGCGGCGCTGCTGGGCCTGGGTGGCATCATGTTGTTGAGCCAGTTCGTGACGGTCGGCTTACTGACACTATCCACAGCCGGTGGTGCGTTGCTCGGCTACGTGGTGCGGGCTCGCCAGGAGTATCCAGGCCGTCAGCAGGCCACGGGTGAGCGAATGTTCCGCGGGTCTGAACGATCGGGGATTATCGAGGGTCAGGCGTTACCGCTGACCCTGGATGGTCTGGTCGAGAAGCACACCCCTACAGCGAGGACATGAGGAGGCAACCCTATGAGCATGGCCACTCTTGCGAACGTCACAGCATTCGGGCGCATAACCGTGGCGGCCGCGGGACCCGATACCCACTGCTCAGAGATTAAGCGCCTTCGTACGTCGCATCCGCCGGCGGCTCACCCGGCCCTTCACCCTCGAATACGGCTTCGACGAAGCAGCGCAGGCGTCCCCGGGCGAGGCGCGTGTCGATCTCGCTACCGGGCGCAACCCGTGCGGCGTCGCGAACGATCTCACCTCCGGGCAGCCGGGTGACGATGGCATAACCGCGTTCGAGGGTCGCGAGCGGGCTCACCGCCTGCAAGGCGCGGCTTAAATTTACGAGTTGCCCGGTCGTCTTCGACAGCGCCTGATCGATCCCGTGCCGCAGCCGCCTCGCATAGTGATCACACTCGGTCAGGCGCAGCGCTATTAACGCGGACGGCACCAGGCTCCAAAGCCTGGCCGATAGGGTTACGATCCGGGTGTGCTTGACCCCGATCGCGCTGCGCGCGGTGCGTTCCAAGCGCAGTGATAGCTCATCGACGCGCTGGGCGAGATCCAGCACGCGCCGGCCAGGATGGACCAGCCGTTTTTGCAGGTGTTCCAGTAGCATCTGCACGCGTGCAAACGATCCGCGGAATAGATGCGCTAGCCGCCGTTCCAGAATCGCGAGCTGCTCGTCGATTTGGCGCCGGTCTGGACTCACCAGCTCGGCGCTCGCCGAGGGGGTCGGGGCGCGGCGGTCGGCGACCAGATCCGCAATGGTAAAATCGATCTCGTGGCCGATCCCGGTTACGACGGGAAGCTTACACGCGTAGATGGCCCGCGCGACCGCCTCTTCGTTAAACGCCCAGAGATCCTCTACGGATCCGCCGCCGCGCGCTACGATCAGCACGTCGCACTCGGCACGCCCGTCGGCTAGCGCGATCATGCGGGCGATCGCCTCGGCGGCGCCCGCTCCCTGCACCGGTACGGGATATATAAAGATCGGGATCGATGGGAAGCGCCGTCCCAAGACGCTCAGAATGTCGCGGATCGCGGCCCCGGTGGGCGAGGTCACGACGCCGATTGAACGCGCGAGCGCCGGGATCGGGATCTTATGCGCCTCGCTGAACAGGCCCTCGGCCGCGAGCCTTTGTTTAAGCGCCTCGAACGCCAAGCGCAAGCGGCCTTCGCCCGCGGGCTCAAGGTTCTCGACGATAAGCTGGAACTCCCCCCGGCCCTCATACAGGCTCACTTGAGCGTAGGCGATGACCTGCATTCCGTTGTGCGGATTGCATTTGACGAGTAAATTTCGCGACCGGAACATGGCGCAGCGGACCTGACACTGCGCATCCTTCAGCGAGAAATACAGGTGTCCCGAGGCCGGGCGGGCGAGGTTCGACACCTCGCCTTCGATCCATAGCGGTGGAAAATGTCCCTCGAGAAGGGTACGCGCCTCGCGGTTTAGGCGCGTGATGCTATAAATGTCTTCCATGGTCGATGCGGCGAGGATAGATTCTGATATCATCGGACCGGCGGCGGCGGTGGTTGGAATAGGCGTTTACCTACGCTGCACCGCCCCTTTATAATGCAAGATCCGAATCATTACTACGGCCATGATCATGCGTCTTGCGGATGAAGCCCTGACTTTCGATGACGTTCTACTGGTCCCAGCCTATTCGCAGGTGCTGCCTCGGAACGTCAGCGTGGAGACGCGGCTTACCCGCGAGATCCGCCTCAGCATACCGATCATTTCGGCGGCCATGGACACGGTCACCGATGCGCGGCTCGCGATCGCGTTGGCCCAGCAGGGCGGCATCGGTGTTATTCATAAAAACCTCAGCGCCGAGCGGCAAGCGGGCGAGGTGCGGTTGGTCAAGAAATATGAAAGCGGGGTCGTCAAGGATCCAATTACGGTGTCGCCGGAAACCAGTATCCGTGAGGTATTGAGTTTGACCCGTGCTCACAAGATTTCCGGCGTGCCGGTGGTCGATGGGGAAGCGCTGGTCGGCATCGTTACGAGCCGTGATCTGCGCTTCGAAACCCGCTACGAAAACCCGGTGCGAAGCATTATGACCCCGAGGGACCGGCTGGTGACGGCGGAGGAAGGGGCTACGCGTGAGGAAGTGATCGCCCTACTACACAAACACCGCATCGAAAAGGTGTTGGTCGTTAACGATCGGTTTCAATTGCGGGGCCTGATCACCGTCAAGGATATTCAGAAATCGCAAGAGTTTCCGAACGCCTGCAAGGACCAATACCAGCGCCTGCGTGTCGGAGCGGCCGTGGGCGCCGGCCCCGGCGCCTATGAGCGGGTGGAAGCCTTGGTACATGCGGGCGTCGATGTGATCGTGGTCGACACCGCCCACGGGCATTCCCGCGGGGTCCTGGAGACGGTACGGTGGGTGAAGAAAACCTACGCCGCGACCCAAGTCATCGCGGGCAACATTGCGACCGGGGAAGCCGCCAAGGCTTTGGCCGAGGCCGGTGTCGATGCGGTCAAGGTCGGGATCGGACCCGGTTCGATCTGTACCACCCGGATCGTGACCGGTGTCGGCGTACCGCAAATCACCGCGGTGTCGGAGGTGACCGCCGCCATCGAGAATTCCGGCGTGCCGATCATATCCGATGGGGGGGTCCGTTACTCCGGTGACATCGCGAAGGCGATCGCAGCCGGTGCCCATGCGGTGATGATCGGGGGGCTCTTCGCCGGCACCGAGGAGGCGCCCGGGGAGGTTGAGCTGTATCAAGGGCGTTCCTATAAAACCTATCGCGGCATGGGATCGCTCGGCGCCATGGCCCAGCCACATGGCTCCTCGGATCGTTATTTTCAAGAAGCCGACGACATCGAGAAAATGGTGCCCGAGGGGATCGAAGGCCGCGTACCGTATAAAGGGAGCGTCACCGCGATCGTCTACCAACTGCTCGGGGGTATTCGCGCGGCCATGGGCTATACCGGTTGCGCGACCGTGGAAGAACTGCGCACCCAATCGAAGTTCGTGCGCGTCACCTACGCTGGGATCCGGGAGAGTCATGTACACGATGTGGCGATCACCAAAGAAGCACCGAATTACCGCATCGAATAATAGCCCGCATCCGGCGACGAGCTTAGAGAATCGTCGCGCGTAGTTTTCATATCCAACCCTTCTGGAAGACGGGCACGCCATGGCAGATATCTATCGCGATCGCATCCTCATCCTCGATTTCGGCTCTCAATATACCCAGCTCATCGCCCGGCGCATACGGGACGCTGGTGTCTACTGTGAGATCCACCCCTACGATCTCGCCGACGATCGGATCCGGAGCATTGAGCCACGCGGCATCGTGCTCTCGGGCGGACCGGAATCTGTCACCCTGGCGCCTAGGGCCGCGGCGCCCGCGCCGGTGTTTGCGCTCGGTGTGCCGGTGCTCGGTATCTGTTATGGGATGCAGACGATGGCGGCGCAGCTTGGCGGGGCGGTCGAATCCGCGCGCGTTCGGGAGTTCGGTTTCGCCCAGGTTTCGATCTCCGGCAACTCTTCCCTGCTCAAGGATATCGAGGATCATCTGAGCCCGGATGGCCACGGGGTGCTGGATGCGTGGATGAGCCACGGCGATCGCGTGACCGAGTTACCGCCCGGATTTATCCGCATCGCCGCAAGCGAGGGAGCGCCGATCGCCGGCATGGCCGACGAGGCGCGCCGGTATTATGGCCTGCAGTTCCATCCCGAGGTCACTCATACCCGCCAAGGGCAGCGCATCCTCGCCCGGTTTATCCATGAGATTTGCGGCTGCGGCAGCTCCTGGACTACCGCCAGCATCATCGCAGACAGCATGGCGCGCATGCGCGAGCGGGTCGGGCGGGATCGGGTCCTGCTGGCGCTCTCCGGGGGCGTCGATTCCTCGGTGGTCGCCGCGCTCTTGCAGCGCGCGATCGGTGATCAATTGACCTGTGTCTTTGTCGATAATGGCTTGCTGAGATTGAACGAAGCCGATCAAGTCATGGCGACATTCACGCGCCACCTTCGCCTCCACGTGCTGCGCGTGAACGCTGCCGATCGCTTCCTCAATGCCTTGGCTGGCCTGCACGATCCCGAAGAGAAACGTAAGGCTGTCGGCCGGGAATTCATCCAGGTATTCGAGGAAGCGTCGCGGACACTTCCCAACGTAGCCTGGCTGGCTCAGGGCACCATTTACCCCGATGTCATCGAATCGGCGCATGCGGCGACCGGCAAGGCCCACGTCATCAAATCCCACCATAACGTGGGCGGCCTGCCGGAACGCATGCGGCTGAAGTTGATCGAACCCTTGCGAGAGCTGTTCAAGGACGAGGTCCGCAAGATCGGTATTGATCTCGGCCTGCCTTACGACATGGTCTACCGCCACCCATTCCCCGGTCCGGGGCTCGCGGTCAGGATTTTAGGGGAAGTCACCGCGGCGCGCGCCGATACCTTGCGCCGGGCGGATATAATTTTTATCGACGAGCTTCGCCGGCAGGAGCTGTACGAGAAAGTCAGCCAGGCCTTCGCGGTGTTGCTGCCGGTCAACTCGGTGGGTGTCACCGGCGATGCGCGCCACTACGCGCCGGTCGTCGCCTTGCGAGCCGTCGAGACCTTGGATTTCATGACCGCTCGCTGGGCGCCGCTCGCGCACGAATTTCTGGATCACGTAGCGCGGCGAATTCTCAACGAGGTTCCCGGCGTCTCAAGGGTGGTGTATGACATCTCCGGCAAACCGCCGGCGACCATCGAGTGGGAATGAACGGCGAGGAATCGGCGTTGCGGCCAGGGCACCTAACGGAGGCCAATGATGAGCGCTGGATGCGCCAGGCGCTCGCTCTCGCCAGCTGTGCCGAAGAACACGGCGAAGTCCCCGTCGGCGCCGTCGTGGTGCGGGATGATCAGGTCATCGGAGAAGGGTGGAACCAACCGATCGGCCGCAACGATCCCACCGCCCATGCCGAGATGGTCGCCCTGCGGCGTGCGGCGGAGCGGGTTGGAAATTACCGCTTGGCCGGTTGCTCTTTGATCGTGATCTTGGAACCTTGCGTCATGTGCGCGGGCGCCAGCGTGCATGCCCGGATCGCGCGGGTGGCCTACGGTGCGCGTGATCCCAAGGCGGGGGCCGCGGGCAGCGTCTTCGAGATCCTAGGCAGCGGCCGCTTGAATCACTACGTGGAAGTGCGCGGCGGGATCCTCGAGGCCGAATGTTGTAGTTTACTTAAACGATTCTTTGAGCGGCGTCGCGTGGAAGCGAGGAACGCCGCGCAGGCATCCCGGTGCGGCAGCTAGCGCGAGAGCTCGGGCGGCGTTTGCAGCATCAAGGCTACCGGCTCGCCACCGCCGAATCCTGCACCGGAGGTTGGGTGGCCCAGGTGGTGACCTCGATCGCGGGCAGCTCGGCGTGGTTCGAGCGCGGTTTCGTGACCTATTCGAATGCGGCCAAGCTGGAGATGTTGGGCGTCAAAGCCGAGACGCTCGCACGCTTCGGCGCGGTGAGCGCAGAGGCCGCCATCGAGATGGCCGAAGGCGCGCTCACGCATAGCCGAAGTCAGGTTAGCGTTGCCATTACCGGGATCGCGGGGCCGGAGGGCGGAACCGCAGACAAACCGGTCGGGACCGTATGGTTCGCCTGGGCCGGCGGCGGCCGTCCGCCGGTCACGGTGTGCAAGCATTTCGAAGGCGGCCGGGGCAGCGTGCGCCGCCAGGCCGTCGAGACGGCGTTACGCGGTCTCATCGAGCGTTTGCAATGAGCTTGTGAAGAAATCTGCTGCGCTCGGGATCTCGCGTTCCGGCGGTGCTCGAA
>JBIMKC010000058.1:0-12231 GCA_043673925.1 Chromatiales bacterium | reverse complement strand
GCGTGCGCCCCCTGTGAACTCAACGGGGCTGCTAAAAGGCGCCTCTCCATTGCCACTTACTTCGCATAACCATCGCTGTTCGACCAGCAACCTACTAAACGAATGTCAACGCAGCGTGAGACTACGCGCGGCCGGTTACAATGTCTGTCGGTGGGAGTTCGAACCTCGCGTAGGTCAACGACGGTAGGGGTCCGCTTTTGTCCTACGCTGCGTTTTTCAATACGGACCGGGGAAACACCGCTACGCGACCAAGCCGTGCTTCACGCAGTAATAAGTTAACTCGGCGCTGGTCCTTAGATGCAGTTTTTCCAGGATGCGAACCCGGTAAGTGCTGACGGTCTTGACGCTGAGATGCATCAGTTCCGCAATCTCGCTTACGGTATTTCCGGCGGCGATCAGGTACGTCACCCGGTACTCCTGTTGCGACAAGCGCTCGTGGGGCGCTGCCTCGGCACCACCGGAGATCTCGGTAATAAGCCGTTCCGCCAAAGATTGCGTGACATAGCGGCCACCCGCGAGAACCCGCTTAACCGCCGTCACCAACTCCTCGGGAGCCCGATCCTTGGTGAGATAGCCCGCGGCCCCGGCTTTGAGCGCGCGCACCGCAAACTGCTCCTCGGCGTGCATGCTGAGCACAAACACCGGGACCGCCGGGAGCGCCCGCTTGACCCGAACCAGCGTTTCCAATCCGTCACCTCCCGGCATGGATACGTCTAGCAGCACCAGATCCCAGAGCCCAGTTCGCACGAGCTGTTCGACCTCCTGGCCGGTGGCGGCTTCCCTCACGTCTAAATCCGGGAACGCCTCCCGGAGCAGGTCACGGATCCCGCGACGCATCAAAGGATGGTCATCGGCGATCAGAAACTTCAGCATCGCTGCTCATCCCAACCACGGTGCGCCGGCCGCGCGCGCTGTGGGCGCGGCGGTGGCGGATTAATAAAGGGGGCGAGCATTCGCGTGAAATCCGCTGCGGCTACGGCGAGGGTCTGATTGGAAAGGTAACGGTTAATGTGGTCCCTGGCGGACCGCCGATGGTTAGCATCCCGCCGAGCTCCCGGGCCCGCTCCTCGATCCCGAGCAGCCCCAGTAAGCGCCCCGATTCGCGGTCAGCGGGTTCAATCCCGCGCCCGTCGTCTCGGACCTCGAGCCGCGCGCTGCCCTCCGAGTGGTCCATCCGCAGCCAGACTCGCCGTGCTTGGGCATGACGGGCGACGTTGGTTAGGGCTTCCTGGGCGATGCGATAGAGCGCGGTAGCCTGGGTGGGGGTCAAATCGACCGGCGCGTCCAAGCTCGGCTCGACGCCGATCCCCATGCGTTCGTTGAACTGCCGGAGCAGGAGATCGAGGGCCGGAACTAAACCGAGGTTATCGAGCACCGCCGGTCGCAGCTCGGTGGCGACGCGGCGCACCAGGCTCACGGTCGCGTCGACGTGCCGGGACATGGCGTTGAGACGCTGCGCTATACGTTGGTCACTGGCCTCGTGATCGTCGACCCGGCGCTGTATCCAGGCGATGTCCATCTTGATCCCGGTCAGCGACTGTCCAAGTTGGTCGTGGAGCTCGCGCGCGATTTGAGTACGCTCTTCCTCGCGGCTGAGATTGAGATACTGCACGAGCTTGCGCAGTTGCGCCCGGGATGCGGCGAGCGCCCGCTGGGTGCGCCGCCGCTCGACGATATCGAGGGCGATGCATACCGCGCCCTGCAGGCTGCCGTCGCGAGCGCGTAAGGGAGCGGCGGAAAACAATACCGGGATGCGTTGTCCATCCCGGCGATAATAATAGGTCTCCTGTTCGGTCACGCCGGTAAACAGGAACTCCAGTTTGAGCGCGGTATCGTTTAAGCCCAGGACGCGCTGAATCGAAGCGCCCGTCAAATCGCTCTCCGGATAGCCCAAGAGCGAGCAGCTTGCGGGATTGACCGTTACTATGACGCCCGTGGGCGAGACCACGATCAGCGATTCGGACAGCGAGCGGATCACATTATCGAGATAAGTCCGGGAAACGGCGTTGCGCTCGAGAACCTTTGCCATTTGATTAAACGCGATAGCTAACCGCCCGAGCTCGTCGTCGGACTCTGGTAGGACCCGCCGCGATAAGTCGTCGGCCGCCAGCGCCTGCGTCGCGGCGAGGAGCGAGCGTACCGGCCGGGTCACGCCACGCAGGGTCAGGAATCCAACGGCAGCGCCGGCCAGCAACGCGCAGAGGCGCAAGCCCGAACCCAGCGCGTTGAACTCACGGGCGCGCCAGTAGACGATAAGATCGCTCATCAGGAATAGAGCGATGATGGCGCCCATTCCGAACGCCAGTCTTCTTCCAATGGTCCAACGCGTCGTCATGCCCGTTGCAGCCGGCCCGTTCTTGTCCTCTCGACTATTGCAAGCTCATTGTTGTTGACAGCAATAAAAGCAAAAACTACGATTCATCGCTTTTGAAAGCAATAAACTCATGAAGACCTTTAGCGCTACGCCTTCGGACATAGAACGCAACTGGTACGTTGTCGACGCCCAGGGCAAGGTGTTGGGGCGTCTCGCAAGCGAGATTGCCAAACGGCTGCGAGGTAAGCATAAACCCATATATACACCGCACATGGACACCGGCGACTATATCATTGTAGTCAATGCCGAAAAGATACAGGTCACGGGAAACAAACCCCGGGGGAAAATCTACTACAACCATTCCGGTTACACCGGTGGTCTCAAGTCGACGAGCTTCGACAAGCTCCTCCGGCGGGCGCCGCACCGTGTCATCGAGCGCGCGGTCAAGGGCATGCTCCCGAAGGGCCCGCTCGGACGCGAGATGTTTCGCAAACTGAAAGTGTACCCGGGGCCCAAGCACAAGCACAGCGCCCAGCAACCACTAATCTTGGAACTATAACGATGTCAGCTCAGATCTATCGCGGCACCGGCCGCCGCAAAAGCGCGACCGCGCGAGTTTTCGTTAAGCCCGGCGACGGGCGGATTACGATCAACAAGCGCAGCTTGGACAATTATTTTGGGCGCGAAACGTCGCGCATGATCGTCCGCCAACCGTTGCAAACGGCGAACTTGGACGGGAAATTCGACCTCTTCATTACCGTGAAAGGCGGCGGCTCGTCGGGGCAAGCAGGCGCTATCCGACATGGGATCACACGAGCGCTCATCGAATACGACGATAACCTCAAGAGCCCCTTGCGCCGCGCTGGTTTCGTCACCCGCGACGCGCGCGAGGTCGAGCGCAAAAAGGTTGGGCTGCATAAAGCGCGTAAACGGCCGCAGTACTCGAAGCGCTAAGCTCCGGGGCCCCCCTGGGGGATCGTCTAGCGGTAGGACTACGGACTCTGACTCCGTCAACCTAGGTTCGAATCCTAGTCCCCCAGCCAAACGTTCTGCCGGCGAACCCAAGCGAACCGCGCGGCGAACCGTTGCTCGAGCACTGGTAAAAAAAAACACCCTCGCATCCCTTCGAGGGTGTACAGGGCCGGATCCTGGGGAGGGGGGATCGGACCCGGCGCCTGCCCGAGATGTATCGGCAGGATGCGGTGGACATTTACCGCTGCATCATAGCCACCCGCGGCGTTGCTGAAAATCGCTAGCCGATCAGGTACAGTTGCGCCCTCATTGCGTCAAGTGGTGATAGGAAACCAGCATGCGGCCCGAGCATTTCATTGCGCCGTCCATCCTCGCCGCGGACTTAGCTCGACTCGGGGAGGAGGCTGTCCGCGTCATTGATGCCGGCGCCGATCTTATTCATTTCGACGTGATGGATAATCACTTCGTACCCAATCTGAGCTTCGGTCCGTCCGTCTGTGAAGCGCTTCGAGGTTACGGTGTGAGGGCGCCTATCGACGTCCATCTCATGATTAGCCCCGTCGACAGCATCGTCCCCGCCTTCGCGAAGGCCGGCGCGAACTATATCACTTTCCATCCCGAAGCCAGCGAGGATATGCAGCGCACGCTGCATCTGATACATGAAGCCGGTTGCAAAGCCGGTGTCGTGCTCAATCCAGCGACCCCCCTCGCTGTTCTTGCACCGGTTCTCGATACTATCGAAATGGTGCTGCTGATGTCCGTCAATCCGGGCTTCGGCGGACAGGACTTTATCGAAACAACCTATGCCAAAATCAGCGCGGCGCGTTCCGTCATCAATGCGTGTGGGCGGCCGATCCGTCTCGAGGTGGACGGCGGGATTAAGGTTTCGAATATTGGAAAAATCGCGTCCGCTGGCGCCGACACCTTCGTCGCGGGAACCGCCATATTCGGGAGCCATGATTATCGCGCCACGATACAGACCATGCGCGCGGAGCTGGCGATGGCGGCTCAGGTGTAGTGCGGATGCCTCTACCAAAACCGGAGCTGGTGGTGCTGGATCTCGACGGTACGCTGGTCGATAGCGCCCCCGACCTCGCTTACAGCATCGACACGATGCTGATCCAGTTGGGACTGCCGCCGCGAGGCGAGGATCGGGTGAGGAATTGGATCGGGAGCGGGGCGGAACGCTTGGTCAAACGCGCTCTTACGGGAGATCTTTATGCCGAACCCGAGGAAACACTTTTCCAAACTGCTGTTGCGCTCTTTTCGGATGTTTATGGGCAGTACACATGCCTGCGAAGCCGCCTGTACCCGGGCGTCCGCGAAGGGCTCGATTATCTCCTCGCAACGAACCGCAAGCTCGGTTGTGTTACCAATAAACGCGAGCGGTTCACGCAACCACTTCTGAAATCATTGGGGATCTTCGAGAATTTCGCGGTCGTGGTTGCCGGCGACAGCTTGGCCGCCAAGAAACCCGATCCGCTGCCACTTTTACACGTCGCAAACGCAACCGGGGTCGTCCCGGAGAAAAGTCTAATGGTCGGGGATTCGGTCAACGACGTAGCAGCCGCCCGTGCGGCCGGGTATTCGGTGGTCTGCGTGCGCTACGGATACAATAACGGCGAAGACATTGCGGACACTCGACCCGATGCGATCGTTGACTCGTTGGCCAAGCTCGTAACTTTGATCTAACGGCGGCTCGCGAAAGACGATGGATCCCAAAGATTTTACCCGCTTAGCAAAGGACGGCTATACGTGCATCCCCGTGATGCGAGAGATCCTCGCGGATCTGGATACCCCGCTCAGTGCTTACTTTAAGCTCGGGGACAGACCGCATTCCTATCTATTTGAATCCGTGCAAGGCGGCGAACAATGGGGCCGTTACTCCTTCATCGGGCTGCCGGCGCGGACGGTAGTGCGCGTGAATGGTCATGGAGTGAAGGTGGAAACGGACGGCGAAGTGGTGGAGCAGACGATCACCGCGGACCCCCTGGGATGGATCGACCAATTTCGCGCGCGCTTTCGCGTTCCACAAGTCCCCGGCCTACCGCGATTCAGCGGCGGGCTCGTCGGCTACTTCGGCTATGACACCGTGCGCTATGTCGAGCAGCGCATCGGCAACACCCGCAAGCCCGATCCGCTCGATTGCCCGGATATACTCTTGATGGTATCCGAGGAGGTTTTGGTTTTCGATAACCTGCGCGGCAAACTCTCTCTGATCGTACATGCCGATCCATCGCAACCGCTCGCCCTCGAACGCGCGCAAGAACGCATCGATGAACTCGTTCGCGGTTTGACCGGCGGCCAGATGAGTCCGAGCCTTCCAGCGGTGCCACGAAGCGTGCTCGAAGAGGATTTTCTCTCAAGCTTTGAACGTCATAACTTCGAAGCCGCCGTCCATCGCATCAAGGACTATATCCTCGAAGGTGACGTGATGCAGGTGGTCTTGTCGCAGCGCCTGTCGGTACCTTTTCACGCCCGCGCCACTGATCTCTACCGCGCCCTGCGCTGCCTCAATCCTTCCCCCTACCTCTATTATTTGAACCTAGGCGATTTCTTTATTGTCGGGTCCTCGCCAGAGATCCTGGTGCGCTTGGATGAGGGTACCGTCACGGTCCGGCCGATTGCCGGGACCCGGCGCCGCGGCCGCGATTCCGAGGAAGATCTCGCGCTCGAGCAGGAACTCCTGCGCGACCCTAAGGAGCTTGCGGAGCACCTCATGCTCATCGACCTCGGGCGCAATGACATCGGGCGAGTGGCGCAGATCGGGACCGTGCAGGTCACGGATCGAATGATGATCGAACGCTACTCGCACGTCATGCATATCGTGTCAAACGTCACGGGCCGGCTAGACAGCCGCGAAAGCCCCATTGACGTCCTGCGGGCGACCTTTCCCGCCGGTACCGTGAGCGGCGCACCCAAGGTACGGGCGATGGAAATCATCGACGAACTAGAACCGGTGAAGCGTGGGGTCTATGCGGGGGCCGTCGGCTACCTATCCTGGAGCGGTAACATGGATCTAGCGATTGCGATTCGTACTGCATTGATCAAAAACGGCATGTTGCACGTCCAGGCCGGCGCCGGGATTGTCGCTGATTCGCAACCGGCCCTGGAATGGAAGGAAACCCTCAATAAAGGCCGCGCCATTTTTCGCGCGGTGGCGATGGCGGAAGCGGGCCTCAACGGGACAAAAACTGGGAAATCATAAGCTGATGTCGTTCGGGCAACAACAAAAAAATCGGGAGGCCGGTTGCCCAGCCTCCCGACACAGGAGATATTCAAAACTACGAGGCTAGGAGCAAGATAATCCTCCCGCCCTTTCCTGTAGATTAACGATTGATTAAATTTTTGCAACCTTGCCCCCGGACCTAACGCCTTCTCGCCAAAGGGTGGCAACCTACAGCAACACCATGCATTAGCGCCGTTAACTAACGGGTTTTGCGATCATAATACCAAACGCCGAGCTGTTCTTGCTATGCGTATCCTCCTCATCGAAGACGATCGCGACACCGCGGCGTACCTGACGAAAGGCTTGCGTGAAGGCGGCTATACCATCGAACACGCATCCGAGGGGCGCGACGGACTGTTCTTGGCGACGAGCGAAGACTTCGATTTACTGATCGTCGATCGTATGCTCCCGGGTTTAAACGGTCTCGCGGTAATAGAAGCACTACGGGCACAAGGAAATAAAGTGCCCGTCCTCATCCTCAGCGCGCTGGCGCAGATCGATGACCGTGTGCGCGGCTTGCGTGCGGGCGGCGATGATTACATGACCAAACCGTATGCGTTTTCGGAGTTGCTCGCGCGCATCGAGGCGCTGCTAAGGCGCGGTCACTCTGCGGCGCCTACGACCAAGCTGGGATTCGCGGACTTGGAAATGGATCTGCTGACGCGCACCGTCACGCGCGCGGGTCGCAGGATCGATTTACAAGCGCGGGAATTTCGCCTCCTCGAGTATTTGCTGCGTCACGCAGGTCAGGTCGTGACACGAACGATGCTCTTGGATGGCGTCTGGGACTACCACTTCGACCCGCAAACAAACGTCATTGACGTACATATCAGCCGCCTGCGCCAAAAAATAGACAAAGGCTTCGCGACACCGCTGTTGCACACGATCCGGGGCGCGGGTTATTCCTTGCGTGAACACACCTAGGCTACTCCAGACCACACTGTTCCGGCTGTCGGTCGCCAACATGGCCGCCTTCGCGGCATCGGCCGGCGTGCTGCTCCTGTTCATTCATGATGCGACCGTGGCGTTCATCGATCGAGAAACAAACGCCACGATCGAAGCGGATTACCGGGGGCTGGCGGAGCAGTACGCGCAGCTAGGACTCAGTGGATTGGCGCGGGTCATCACCAAACGCTTGAACGGCGATACCCAGACTGGGGAGCTGTACCTGCTGATCGATCTTTACCATCGGCCCGTGGCGGGGAATCTCGCCCTCTGGCCCACGGTTGACTCCAACGCGGACGAATGGATCCAGTTTGGCGTGGAGATCCCGGAAGCGTCGGGTCCCGTAATGCACGCGGCGCGTGCGAAGATCTTCGATCTCGCCGACAGCCATCGCTTGCTCGTCGGCCGGGATATCGAAGATCGGGTCGATTTTCAAGGTACGCTTACGGTATTCCTCGTCGCCTCGCTCGCGATATTCGTCGTTCTCAGCGGCATCGGGGGCATCCTTACCGGCCGCAATA
Organism: Chromatiales bacterium; assembly: GCA_043673925.1. Lineage (GTDB taxonomy): Bacteria > Pseudomonadota > Gammaproteobacteria > JACCXJ01 > JACCXJ01 > USCg-Taylor. Next base: position 4,250 of record JBIMKC010000058.1, on the reverse strand, counting down.
TTCTCGGGCGTGTCGACGCGATCGCCCGTACCACCGATAGCATCATCCGAGGCGATCTGAGCCAGCGCTTACCGGTGCAAGGGATCGGCGATGAATTCGATCGGGTAGCGGAAAGTGTCAATCAAATGCTCAATCAGATCGAGCACCTGAGCACGGGAATGCGAACGGTCATCGACAGTGTGGCGCATGATCTGCGGGGGCCCATCACGCGCCTTCGCAGCCACGTCGAACTGACCTTTAGCAATCCTCCTAGCGTCGAGTCCTATCGGCAAGCTCTCGACACGGCCTTGACGGAAACCGAGCGGCTGCATCACACGGTGAATACTCTGCTGCATATTGCCCAGGCGGAGGCGGGCACGCTTGCAATTGAAATGGAGCGGGTCGATCTGTCTGCCGTCGCCCGCGACGTTGCGGACTTATATCAGCCTCTGGCAGAAGAGCGAGGGTTACGCTTATCCATGCATGCCACGGCGAATGTCCATATCTTAGGACACCGCGAGTTACTCTCCCATGCCGTCGCCAATCTCATCGACAACGCGATTAAGTATACGCCGCAAGGCGGCGCTATCGGCCTGACAGTTTCGACCGTGGGGCCACGCGCCACGGTCACCGTAGCGGACACCGGACCGGGCGTCTCCCCCGAGGACCGTGAGCGCGTTCTACAGCGTTTCGTGCGCCTCGAAGCCAGCCGCACGACCGCTGGCAGCGGCTTAGGTTTGAGCCTCGTCGCGGCGGTCGCCCAACTGCACGAGGCGGAACTGAGGCTCGGTGATAACGCGCCGGGTCTGCGCGTCGACGTGATTTTCCGCACGGCCGTCTAAGCCTGAAAAGCGAATTTCAGACAGACAATCAGAAAAACATGAGATCCTTCCTCGCAAAGTTCACGGTATTGGGCAGCGCCGTCCCGGAGCTATGGGTTATCTTCGCAAGCAAGGTGCTGGCGATCCTCGCCTACAGCGTGATGAACATGACCTTGGTGCTCTGGCTCTCCGCGGACCTAGGCTATAGTGATACGGAAGCAGGCTTTCTCATCGCGGCCTGGTCGTCGCTCATGACGCTTTTCACCGTGCTGGTTGGATCCTTTGTCGATGCCGTCGGTCTGCGCCGGGCCCTGCTGCTTGGTTTCGCTATTAGCATGCTCTCACGAGCGATCATGACCTCTACCACGGTAGCGTGGCTCGCGCTCCCGCTCGGGCTCATGCCGCTGGCACTGGGTGAGGCCTTATTGACACCGGTTATGGTCGCCGCGGTCAAGCGCTTCTCTACGGCGCGCCAGCGCTCGATGGCCTTTTCGGTATTCTATACGGCGATGAACGTCGGCTTCGCGGGCGCCGGCTGGATCTTCGACGCGGTACGCCAGCAACTCGGCGAATACGGCAACTACAAACTCCCACTGCTCGGGGCCACGTTGAGCACCTATCGCGCGCTGTTCCTCGTAAGCGTGGTCTTGTCCGGCATCGGCTTAATCGCGGTATATCTTAGTCTTCGGGATGAGATCGAGGTCACCGATGCGGGCGCCGGGAGCGGCGCTCTTGAGACTCGCCCCGTCTTCGCCTACCGCGACGCGCTACCACGAGCGACGCGCCTCTTTATCGGACTCTGGCAGCAACCCGCGTTCTATCGTTTCCTGGTCTTTTTAACGTTGGTCGTGGGCGTGCGCCTCATCTTCTACCACATGTACTACACCTTTCCTAAATACGGCATCCGCGAGCTCGGCGCCGGCGCGCCGATCGGACAGTTATTCGGGGTTCTGAACGCCGTGATGATCATCGCCCTGGTGCCGGTGGTCGGGGCGCTCACGCAGGGGATCTCGGCCTACCGCATGGTCAGCTTCGGCAGTCTCATCGCCGCGCTTTCGGTATTTTTCATCGCCGTACCGCCCGCGATCTTCGAGCCGCTCGCCACAAGCCGGGTGGGCGATCTCATCGTTCACACCTGGCTGGGGATCCCTGGAATCGTGGATCCCCGCTACATGGGTATTTTCCTGTTCGTCTGTTTCCTCTCCCTCGGGGAGGCGCTGTGGTCACCGAAGCTCTACGAGTATACGGCCGCGATCGCTCCGCAAGGCCAAGAGGCCTCCTACATGTCGCTCTCCTTCCTGCCGTTTTTCATCGCAAAGTTCTTCGTCGGGATGCTCTCCGGGTTTCTGCTCGGGAACTATTGTCCCGAGACGGGCCCGCGCGATTGCGAAACGCTATGGTTGCTCGTCGGACTCATGGCGCTTATCACCCCGGCCAGTCTGTTCGGGTTACGGCGATATCTTCAGGGCGACGAACCGGGACGCGTCGGGATCAGGCCCGCCGCTTGATGCCTCGAGCGTACGACACGCACGGGCGGTTCATCGGCGCACCGTTCGGGGTGGTTTTGGCTGAATTATTCAACGCCTTCGCCGATAACACGGCAAAATCTAAGCTCCCCACGGCGTTTTTTGACCCAAGAAAGACCTTCCTCGATGCCAAGCTTCTTGATTGTTTCCGATAGGGAGGATTTCCGCGTGCTGCTCGCGCAGTTGCTCGCAATCGAGTGGCCAGACGTGGAGGTAGAGGATTGGGAGCTTCGATCGCGAGCGCAAACTCATACAATGACTGGAGGTCCTTCGGGGACGTGACGGGCTCTACGCCGTCGCTTTCCCTGGCGCGTCGATAGTTTATAATCGTTCGATAAAGCGCTTATCGGTCCGAGCAATGTTTCACCTCCCCATCTATTACCAGGTCAAAGACCACCCGTGTCTGGTCGTGGGCGGCGGTGAGGTGGCCACGCGCAAAGCCGAGCTGTTACTTCGGCGCGCGGCGCGGGTGATCGTCGTCGCGCCGCGGATCAGCTTACGCTTAAGGAGCTTGTCAGAGACGGGAGCGATTACGCTTATTGCGCGAGAATTCAAGCCGGACGACCTGCGGGAAGCATGGCTCGCGTTCGCCGCAACCGACGACCCGGAAATCAACGCAACGGTGGCTCGCCACGCGCGGCGCCTCGGGGTTCCGGTGAATGTGGCCGATCATCCAGCGTGTTGCACGTTTATCATGCCATCGATCATCGAGCGTGCGCCGGTTCAGATCGCGGTCTCCACGGGCGGCGCCTCTCCGGTGCTTGCGCGCCTACTCCGCGCTCGATTGGAAACGCTGATCCCCGCCGCATACGGTCGGCTCGCTGCATTAATGGCTGAGTTTCGTGATCGCGCCCGTTTGCGTTTCGACGACCCCACCGCGCGCCGGCGGTTTTGGGAACGGATCCTCCAGGGACCCATCGCGGAGATGCTATTCGCTGGACGCGAGCGGGCCGCGGTGACCGCGTTAACAAGGGAGTTTGATGAGGAATCGCCCGGCCCGAAACTCGTGGGCGAGGTCTACTTAGTGGGCGCCGGCCCGGGCGATCCGGACCTTTTGACCTTCCGGGCCCTCCGATTGATGCAGCAAGCCGATGTTGTGCTCTATGACCGGCTTGTAGCTCCCACCGTACTTGATCTCGTGCGTAAGGACGCCGAGCGCATCTATGTCGGGAAGGAAAGCGATCGCCATACCGTACCGCAGCACGAGATCCACCGCAAACTCATCGAGCTCGCCCGCCAAGGCCAGCGAGTACTGAGACTCAAGGGCGGCGATCCGTTCATCTTCGGGCGCGGGGGCGAGGAAATCGACACGCTCTCGGCGGAGGGCATCCCGTTTCAGGTGGTGCCCGGTATCACGGCTGCCGCCGGCTGCGCGTGCTACGCAGGCATTCCCTTGACACACCGGGATTACGCTCAGTCCTGTGTATTCGTTACCGGGCACCTCAAGGAAGGCTCCTTGGACCTCAACTGGGATGCCTTGGTGCAACCGCGGCAAACGATCGCCGTCTATATGGGCTTGCAAGGGCTCGCCCTTCTCTGCCAGGGATTGCTATCGCACGGCATGGCCGCTGAGACCCCCGTCGCACTGATCCAGCAGGGCACCACCCCGTCGCAGCGGGTGATCATCGGAAACTTAAACAGCATGCCGTCTCATGCCCTAGATGAGAATATTCGCGCGCCTCTCATGGTCATCGTCGGCGAAGTGGTACGATTACACGAGAAGCTCGCGTGGTTTGATCCGCCCGGCCGTTCCGCCGAGACTGGGTCGACGGGGACAGCGGATCACACCGGCATCATCGAAAAGGTTTAGCGTTGTTTGCCGATAACGGGTAACGAACGTGGGGTGCAATTTGCTAGCCGTATAAACACCATGTTGCGTACGGCTTACGAAGTTAGTTATCAACGAATGTAACGATCACGCAGT
>JBIMKC010000057.1:0-12393 GCA_043673925.1 Chromatiales bacterium | reverse complement strand
AGCTCCACCGCCACCGCGGGACCTGAAGGCAGGTACCAGTGCAGGTACGAGGCAGTCAGGCGGCCGCTGCGGTAGATGGCCTCGCCGGCAGTCCCGTTTTGGCGGGCCCCCTTTGCGCTCGGCTGCATCGAGGTCTCGAGCGCCGAGTGGTGAAAGGTATGGCCGCGGAGTTCCCCGGCCTCGAAGCGGGCCGACTGCAACCCGAGCCCCATCAACCGCCCCTGCATCCGGGCCCGGCCCGGGAGTATCCCGCACATGCTCCCCGCCCGTCCCTCGCGATCGCTGAGCTCATCGAGGAGATAGAGCATGCCGCCGCACTCGGCGAGCAAGGGCTTGGCCGCCGCCACGTGATCGCTGATGCCCTGTTTCATCCCCTGATTGTTCGCCAGTGCCTCGATATGCAACTCGGGATAACCGCCCGGCAGATACACGCTGTCGACCGCGGGCAACTCGGTGTCTCGGAGCGGCGAGAAAAACACCAGCTCCGCCCCCAGCGCCCGCAAGAGATCGAGGTTGGCCGGATAGACAAAGGAGAAGGCGAGATCGCGGGCGACACCGATGCGCGTGCCCTCCAATAAGCGCGGGTGCTCAAGCCTGCGCTCGGGTGCGAAAGCCACGGGTTCCGGCAAATCTTTAAGGTCGGTCTCGGCAATCGCCTCCGCCAACGCATCGAGTCGTGCATCGAGATCGCTCAACTCCTGTGCTTGGACCAGGCCGAGATGGCGCTCGGGTAATTCGAAGCCGGAACGCCGGAACACAGCGCCTCTGTACGGAATGCCAGCTGGCACACTCGCGCTCAACATCTCGCCGTGCGTTGCGCTCGCGACGCGGTTGGCTAGGACCCCGGCAAACGAGAGCCCTGCCCGATACGTCGCGAGTCCATGGGCGAGCGCCCCGAAGGTCTCCGCCATGGCCCTCGCGTCGATCACGGCGAGCACCGGGACGCCGAAGCGCCCGGCCAGATCGGCGCTCGAGGGCCGGCCGTCGAAGAGGCCCATGACGCCCTCGATCAAGATCAGATCGGCTTCTTGGGCGGCGTTATGCAGCAAGCGCCGGCACTCGGCTTCACCGGCCATCCAGAGATCGAGTTGGTAGACCGGGTGGCGGCTCGCGGCCTCGAGGATCATCGGGTCGATAAAATCAGGGCCGGTCTTGAACACGCGCACCCGGCGCCCTTGGGCGGTGTGGTAGCGTGCGAGGCCGGCCGTGACCGTGGTCTTGCCCTGGCCGGAGGCGGGCGCGCTCAGCAAGAGCGCCGGGCAGGGAGATAGGCTCATGCGCCGTCCAGCCTCGGGAACACCCACGCGGATACGCTCCCCAGCAGTAACCAGAAGGCGCCGTTGGTCCAGGTGGCGGCAATGACAAATCGCCGCGCAAGGTCGTCGGGCACGGCGGCGATGGCATAGTCGGCGTGGGGCGGGCCCACGAGATGCGGTACGGCCAGCAGCGCTAGACCGGCCAACTTGCGGTACCAGGGCCGCGTGAAGACGAGCAGCGCGAATCCGCCGGCGGTGCCGATGACGGTCGCTAGCCACCAAAGTTGCCGCTCGATAAGCGGCGCGGCAACAGTGCCCGGCAGCTCGGGCGGCAGCCCCAGCGCGGGACTCAAGTAGAAGACGACAAACCCCGCCGTTCCCCAAAGCGCGCCTTGCGGCGCGGAGATGGGCGCACGCACGGCGAACAGCGCGCAGAGAAGCAGCGCGAAGCCTATCCCGGCGCCGCTGTTGGCGAGGGCGGTGTAGAGCATGCGCTCCCAGCCGTCCAGGGGTGACCAGGCGGCGGGCGGTTCATGGCCCGCACCGCTTTGCTCGGGGACCTGCTCCTCAAACGTCTCGGCCTCGAAGATCAATGGCGCCACCTCCAAGGCCTGTAACACGGTGAGCGCGATCCCGGAAAGCACCCCTGAGATCGCCGCCGCGAACACGATACGCCGAAACATCGCCGCGCTCAGTGACACGGAAAGGCCAGCGCGTGCCGGGTATCATGCGCGGCGTTGTGCACGGCGGGCGTCGGGGCGAAGGCCACCGCAAACAAGATGACGATGCCCACCACCGCAGCTCCTAAAGCGGCGAAAGCCGGTGTGTGGGTCATTGCGTAAGCATGCGCTTGGCTGATATTTGACATGAGGTCTCCTATGCTGTGATGAACGATGGTTTATGGTACTTGGCGCTTGGCCTTGCGAAAGCGGTGACTGAAGTCCGGCGCGTATAGACGCGAGTCGGCGAAGTCGATCGCGGTCAGCACCCGGCCCACCAGGATCATCGACTGCGAGCGGATCCCCGCAGCCTTCACCTTCTCGTGGATGTCGGCGAGCGTCCCGGTCACGATCTTCTGATCGGGGCAAGTGGCCTTGTGGACCACGGCCACGGGACAGTCGGCCCCGTAGTCCGGGATCAAGGCCTTGCTCACCTCCTTGAGGAGGGTGATGCTGAGAAACAGGGCCAGGGTGGCGCGGTGGCAGGCGAGCTCGGCGAGCGCTTCTCCCGCGGGCATAGGAGTCCGGCCCTCGGCACGGGTCAGGATCACGGTCTGGCAGAGCTCGGGAAGCGTCAGCTCCCGCCCGAGCACCGCCGCCGCCGCCGTGAACGCGGACACCCCCGGCACGATCTCGTAAGGAATGCCGAGGGCAGCGAGCCGCCGCATCTGCTCGGCCGTGGAGCCGAAGATGAGCGGGTCACCGGTATGCACGCGCGCGACATCCTGGCCGGCATCACGCGCCGCGACGATGATCGCGATGATCTCGTCGAGCGTCATGCCGGCGGAATCGAGCACCCTTGCGTCCGCGCGGGCGTGCGCCAGCACCTCCGGCGGCACTAGCGAGCCGGTGTAAAGGACCACGGGGCAGCAGGCAATGAGCTCGGCCGCGCGCAAGGTGAGCAGCTTGGGATCGCCGGGACCGGCGCCGATGATGTAGACGCGCATCACATGCACCTGAGAACCGTATCGCGCACGAGATCCCAGACCCTGTCCGGGATCTCGGCGAGCCATTGAGCGTCGAACTCTTCCGCCTCCGGCGCTTCTTCTTCGTCGTCCACGCCGATCACGAGACGCCAAAGCCGATCGCTCATCGAACCGTTGCGCTCGATGAGGAACCGCCGTGCCAGGAGCCGCGCCAGTGCTTCTCCTTCAAGGTCCAGTGTGAGCCACGACGGTACTATCCGCACCGCCCCCGTCACGGACAGCCTTATATAAGCCTGCTTTTGGGCGTCGATCTCGGCGGGCGGCTCGAAGCCCTGCGACCGGAAATCGCACGGCTCCTTGGTGTTGCCGATCAAAAAATACCGGCCCTCGGTCTCGGCGAGGATGGCGCCCGCAAGACGTCCCACACGCGCCATCACTCGGCCTCCGAGGTGGGCAAGACCAAGGAGTAGCCTGGACGCTGCCCCGGCAAGACCTCGCCCGCCGCGGTGTATTTATTCGTGTAACCGCGCGGCGTCACCATGTAGCCCTCGAACATGAAGGTGTTCGATGAGCCCACCAGTACCGTCGTGAGCATACCGATCTCGTAGTCGAGAAAATTATCGAGATCGGAGAGGACCACGAGCTGGCGTTTGCGGTAGGCGCTCTTCACCAGCGCCACGGGAGTCGGGCCATCGCGGTGCCGGCGCAGGATCGCTTGGGCTTCGACGATCTGTTGGGTGCGGCGGCCGCTCGCGGGGTTGTAGAGACCGACCACGAAGTCGGCCGCGGCCGCGGCCTCGATGCGGCGCGCGATCACCGGCCATGGCGTGAGCAGGTCCGAGAGCGAGATGGTGCAGAAGTCGTGGACCAATGGCGCGCCGACCAGCGAAGCACAGGAGTTCATCGCCGTCATGCCGGGGACGATGCGGAGATCGGGGGAGTCGCCGCGCCTCCAGCCCATGTCCCGCAGGACCTCGAAGACCAGCCCCGCCATTCCGTAGACCCCCGCGTCCCCGGAGGAGATGAGCGCCACCCGCCCGCCGTCCCGTGCCCGCTCCACGGCCGCCCGTGCCCGGCCGATCTCCTCGGTCATGCCGGTCCGGATCACGTCCTTACCCTCGATGAGATGACGGACCAGCCGGATGTACGTCGTATAGCCGACGACCAGCTCCGCATCGGCAATGGCCGCGAGTGCGGCCGGGGTGGTGTGATCCTGGGCGCCGGGGCCGATACCGACGACGTAGAGGACCCCCTGGGACTCACCCATGGTTGGTGTCCATGTTAGGTATCGAGGCCCTTACCCCCTTTGACAAAGGGGAAAGCGCGGGGGGATTGCTGAGAGGTTGCTTGATGTCACCATAGGTGCACACTAGCGCAGCGCTCAAGACTCGACAAGATCCTGTCTTCGACGCCATTTCCTCTTGCTGAGCGCGCGGGCGCTCTGCCTCACGAGCTGGGATTGAAACGGGGGCGGTACTCTATGCCATCACAGCGGCCCAAGCGATGCATCTTATTGATTTGGCGCGCCCGGAGAGATTCGAACTCCCGACTCCCCGGTTCGCAGAAAGATGCTCGTACTGTAACTGATTGTTTTTACTAATGTATGCCCCGAGCCCGTTGCACACAAAATGTAGAACAGTGTCTAACCGTGTCGTACGACGTCCCGCAAAAGTCCCGCAAGGAAATTCACAGTCCGTTAGGCCGCCGGCTTCAATAAGACGAGGTCTAGGCCCGGGATATCGGTAAAATCCTTTTCATTTTGCGTCAATAACTTCATCCCATGCTGAATAGCTTGGCTGGCTATCCATAGGTCCTGAATGCGGTGGGTATGTGCGCCTCGTCCAGCAGACCTCAAAGCCGCCGCCAAGCTACCGAAGATATCCCCGGTGACTTCATCGATCCGCAGGATAGGCTTGCGAAGCAGCCGATGAATGGAGGCAAGGCGCTTTTGCCGAACTTCAGGCGTCTTGGCAATCTCAGCACCAAACTTAAGTTCAGCGATAGTCACCGGAGATAGGTAGACGGGTTCGTCACCGGAAATCGTTGCCACGTCCGCGGGGGCCAACGCCCCCCGTTCGACGTCCACCCAGATACACGTATCGATTACGAAGCCCACGGGTCACGGATCTCGTCGAGCATGCCGCCCATCGAACGACCCTCCTCCACCCAGGCGGCGCCCGCAGCGTAGGGCAAGGTTCGATAGAGATCGCCCATGGCCTCCAGCGCGGTTTGGTGGGCGGCGCCCGGAACGATACGGGCAATCTGGTGATTGTTACGAACCACCGCGATTTCCTCGCCCTTAAATTCGACTTGGTCGAGGACTTGGCGCAACTTACGTGCAAATTCGGTGACGTTAATAGTTCTCACGGTCGTTAGCATAACACATGGTTAATCATATTATATGATACTCTGCAAAGGTCGAGTTGAATCATAAAAAAGTTACCGAAGGACCTGTCCTTCCTGAAAATCTGTATGTTGCTGAAGCAGCAAAAGATCTAGCTTGGATGGTCTTTCAGAGTATGTTGGGTAGAGTATTCGACAACCTTAAACCATTACGCTATGTATACCCTAGTCCGCGCCGTCTTGGTATTCCTGATCGCCTGCTTTCGCTCTCGTGCCGCACTGCAGATGGAAAACACGATGCTCCGCCACCAACTCAATGTGTATCAGCGTCGTCAGACCAGGCCTCGACTTCTTTCCATAGACCGTCTGCTCTGGGCGTGGGTTTCTCGGATATGGTCAGGCTGGCGCGAGGCGTTGACGGTGGTTAAACCCGCAACCGTCACGGCGTGGCAACGTAAGCGTTTCCGTGACTATTGGGCCACGCTTAGTCAACCGTCGAGGGCCAGGCCGTCCAGCCGTCGCCAAAGAAGTCCAAGATCTTATCAAGCAACTTGCCGGCGGTGGCGAACTCACCTCGGTCTAGAGATGGACACGCCGCAGGGCCGAGTCGTTCTGATGCCCGACAAGGCCGATATCATCGAAATTGCCGATCTCGGTGGTCTGCACCATCACTATCTCAGACAAGCTGCTTGAGATAGGAGCAGCTCGATCGCCCTCCAAACTGGGTATCTAAAGTATGCAAAAAACCAGAAGCTCTTTGGGCTTGAACGAACGGCACGTGAAGTGAGGTGGGGACTCTGGCGAGATCCCAATCCGGTGCCGCCGTGGGAGTGGAGGCGCCGAGCTAAGAAATAGCGTCGTAAGAACCCGAGCTATTTCGGGTGTTTCTAAATTCCTACCGGTACCGCCGCCTTCATTGTTGCATCTTAGCGATGCCCCATCTGTTTCGCCCCTTTGAGCTTCACTAAGAAGTCACTCACCTGCATAGCGGGCATGGTCATAATATTCACTGTACCTCGTGATCCGAGATCGACCGAGAGATGGGCCGCTGTTTCGTTATCCGGCGCTTCTATAACACTCACAAAATCGTATGAACCTAAAACCGCATACTGGGCGATGACTTTGCAGCCGAACTGTTCGACTTCTTTGTTCACTTCCACTAAACGATCGGGATTCTTGTGCAGGGTCTGCCGGCCTTCTGGCGTTAACGTGGTCAGCAATACATAGGTAGCCATCGTATTCCTCCTCACGTTTTCAGTTGGTACGATTTAGTGTTCTAGGGGGATATAGCAAGCTTAGTGCATAGAAGTCCGTTTATCCATAAATCTTAACGTGTATTAGGCGAAATCCAAGTCTAGGCCGCCACAGGTGTTTTGAATAGACCATGACAATGCGACATCCAGCAAAACTTGTTCGATGGCAGTGACGGCCGTCTGCTACTGCTGCCTCGCTCCTCTGGCGTCACCCGTGACTTCCACACGTTTGAATAGCTCAGGCTTCGATGGACCATCACCCATCGATCGGCTACCTAAACGCCGCCTCGCGTTGTAGAAACTCTTAACGTTCAGTCCATGCACACGGGCATATTCCACCCCGGTAATCCCAGATGCCTTACAGGCGCTGACCTGTTCGCGCCACTCGGCGTTGCTTCGAATCGAACGGTTCAATTCCAACATCGTCACTGTCTCCAAACCAAAAAAACTAACCGACAGTGTCTCAGCCAGCTAGGCAAAAAAATAGATGTGGTTAATAGAGCGCTTACGTTGAAATGGATGGTCACTCGATTGCTATAATCGACCGGATTTCTCGAAGTTCGGCTGAAAGAGTAGACCAATCGGAGGTGCTATGAGCCTTGCCGGCAAGACGCTGTTCATCACCGGCGCGTCGCGCGGCATCGGGAAGGCGATCGCGCTGCGCGCCGCGCGCGACGGCGCGAACGTCGCGATCGTCGCCAAGACCGAGCAGCCGCATCCGAAACTGCCGGGCACGATCTACTCCGCCGCCGAGGAGATCGAAGCCGCGGGCGGGCGAGCCTTGCCGATGCCGGTGGACATCCGCGACGACACCAAAGTCGCCGAGGCGGCGAAGCGCTGCACGGAGCACTTCGGCGGCATCGACATCGTGGTCAACAACGCGAGTGTGATCTCGCTCACCGGCACGCTCGAGACGCCGATGAAACGGTTCGACCTGATGTTCGGCGTGAACGTGCGCGGCACGTATTGCTGCTCGCAGGCCTGCATCCCTTACCTCAAGCAGTCGGCGAAGGCCGGCCGCAATCCGCACATCCTCAATCTCGGGCCGCCGCTCAACCTGAACCCGAAGTGGTTCAAGCATCACACCGCCTACACGATGGCGAAATACGGCATGAGCATGTGCGTGATCGGCATGGCGGAAGAGTTTCGCGCCGACGGCATCGCGGTGAACGGGCTCTGGCCGCGAACGGTCATTCACACCGCCGCATTGGCGATGATCCCCGGCGTCGATCCCAACCGCTGTCGCACGCCGGAGATCCTCGCCGATGCCGCATACATCATCCTGAACCGCGACAGCCGCAAGCACAGCGGCAATCTCTACATCGACGAGGAGGTGCTCGCCGCCGAGGGCGTCATCGATCTCGCGCGCTATGCGGTGGTGCCAGGCACGAAGAATTTGCTGCCCGATCTGTTCGTCGATTGACCCACCACGGAGTAAGATTGCTCGGCCATTCCCGGCACGAGGCTGCCATGACGGGCCGCTTACGTTCTGAGAAACCAACACCACTCACCGCCGACGGAAGTCGACTGGAAAAAGCTTGTCCGAGAGTTTGAGCGCTAACCGGCCGACCTGGGCTCGGGTATTGGGTGGGCGATTATGATTGCCCACCACGGTTGTTCATACGGGGTCACTCGCAACCCCTCGCGGATACCAGACGGGTATAGACTATGACCTGTCCCCTACTCCTTCGACACCTTACGCGGGTCGTCGGCAGGATTCACGTAGGTAATCTCAAACGGGCCCATACCCGATACCTGAATCACGGTCTCGCCCTTCACCCAAACGAAGTGTCTCACTCCGTTAGGCATCAGCGCGTACGATCCGACCGGCAGCTCATGGCCCGTTGCCTGGTCGAACTTCTCCCCCACCCCCATCCCGAGTACGCCTTGAAGGACGACGATCCTTTCGTCCGTCGGGTGCCAGTGTGGCGGGACTCTGTAGCCGTCTGGGAACTTTCCACGGATGGTGAACGGCGCACCGGCTTTCGACAGGTCACCCTCTAAGACTGCGAGTTGGGCGCCGGGGGGTAGCGACGGTGGAGCAGGTCCCCACTTGACCTGATCGGGGGTGACGACTACATGTGCCGTGTGCGAGCCGGTAGACGCGGAACGGTCTTTCCTCTCTTGACTAGATTGGGCAAGGCACAGTGAGGCGAGAGTCAGCGAAGCGAGAATTATGAAGCTAAGTTGATACTTTCTCATATCTTTGTTTCCTCCTTAGCAGACATGCTGGGGGCAGCTGGGGATACGAGTGGTGCTCTTATGCTAAATTTGAGGCTGAGTCAATGTTAATAAGGGGCGACCTTACCTGCGCTAATCATGATATGCCGCCGCCGTAGAGCGGCCGGTTACCCGACCGCCCCTAGCTAGGTACTCGGCTTTTAACTCACTGGGCGAATGTAAATTATTTGCAGGACGAATTTTCTTGCGGGACGCAATCTATTAATTCCGTTTTGATTAAATCGCGCTAACTAATTGATTTTATGGCGCGCCCGGAAGGATTCGAACCTCCGACCCCCTGGTTCGTAGCCGGTTACTCGTAGTCATAATATCGTCAGTAATTACAATAGGATACGAACGGCCAATTGTACGACTGAAACGCGAGATACGCTGCGGTAACCCCTTGATCTGCCAAGATACGCCCCTTTTTAATCGTACAGCTCGTTCGAGGGATTGACGATCCCCAATTGGCCTCCCAATTCACACAAGATAACAGCGTCTTCGGTATCGTCATGATTTGGGCCTTCGGGGGAAGAATCTCTCTAGATTTTTCATTCCGGCTCGTCCTTTCGGACTTTTTTGCGGGAGAATGATTTACGCTAGTCTAAATTTAGAACTATACTAATCATATCAATTGATATAGTAAGGCAATGAGTATGATTCGTGAGGCCACAGCAATGACCATCCGCCAGAACCTGGGAGAGATCTTGAATGAAGTCCAATACCGCCATGATTCGGTTCTCATCACCAAAGGCGGAAAACCGGTCGCCGCCCTGGTGGATATCGGCCTTTTTGAAAAGATCCGGCTCATGCGGGCAGAGTTTGATCGGATGTCAGCCGAGCTAGCAACGGCTTATTCAGGTGTGGCGCAGGCCACGGCTGAAGCTGAAATCGCCGAAGCGGTAGCAGCCGCTAAGAGTCGTTAACTTGCGGGTTGTTCTCGATACCAATGTTTTTATCTCTGGTCTTTTCTTCCCTGAAAGCACTCCCGGTAAAATTCTGAAGGCCTGGCGTAGCGCACGCTTAGATCTGGTGATCTCCGAGCCTTTGCTGGGCGAGCTGCGTCGCGTGCTGAGTCATCCGAAAATCCATCAGCGCTTGCATTGGGACGAGCAGCAGATAGATCGCTATCTGCTACTCCTACGGTTCTTTGTCGAAGTTGTCGACGTGGCTGAAGTAAGCGCGTCCGTCCCGCGCGATCACGCTGACGAACCTGTGCTCGCAACGTTATTGGCAAGCAACGCAGATTACCTTGTTACCGGCGATGACGACTTGCTATCGCTGAGAGAGTCTTATCCTATTATTAGCCCCGCCGAGTTCTGGCGGCGCTGTGCCTAAATCGAATGGGCTAAAGTTGTTTCACGCAAAAGTTTTCCGATTTCACTGCATCTGACACCACGGCCTAGTCGTGGTCGGTAGAGATTTTCGTCGCGGAGGCTACGCCGGTTGCGTCGCGGCCAGCACCCGTGCCGAACTAATAGACGGCACCGACGCCGGTACGCTGGCTCGAGAATATCCAGTCACCGCCGATCCGCGGCTATCCCTTTAACGGCAAGACGTTTAGATCATGAACGGTGGGTTAGAGTGACGTTTACGCCGTAAGCCACCGATGTGCAGGAGGTCGCGGATCTCGGTGAGCAGCTTCTCTTCTTTGGTCGATTCGGGTGGCGCAGCGGGAGGAGGCGCCTACCTCTTAAGCTTGCTAAGCGCCTTAATCATCATGAAGATCGCAAACGCGACGATGGCGAAATCGAAGGCTGAGAAGCCCATTCGGGTTTCCATCAGTCCCGGTGGAGTAAGCCTCGTTGCTGAAAGCGCTGCTGATGGATAGGTCACATAAGCCTTGTGGTGAAGTCTACTGGAAAGCCGCGTGCTGGAAATCGGCGCGCTCGGTTTGTCGTGGCGGGGATTGGAAACGTGGCTAGGGCATCGTCGGACTGAGGGCCGGTGTGAAAGCATCGGATTCACCCACCGATGCCTACGGTGTGCGCGCCAATCCTCGACCCAACCGGGATCAGATGCAGCCGCGGACGAGGAACCAGCGCGGCCAGATGTTGCAGGACTTTAAGAATACCTAAGCCATCGCCAATGACGCCGGTGGGCCTTGAGGCTCGCGAACCTGCGGCAGATGGGATAGAGGGTCAGCACCACCAAGACCCAGAGGAGATACACGATAGGTAAATCATATCCGTAACTATCCGGGTATCCCGGGGTGAACGGGTCGCCGAGAACAGCGCTCGGGGATCGGCCGGTCACCCACGCCAGCGTGACCGCTAGTTGATGGATGAGCAGGAGGTGCAACAGGTAGTAAAAGAGGGGCACCCGCCCAAAGGTCATAAGAAAACTGCTCAGCCGGCCAGGAGTTCTGTCGAACCAGGGCAAGACCGCAATGGCGGGTCCCAAGGTCATCAAGAGGAAGAGCAGCGAAGGCGGATATTTTTCGCAATTGAGGAAGGATAATAGGCTAAAGGTGTAGCTATCTTGTGGAGACCACGGTTTCGGATCGCCATAGATATTGACGCATCGAAGCAGGATGAACAGTACGGTCAACAGGCCCCCGAGCCGAAAAAGCACCTTCCTTTGCACGCCGCGATCAAGAAGCAAGACCGTTCCGAAGCCATAACCGGCCGCCATGACGCCGATCCAGGGGATGAGCGGATAGAACGGTTCCAGCGTAAGATTGGGGGAGATGCGGATGATATCGCCGGTATGAAGCACGGCCCACAAGGGACCTAATTTGCCCAGGTCCGCGGGCAAAACCCCATCGAGTAAGTTATGGCTCGCGATCATAAGGACCCCAAAGACGCTCGTGAGGCCAACCGGAAGAAAGACGAGCCCGGCAAGTGCGATCATCGACCAGCCTATCGCCCACAAGACTCCCCCCTCAATCTGCGTGTAATCGGCGGTGAAGTCCCAGGCAAAGGTCTCTACGGCGATCTGCAGGAAGATCAACCAAAGCCCGCGCGTGATCAAGAAGGTAGCGAGCTCGCTTTTGTTTCTGCCGCGAGAGGAAGATAGGAACGCCCCTGTCCCTGCTAAGAACACAAAGACCGGGGCACAAAAGTGCGTGATCCAGCGGGTAAAGAACAGGGCCACCGAGGTTTTGCTCAGGTCGGTAGGGCTGAAATGGGCGCTGGTGAAAAAGTCGCGGGTATGATCCAAGGCCATGATCACCATAACCAGGCCGCGCAGCACGTCCACAGAAACCAGTCGATCGTGTCTTTCGGGTAGTTGTGGCATAGGGATTACCGCAATAGTGAAGCTGGCCAGCCGGCAGGATCCCGGAGGCTTCAAGTCACTTCATCGAACAGCCAAATCGATGCGGATGTTGCGGGCGATTAAGATCATGTGATTACGTTAAGGGACTGTGGCTGAGGACGGGGCGATAATGGGTATTTTGAACAGCACTTCCGATAACCGATGCAGTGAACGAGCAAGCTAAGAAACCAAGTTTGCGTGTTGTAGCCCTTGCCGTGGGCGGGGTCATCTACGGGCTGTGGTTCATCCGGATTGCTGATGACATGTTTGCGCTTGAGCTCTACCGCTGGGGCATCTATCCACGAGAGACCAGTGGACTAACAGGCCTCCTGTCGGGGCCCTTGATCCATGGCTCCACCTTACATCTGTTGGCCAACCGCTGCCGCTGTTCGTTTTGGGTACGGCGATAGTATATGTC
>JBIMKC010000056.1:0-12435 GCA_043673925.1 Chromatiales bacterium | reverse complement strand
CATGATCCAATAACAATCCTATCAACGGCGCATTGTCCGTCTCGGGACTGTAGGTAACGAAATTGTTCCCGTCCGACAGCTTCCCGTAGATTGTACTCTCTTCAATGAGCACCTTATCCACACGTCCGCTTTTCACGTCGGCGACAAACTGCGAGTAATCCACATGATTGCCCGCGCTTTGCCGAGGCCCGAAATTATTGAACACGACCATCAAGACCAGGGCTATGACGACCCACAACGCTAAGTTCTTTGCCATATCATTCACTTCGGTGCTCCGTCGAGCTTAAACCGTCCATTACAATATTAAGAGAGCGTAAGAAGTCGGTAGTTAAAAATCAAGGCATCTCGGCGCGGCGACGGACACCGATTCATCGGTGAGCCGTGCTCGCTGCGCAAAAACGCAGTCTCTAGTGACGAAACGAGCGGCCCACGAGGTATACCTCATTCGATCGGTCGCGGGAAGCCCCGGGTTTTCGGACATACAAGCTCTTAAACGACTTGCCCATGCACTGAATGATCGCCTCAAAACCGTCGCCGTGGAACAACTTAATCAAGAGATCGCCTCCTTGTTTTAGCGCCTGTTCCGCGAAGCGGTAAACCCCGTCCCCAAGCGCCATGACCCGCGGCTGATCGATCGGCCTTATTCCGCTTAAATTGGGGGCGAGATCCGACAAAATCAAGTCAACCTTGGAATTCCCCAGGATCTCCATTACGCGCTGTACGGTATGCGCCGCGGAAAAATCACCCTCGACCACGGTCACGCCGGGAATAGGATCCATGGGTAACAGGTCGACCGCGATAACCTGGCCCGTCGGGGTGACCGCTTCCGCGGCGACTTGGCTCCATCCCCCGGGCGCGGCGCCGAGATCAATCACCTTCATGCCTTTGCGTAATAACCGATCCCGCGTGTTGATCTCTATGAGCTTGAACGCGGACCGCGACCGAAATCCAGTCCTCTTAGCGAGTTCGACGTAGGGATCGGTCTCGTGTTCCCTGAGCCAGCGGTGGCTGCTACTGCTTTTCGCCATGGCGGATGCGGAATGCCGCGTTCGGGAAATGTCTACTCGCCGACCGACTCTTCATATCGCACATCCAGGATTTCATACTCCACGGCGCCGGCGGGGGCCTGAACCAGCGCGGTATCACCGATCTCCTTGCTTATTAAGGCACGCGCAATCGGCGATCCTACCGAGATCAAACCGATCTTGCTATCGGCTTCGTCTTCACCGACGATTTGATAAGTAACGACTTCCTTCGTGCCCACATTCATGATCTCGACCGTGGCGCCGAAGACCACCTTGCCGCGCGCGTTGAGTGTTACGACATCGATGATCAGCGCATTGGCCAGCTTGCCTTCGATCTCCGCGATCCGGCGCTCGATAAAACCTTGCTGTTCCCGCGCGGCGTGGTATTCGGCGTTTTCACTGAGATCGCCATGGGCACGCGCTTCCGCGATCGCTTGGATAACGCGCGGCCGCAGCTCATTCTTAAGTCTTTGGAGTTCTTCCCGGAGCTTACGCTCCCCGGTACGGGTGATCGGTGGTCTGCTCATGCTGGAAACTCCTGGTGTAGTTCTTGTAGCGTGTTGACGGTCTCCACGTTTCCGTGCCGGATCGCCTCCAGGATCGCCATGGCGCCCGCCATCGTCGTCGTGTATGCGACCTTGCGCTGCAAGGCCGAGGTGCGGATCGTCGCAGAATCGGCAATCGCCCGCTTCCCCTCGGTGGTATTCACCACCAAATCAATCGCATCGTTCTTGATCATATCCACGATATGCGGCTGTCCTTCCAACACCTTATTGACCATCATGCAAGCCACCCCCGCGGCGTTAATCGCCTTCGCCGTTCCGCGGGTGGCGACGACTTCGAAGCCCAACTGCCATAGAAATCGCGCCAGCTCCACCGCCTGTTCCTTATCGCCATCGCGCACGCTGATGAATACCCGGCCGCGCCTCGGTAAATCCATGCCGGCCGCTTGCTGCGCTTTCGCGAACGCCTCGCCGAAGCCGCGGCCGATCCCCATCACCTCGCCCGTGGATTTCATCTCCGGCCCGAGCAAGGTATCGACGCCCGGAAGCTTGACGAAGGGAAATACCGCCTCCTTAACGGAATAATAACTCGGCACCCGCTCGCGGCTCATCCCTTGCGCGGCAAGACTGCGGCCCGCCATGCATTGCGCCGCCATGCGCGCGAGCGGTAAGCCGGTGGCTTTGGAGACGAACGGCACCGTGCGGGAGGCCCGGGGATTGACTTCGAGAATGTAGATCTCGTTGCCTTGGATGGCAAATTGAACGTTGATGAGCCCAATGACTCCGAGCGCGCGTGCGAGCCGCCGGGTTTGCTCCTGCAACCGTGTTTTTAAATGCGCTGAAAGGCTGTGCGGCGGAAGCGAACAAGCGGAATCCCCGGAATGCACGCCTGCTTGCTCGATGTGTTCCATAACCCCGCCGATGAGAACCGCGGCGCCGTCGCAAACCGCGTCCACATCCACCTCGATGGCGCGTTCGAGGAAGCGATCGAGCAGCACCGGAGATTCATTGGAGACTTCCACGGCACGCTGCATGTAAGCCTCGAGGTCGCCCTCGTTGAACACGATCTCCATGGCGCGGCCGCCGAGTACGTAGGATGGACGCACCACTAGCGGATAACCTATCTCCTTCGCGCTCGCCTGGGCGTCTTGCGTCCGGATCACCGTCCGGTTCGGCGGTTGCCGCAAATTGAGGCGCAGCAACAGTTGCCGGAAACGCTCGCGGTCCTCCGCCACATCGATCGAGTCCGGCGAGGTGCCGATGATCGGCGCGCCCGCCTGGGCCAGCGCTTTGGCAAGCCGCAACGGCGTTTGCCCGCCGTACTGCACGATCACTCCCTTGGGCTTCTCGATCGCGAGGATCTCCAACACGTCTTCCAACGTGACCGGCTCGAAATACAGGCGATCGGAGGTATCGTAATCGGTCGATACCGTCTCGGGGTTACAATTTACCATGATCGTCTCGCATCCGATCTCGCGCAGGGCTAAGGCCGCTTGCACGCAGCAATAGTCGAATTCAATCCCTTGGCCGATGCGATTGGGGCCCCCGCCCAAAATGACGATCTTGTCGCGATCGGTGGGTCGCGCCTCGCACTCCTCGTCATAGGTCGAATACATGTAGGCCGTGGTGGCGCGAAACTCGCCCGCGCAAGAATCGACCCGCTTATACACAGGGCGGATGCCGTGGCGGTCGCGCAGCGCACGGATCTGCTCCTCGCGAGCGCCAAGGATCTCGGCCAGGCGGGCATCCGAGAAACCCTTACGCTTGAGAATTCGCAACCGAGCCGCATCGAGCGCGGCGAGGCCTTGCTCACCTACGATCCCCTCTTCCCGCACGAGATCCTCGATCTCCGCCAGAAACCACGGATCGATGCGAGTGAGATCATGGACATCGGCGATCCCTAGCCCCACGCGGAAGGCATCCCCGACATACCAGAGCCGGTCGGAACCCGCCACCGAGAGCTCATAGCGCAGCACCTCATCCGCGTCCGGTCTAGTTGGGTCGAGGAACTCGTTGAAGCCGGTGCGGCCGGTTTCCAACCCGCGGATGGCCTTTTGCAATGATTCCTGAAAGCTTCGTCCCATGGCCATCACCTCCCCGACCGACTTCATCTGCGTCGTGAGGCGGCAATTGGCCTGCGGAAATTTCTCGAATGCAAAGCGCGGGATCTTGGTCACGACATAATCGATGGTCGGCTCGAACGAAGCGGGTATGGCCCCGCCGGTAATGTCATTGGCCAACTCATCGAGCGTATACCCGACGGCGAGCTTCGCCGCCACCTTTGCAATGGGAAATCCGGTGGCCTTGGAGGCTAAGGCCGAGGACCGCGACACCCGCGGGTTCATCTCGATCACGACCATCGCACCGTCCTTCGGGTTCACGGCAAACTGCACGTTGGAGCCGCCGGTATCGACACCGATCTCGCGCAACACCGCGATCGCGGCGTTCCGCATCCGCTGGTATTCCTTGTCGGTGAGTGTCTGCGCGGGTGCGACGGTGATGGAATCGCCGGTATGAATTCCCATCGGGTCGAGATTCTCGATGGAGCAGACGACGATGCAGTTATCCTTCCGGTCCCGGACCACCTCCATTTCAAACTCTTTCCATCCGAGCACCGACTCCTCGAGCAGGATCTCGTGGGTCGGAGAGGAATCCAAGCCGCGTTCGCAAATCTCGGTGAATTCTTCGCGATTGAACGCGATGCCACCTCCGGTGCCGCCGAGCGTGAACGAGGGCCGGATGATAGAGGGAAAGCCAATGCTCGCTTGAACCTGGAAGGCTTCTTCTAAACTATGCGCGATCGCGGATCGGGGTGTTCTCAATCCTATGCGGTGCATTGCCTCGCGGAAGCGCTCGCGATCCTCGGCCTTATCGATCGCATCGCGGGACGCTCCAATCAGCTCCACGCCAAATGCTTCGAGCACCCCTTCGCGCGCGAGATCGAGCGCGCAATTGAGCGCGGTTTGACCGCCCATGGTCGGCAACAAGGCGTCCGGCCGCTCGCGTTCGATGATGCGCGCCACCGTCTGCCAGCGTACGGGTTCGATATAGGTTGCGTCCGCCGTCTCCGGATCGGTCATGATGGTGGCGGGGTTGGAATTAACCAGCACGACGCGATAGCCGTCGGCCCGAAGCGCCTTGCACGCCTGGGTCCCCGAGTAATCAAATTCACAGGCCTGGCCGATCACGATGGGGCCGGCGCCGATGATCAGAATGCTTTCAAGATCGGTGCGTTTCGGCATCAAGGCTTAGGTTGCGCATGTACGCAGAAGGCAGGATGTGGCGATGGTCTCAAGCGCATCTCCGAGTGGCTTTAAGCTAACGCTGAGCCATGAGATCAATAAAATGGTCAAAGAGCGGCCGGACGTCATGGGGACCGGGGCTCGCCTCCGGATGGCCCTGAAAGCCAAAGGCAGGATGAGAGGCATGCCGGATCCCTTGAATCGTTCCGTCGAACAAGGATCGGTGGGTGATCCGCAACGCCGGCGGTAAGCGCTCCGGATCCACGGTAAACCCGTGGTTTTGGCTGGTGATCATGACCTTGCCGGTCGTCAGATCTTGCACCGGATGATTGGCGCCGTGATGCCCGAATTTCATTTTCACGGTGCGGCCTCCACAAGCTAATGCCAGCAATTGATGGCCGAGACAGATCCCGAATACCGGAACGCCCGCATCCACGATCTCGCGAATTGCGCGAATGGCGTAGTCACACGCCTCGGGATCGCCCGGGCCGTTGGAAAGAAAAACGCCGTCGGGCTTGGTGCTGAATACCCGGCTCGCAGGGGTCTGAGCCGGCACCACCGTTATTCGGCATCCGCGATCGGTAAGCAGCCGCAGAATGTTTCGCTTGACGCCGTAATCGTAGGCGACGATCTGATACCGCGCCTGGTCCGCCGCCGGCGCATCCCGCGGTTCCTCATCGTCATGGAAGCGATAACTTGGGTCTTGCCAATGGTACGGGTTCGCGGTCGTCACTTCCTTGGCAAGATCGGTGCCCTGAAGTCCGGGGAACGATCTCGCGGCCGCGATCGCCGCTTGCGCGTCGATGCCGTTTCCGGCCGCGATACATCCATTCTGCGCGCCTTTGTCACGCAAGATGCGCACGAGCCTGCGGGTGTCGATAGCGCCAATGGCTACCACGCGGTTCTGTCCAAGATAATCCTGAAGCGACACCTCCGCGCGCCAGTTGCTGCGCGTTCGCGGCAAGTCGCGGATCACCAGCCCGGCGGCGTAAACCCGAGCCGACTCGGCATCGTTCTCATTTGCCCCCACATTGCCGATGTGGGGATAGGTCAGCGTGACGATCTGTTGATAATACGACGGGTCCGTGAGGATTTCTTGGTAGCCGGTAATAGCCGTGTTGAACACGACCTCGCCCACCGTCCGGCCGCTCACGCCAATGGACTCACCATGAAACAGTGATCCGTCCTCGAGGGCTAGCAGGGCAGGTTCGTTTTCCATCGTTTTATAACAGCGCATGTGAAAAACGGGCGTCACCGGGCGGCAACCCCCGCTAATGAGATTTCTATTGTATTGAATTAGCCTAGCGTTTCCAACGCGTGATGCCGCTATGGCCCCGCCGATCTCAACGCGCGTTCGGAAACGGGTGGGGAGATGAATGTTTAGGGCGGATTGACGGCCCGCAAACCTAAGACATCTTGCATGTCGAATAGGCCAGGCTCACGGTGTGCAATCCACCGCGCCGCCCGCAAGGCGCCGTGCGCGAAGACACCGCGGTCGGTGGCCTTGTGCACGATCTCAACGCGCTCCCCGGCGCCAGCGAACAGCACCGTGTGCTCACCGACGATATCGCTCGCGCGAATGCTCGCGAATCCGATGGACTCTGCGGGACGCGGTCCGGCCGTGCTACGGCGATCGTAGACCGCGCATCGGGCAAGATCGCGATTCAAGCCTCGCGCCACGATCTCGCCCATCTTGAGCGCGGTGCCCGAGGGAGCATCGGCTTTCTGCCGGTGGTGCGCCTCGATGATCTCGACATCATAGTCCGGTCCCAGCGCGCACGCGGCCGTCTCTAAAAGCTTAAAACACAGATTCACGCCCACGCTCATGTTGGAGGCAAACACGATGGCGCAGTCGTGAGCGGCCTCTTGAATCGCCCGCAAGCCGGCATCGGGGATGCCTGTAGTACCGATCACCATGCGCCGCCGGGCGGCGCGGCAGAGCGAGAGATGATGGAGGGTCGCACCGGGCACGGTGAATTCGACCAGCACATCGAATGCGTTTAAGACATCTTCCAATTGTGGGGTGATCGGGATCCCGAGCGCCGAGCCCCGCGCCACGATCCCCGCATCCTGTCCTAAATAGGGCGATCCCGCGCATTCGAGCGCGGCGCAAAGCTCAATATCCGGCGCGTCGCGGCAGGCCTCGATCAGGGTCCGGCCCATGCGCCCCGCGGCACCCGCCACCGCCACCCGGATCGGAGCAACCGCGCTCAAAATTTCATCTCGTCAAAAAACCGCTTCACCCCGTCGAGCCACGAGCTTTCCTGCGGGCTATGGCGCCCGGTTTTCACCGTGCCCGCGAAAGCGCGCAACAGATCTTTTTGTTCCGAATTAAGATGTACCGGCGTTTCAATCGCGACCCGGCAGAGAAGATCGCCCGCCTCGCGCTCACGCACGGCTTTGACCCCTTTCCCTTTGAGGCGAAATACTTTACCGGTTTGTGTTTCCGCCGGGATCTTCAGCGTCACGCGGCCGTTGAGCGTAGGTACGTCGAGATCCCCCCCCAAGGCCGCGGTAACAAAACCGATCGGAACTTCGCAATTTAGATCCGATCCCTCACGCGTAAAGATACGATGCTTCTTGACATGGATGTTGACATAGAGATCACCCCGCGGACCGCCGTGTTCCGCGGCTTCACCTTCGCCTGACAAGCGGATCCGATCCCCAGTATCGACGCCCGCGGGCACTTTGACCGCCAAGGTCTTATGATGCTTGATACGCCCGTGGCCGTGACAGGAGCCACACGGGTCTCGAATCACTTTCCCGGTGCCCCGGCAGCGCGGACAGGTCTGCTGAACCGAGAAAAATCCTTGTTGCATTCGCACCGCGCCGTGGCCTCCGCAGGTAGAGCAGTTGGCCATTCCGCTGCCGGAACGCGCGCCGGATCCATTACACGTGCGGCACATGGTGAGTGTCGGGACCTCGATCTCGGTCGTGGCGCCGGCTACGGCATCCTCCAAACTCATCTCCAGGTCATAAACGAGATCCGCGCCGCGGTTGACACGCGCCCCGCCCCGGACTCCCCCGCCGAAAATGTCTCCGAAAACGGTGTCGAAGATATCGCTGAAGCTACCGGCGCCCCCGAATCCACCCGACGCCGCCGCGGCAGGATCGACTCCGGCATGCCCGAACTGGTCGTAAGCCGCTCGCTTTCTCGCGTCGGTTAATATTTCGTAGGCTTCCTTTGCCTCCTTGAACTGCTCCTCCGCCGCTCGATCACCGGGATTACGATCAGGGTGGTGTTTCATCGCCAGGCGGCGATATGCCTTTTTCAAATCCGACTCCGTCGCGTTGCGCGGGACGGACAGGACCTCGTAGTAGTCGCGTTTCGCCATGCTCATTTATTAATAACGCAAGCCCTACCGGAGGGTAATGCCGAGAGGGCTCGGGAACTGCATGGATGCCGCGGCTTGCGGAATCTTCTAAACTACCCCACTCTGGCCGTTACTTGCGGTCTTCCTTGACCTCTTCAAAATCCGCATCCACCACGTTGTCCGCGCGGGCCGTGCCGTTACCGCCCGGAGTTTCCGATGCCGGGGGCTGCTGCGGCTCGGCGCCGGCCTCCTTGTACGCCCGCTCGGCGATCTTTCCAGCCAGACTGGAGAGTCGCTGTACCTTGGCCTCGATGGCGTCTTTGTCATCGCCTTTCAATGCCTGTTTCACCTCGTCGAGCGCCGCTTCGATCTCTTGTTTCTCCTCCGCTGATACCTTATCGCCGAGATCGTGCAACGACTTGGTGGTCGCATGCACAAGCGTATCGGCATGGTTACGAGCGTTGACCAGCTCGTGGAAACGGCGATCCTCTTCACGATGGGCCTCGGCATCCTGCACCATTTTTTGGATCTCCCCTTCGGCTAGCCCGCTCGAAGCCTTGATGACGATCGACTGCTTTTTTCCGGTGGCCTTGTCCTTGGCCGACACGTTCAAAATGCCGTTGGCGTCGATATCGAACGTCACTTCGATCTGCGGGACCCCGCGCGGCGCCGGCGGGATATCGGCCAGATCAAACCTGCCCAGGGATTTGTTGGCGGACGCCATGTCCCGTTCGCCCTGCAACACGTGGACCGTCACCGCCGTCTGATGGTCTTCGGCGGTCGAAAACACCTGTGCCGCCTTCGTCGGTATCGTGGTATTTTTCTCGATCAATTTCGTCCTGACCCCGCCCAGGGTCTCGATCCCGAGCGACAGCGGCGTGACATCGAGCAACAACACATCCTTGACCTCTCCGCCCAACACGCCCGCTTGGATCGCGGCGCCCACCGCCACGGCTTCATCCGGATTGACGTCTTTACGCGGCTCGCGGCCAAACAAGGCCTTGACCACCTCCTGGACCTTGGGCATGCGGGTCTGACCTCCAACCAGGATCACCTCGTTGATATCCCCCGCACCGAGGCCGGCATCTTTCAGCGCCGTCCTGCAGGGATCGAGGGTGCTCATGATGATGTCCTCGACCAAGGATTCGAGTTTGGCGCGGGTCAGCTTTAGATTGAGATGCTTCGGGCCACTGGCGTCGGCCGTGATATAAGGAAGGTTGATGTCGGTCTGCTGACTCGAGGACAACTCAATCTTGGCTTTCTCGGCCGCTTCTTTAAGCCGTTGCAGCGCCAAGGGGTCGTTGCGTAAATCCACCCCTTGTTCTTTTTTGAACTCGTCGGCGACATAATCGATGATGCGCCGGTCGAAGTCCTCGCCGCCGAGGAAGGTATCGCCGTTGGTCGAGAGAACCTCGAACTGATGCTCGCCATCGACCACGGCGATCTCGATGATCGATATGTCGAAGGTTCCACCCCCGAGATCGTAGACCGCGATCTTGGCATCCCCGCGCTGCTTGTCCATGCCATAGGCCAAGGCGGCGGCGGTCGGCTCGTTGATAATGCGTTTGACCTCGAGCCCGGCGATCCGGCCCGCGTCTTTGGTGGCTTGCCGCTGCGAATCATTGAAATACGCCGGCACCGTGATCACGGCTTCCTTGACCTCTTCGCCGAGATAGTCTTCCGCGGTCTTCTTCATTTTGATCAGGACCCGCGCCGAGATCTCGGGCGGGGCCATTTTCTTCCCGCCCGCCTCGACCCATGCATCGCCATTATCCGCGCGCACAATCTTATACGGCACCAGGCTCACATCGCGTTTAACGACATCTTCAGTGAAGCGCCGTCCAATCAGACGCTTCACCGCGAAGAGCGTGTTGTGGGGATTCGTCACCGCTTGCCGCTTGGCCGATTGACCGACCAATACTTCGTTGTCCGTCGTAAACGCGACGATGGACGGCGTTGTACGGCCACCCTCGCTATTCTCCACAACCTTCGGCTTTCCGCCCTCCAGGATGGCTACGCAGGAGTTAGTCGTACCGAGGTCGATACCGATGATCTTTCCCATTACCCGAATCTCCAGAAGTTACGAATTTAGAATGCGAATAGAGCCCGCTCGCTGGTTGGCAACATGGGGACTAAGATAGGATTTTCAAGGCATAACCTGGCGCCACCGGCTAGTTTGTCGCGGGCGCCGGGCGATCTTCGGGCGCTTTGGCGATGATTACCATCGCCGGCCGCAGCAGCCGATCGTTGAGTGAATAGCCCTTTTGCACCACGCCGAGGACGGTCCCAGGCGCCGAATCTTTCGATTCTTGCATGGTCATGGCTTGATGTAACTCCGGATTAAAGCGTTCACCTTGGGGCTCGATCGCCTTAATGCCATGCTTGCTCAGCGTCGCGTCCAACATTTTGCCGGTGAGATCCAAACCTTCGCGGATCGCCGCGACATCCGCGGATTGATTGGAGGCGGCCCGGCCCAAGTCTAGGCTATCCTTGACCGAAAGCAGGTCCGCGACAAACCGCTCCAGCGCGTATTTTTGCGCATTGACGACCTCCTTGCTCGACCGTTTGATGACGTTTTCCAGCTCGGCTCTCGCTCGCAACAGCTCGTCCCGATACTCATCCGCCTTACGCGCCGCTTCGCCGAGCGCACTCTGCAACGCATCGACGCTGGGTACGGTGTCTATGGACAACGCCTCTCCCGGAGCGGCCGGATCGTGGTGAATACTTTTCGCGGATTCCGGGGCCGGCTGTGTAAGCGTCTCGGATTGAAGCACGGCGTTCTTATTCGCCTCTTGGTCACTCATGGCAAGATCCTCGCTTAGTTCATTGGACAAACTCGTGGCTGAATCCCGGCGCGCTTTTTTTATCAAAGCGTCCCGCCCCGATAAAACCGATTCTCACCATGGGGTTCAATTCAGGGATTTCAAGGCCAAACCGAGAACCTTGGCGGTGACATTGACGATGGGTATGACGCGCTCGTAGGCCATGCGCGTGGGGCCGATGATGCCGAGGACGCCCAGCACCCTTCCATCCGCGGAATAGGTCGAAGTGACCAGACTGCAATCATCCAGAAACTCATATCCGGACTCGTCGCCGATAAATATTTGCACGCCTTGGGCGTTTAACGTCTGGTCTAGCAGATGCAGTATTTCACGCTTCTGACTGAAGGCTTCAAAAAGTTGCCGCAGCTTCGCTATATCCGCCCAGGCCTCGATGCCCATCAGATTGGTTTGCCCGGCCCACACGTAGTCGTCATGCGGCGTCTCGAAGACCTCTTGCGCCATTTCCACCGCGGCTTGCATCATCCGGTTCATCTCTTGTTGCGCGCTGCTCATCTCGCCGACGAGCTGATTGCGGACGTCTACTAATTCTTTACCGGCGAACGCGTGATTGAGGTAGTTCGAGACTTGCTGTAATTCCGATTCGGAATAGGAGCGCGCGGTGCAAATCACGCGGTTGTGTACCTCGTTATGATTAATCACGAGGATCACCAAGACGCGCGTATCGGACATCCTTACGAACTCGACGTGCCGCAACGCCCGGTGTTCGGCGCGCGGGACCATGACCACGCCCGCGAGACGGGTCACTTCCGACAAGAGATTGGAGGTCTTGGCGAGCAGGCGATTGATATCGTCCTCGGTGCCCAGGCCCGCGTGCAATCGCTTTACGTCTTGTTCGGAAACCTCTTTCACAGTCAGCAACGAATCGACAAAAAGCCGGTAACCGCGGGTGGTAGGCACCCGTCCCGCCGAGGTATGAGGTGAGCGGATGAGGCCGAGATCCTCGAGATCGGCCATCACGTGTCTTATCGTGGCTGGACTCAGCTCCATGCCGGCATCGCGCGCCAGCGTACGCGAACCGATCGGCTGACCGTCGATGATATAGCGTTCCACCAGCAGCTTGAAGAGATGCTGAGCCCGCGCCGAGAGGACACCCTCTTTGACACTCGCCACCATCGCTCGCTACCGGTTCAGATCTCGGGTAATACTCATCGATTTAATGTCCGTGGAATGCATTTCCTCACCGATGCAAGGAACACTCCGGGAATTTAACACTCATCCTCAGCCAGTGCAAAACTATGGCGCGAGCAACCAAACTTATAACACACTGTCTAAACGCACCGGTTTATCGAAAACGGTGAAGCCGATTCATGGACGATAGGCGATGGATCCCGTATCTTGCCCGCGTTTTTGCACTCACCCCCGCAATAGCGCGGACCTGGAAACATTAATAGCAAACGCCGATATCGCCCTCTACAGGGCTAAACAAAGCGGCGGAAATACCTACCGAATCTATTTAGATGTTCCGTATTGCGATGAGGATTACATGCGGCTCGAGGGGGACACGCCCT
>JBIMKC010000055.1:0-12511 GCA_043673925.1 Chromatiales bacterium | reverse complement strand
TCCTCGACACCCGCGCCATAGGACCCGATTTGCGGGTGATAGCTCGGGTAAACTACCGCCACTGAGTTTCGAGCCATCATCGTCTCCATGTTTACTGGGATCATCCAAGCGCTAGGACACGTCATTGCGTTGCAATCCGGTCACGGCACCACCCGCCTCTCGCTCGATCCGGGGAGCCTCGACCTGAGCGGCCTCCAAAGCGGTGATAGCCTGGCGGTGAACGGATGCTGCCTCACGGTGCTCAGCTATCGTGACCGCCGTATCGACATGGACTTATCGCAAGAGACACTCGCTCGAACGACGTTAGGCCAGCTCCGGCCCGGCGGCCGGGTTAACCTGGAGAAAGCCCTCGCCCTGAGTGGGCTCCTCGGCGGCCACATCGTGACCGGTCACGTGGATGGCATGGGCGCGATTACGGATCGCATTCAGGATGGATCCACGGTTCGGCTTAGAATCGGCATACCGGATGCGTTGGCGAAATACCTGAGCCGCAAGGGTTCCGTTGCCGTGGACGGCGTGAGCCTCACCGTCAACGATGCCGCGGGCGCCGCATTCGATGTTATGCTTATTCCGCATACGCTCCAAGCGACCGTTGCCGCCGGCTATCGCGCCGGGATGGCCGTTAATATCGAAGTCGACCTCATAGCCCGTTATGTCGAACGCCTCATGACCTACACTTCAGTACAATAGGCGTAAGCTGAACCGCCGGCGGTTTGGAACGCGCCGCGCTCTTGGATCACCGATGCCGATACAAGCCACCGAACAGATCATCGACGAAATCCGCCACGGCAAAATGGTCATTATCATGGATGACGAGGACCGTGAGAACGAAGGGGATTTCTTGATCGCGGCCAGTTGCGTGCGGGCCGAGGACATCAATTTCATGGCGCGCCATGGGCGCGGACTCATTTGCTTGACACTCACCAAGGAGCGTTGCCAACAGCTCAATCTCCCTCTGATGGTGCGCGATACCTACTACCGTCACAGCACCAATTTCACGATATCGATCGAAGCCGCCCGCGGCGTAACCACGGGGATCTCGGCCGCGGATCGTGCCTTGACAATACGCACCGCCGTGGCGCCGGACGCCAAACCCGACGATCTCGTTCAACCCGGCCATGTGCTGCCACTCATGGCCCAATCCGGTAGCGTTTTGACCCGCGCCGGGCATACGGAGGCCGGTTGTGATCTCGCCCGTCTCGCGGGTTTCGAACCCGCCGCAGTGATCGTTGAGATTTTAAGAGACGATGGCACGATGGCCCGGCGGCCCGATCTCGAACTGATCGCCGAGCGGCACGGCTTGAAGATCGGAACCATCTCCGATCTCATCCGTTTCAGGATGCAACACGAGAAGACCGTCGATCGGGTCGCCGAGAGCGCGTTGACAACCGAGTTCGGAGAATTTCGGCTCGTAGCCTTTCAAGACCAAATCGGCAAGAGCCTGCACTTCGCGCTGGTCAAAGACCCCATCGACGCACAGCAACCGGCGCTAGTTCGTGTGCATATCAACAATCCGCTTTGTGATTTAACCGGGAGCCTGCGGGAGGAATGCGGCTGGCGCTTGCGCGATGTGCTCATGCGCATCGCGCGGGAATCGAGCGGTGTCGTCGTCATCCTCTGCAACCAAATCGAGGCTGCGGATCTCATCCGCCAGATCGATAGCTTCGAGGAGCAAAGCGCGGCCGAATCACGCGGGACCCGCCACAAGCCGGATAATCTACGAACGATCGGCCTGGGGGCACAGATCCTCGCGGACCTCGGCGTGCGCAAGATGCGGGTCCTGAGTGCGCCTAAACGCATCCACTCGCTCTCCGGTTTCGGCTTGGAAGTCGTAGAATACGTGAATTAATGATCGGGCGGGTACACGTTATGGGTGACATCATCACCATCGCCGGCCAGGCGCTTTTGGATCCGCCGGCGCGATTCGGGATCATCGCGAGCCGGTTTAACGCCTTTATCGTTGAAAACCTGGTAAGCGGATGCGTGGAGACGTTGCGCCGCCACGGGGTTCCGGAGCGCGATATCACCCTCGTGAACGTCCCCGGCGCATGGGAGACGCCGCTAATTGCAAAAACCATGGCGGGAAGCGCTAAGTTCGATGCGATCATTGCGCTAGGCGCCATCATCCGCGGAGCCACGGCTCATTTTGAGCACATCGCCGCGGGCTGTGCCAACGGGCTGGCCGAGGTCAGCCTCGCCTCAAGTATTCCGGTCGTGTTCGCCGTTTTGACGGTAGAAACTGTCGAGCAGGCTATCGAGCGGGCCGGCGGCAAGGCGGGGAACCGCGGGGCCGATGCTGCGTTGACCGCGATCGAAATGATCTCGCTCATGCGTAGATTACGCGGATGACTGCCCCTATCCGCGGCCGCGTGTGCGCGCGGCGCTGCGCCGTGCAGGCCCTTTATCAATGGCAACTGGCGGGACACGATCCGCACGATATCATTAAGGAATTTGTCGCCGAGCGTGAGCTGGTAAACGTGGACATGGATTACTTTTCGACACTCACGCGTGAAATCCCGGCGCACGTACACGAATTACAATCCGATCTACAGGACGCTCTCGATCGCCCGTTTCAGGAGCTCGATCCGATAGAACGCGGGATCCTCCTGATCGGCGCGTACGAATTGAGGTATAGCCCTGAAATACCCTGGCGTGTGGTCATCAACGAAGCCATCGAATTGACCAAGATGTTTGGCGCCGAACAAGCCCATAAGTATGTCAACGGCGTGCTCGACAAGGTGGTGGGAACATCCAGATCGGCTGAGATGCGCGCGCTGTCGCGCGGCTAGCCTGCCCACGAAAAACTCCGCGTACGGCCGGCTTAACCTGCCTCATGGCGCTCTCGGAATTCGAGATCATTGACCGCTATTTCCGCCCTAGACCACCGGATCGCCCCGAGGTGGTCATCGGGGTCGGTGACGATGCCGCCATCCTGCGTGTGCCGGGATGCCGAGACCTCGCGATCACGGTCGACACCCTGGTAGCGGGCACGCACTTTTCCAATGACTCCGAGCCCGAAGCGATTGGTTACAAAGCTTTGGCGGTCAGCCTGAGCGACCTGGCCGCGATGGGTGCCGAGCCGCTTTGCGCCACCCTTGCGCTGACCCTGCCCCAGGCGGATGAGACATGGCTTGAGCGTTTTTCCGGCGGATTTTTTCACCTGGCCCGCCGGCATGCTCTCGATTTGGTAGGGGGTAACATTTCCCGCGGGTCGCTCACGGTTTCGGTGACCGCGCACGGGATCCTTCCCGAAGGCGGCGCTCTCAGGCGCATCGGCGCGCAACCGGGCGATGCGATTTTCGTAACCGGCTCCTTGGGGGATGCCGCGCTCGCTCTGGAAGCGCTGGGCGGCTCGCACCCCGAAATTGCTCCTTACACGGACTACCTGCGGACACGCCTGCACAGACCGGCGCCGCGCGTTGCGCAGGGCGTCGCGTTGCGTGGCCTTGCATCGAGCGCCATCGACGTATCCGATGGCCTAGCGGCCGATCTCGGCCACATCCTCGCGGCGAATGCCGTCGGGGCCGTGATCGAAGTCGATCGCCTCCCGCGCTCCAGCGCGTTACAGGCGCTGCCGGAGCTTCCTAGACAATGGGAATTGGCGCTGAGCGGTGGGGAGGATTACGAGCTATGCTTCACCGTCCCAGAGATCCAAGTCGATAAGCTGGGACCGGATCTCGGTGGGGTTTCGATTACTCGCATCGGTCAGATCCAGAGGCGGGGAGGATTGCGTTTTATCGATCCGCGCGGCACAGCGTTCGTTCCGCGGTTTCACGGTTTTCGGCATTTTTAACGCGCGTCGTCAGTCGGGCATACCCACATGCAGGGCCCGATTCTTCTCACGGGGAACCGGCGTAGCGGTCGTCCGCGGCATCGCGCCTCGGTCTGGCGCGGCAGGATAAGAGCGTTAAGGGAGCTCGATAAGAGATTCGGAGGCGGGTTTGCGAGCGGTGCTCGGGATCTCGGCCGGGTATCCGAACCATACCAGGGCAACCACGGTTTCCAACGCCGGGTTTACCGAGATCAAGTCGAAGAAGCCGGAGGCGCGGGTGACGGCGCCCGTGTTCCATTTACACCCGATACCTTCGCTCCACAGATACAGGCACATGTTTTGAAGTGCGCAACAGCAGGCCGCATAATCTTCACGGGCACGGATAGGATCGTCGGAATTTTTGCAGGTGAGTACCAGCCAACCAGGGATCTCGCGCCAGCGCCTGAGTTTGGCCTGCCCCGCTTGAGCACCCTTGGCTTGGGAGGTCAGCTCCGCGTTTAAGCGGCAGATCGCATCGGCGGTCGCGGGTCCCAAGAGGTAAAAACGCCATGGCGCGGTAAGCCGGTGATTCGGCGCCCAGCGCGCGAGATCAATGGCGCGCAGAATAAGCTCTCGCGGTGGCGACTCACGCCCGAAGGAATGGATCGTGCGGCGGGACCGAATTAGTTTTTCCGCCAGTAGCGGCGACATGGGCGGCCGTCTTGGTTTCTATGATAGTGTCGCGCTGCATGACGACGGGCACGGGTTGGGGTGCTTGCATGTCGCGTAGGAGCGCGGCGAGCCTGTCGCGCACTGGTTCTAACCTCAGGCACCACAGAAAAACGGCGCCGTATTTCCGTATTGCCGTGACCGTCCCAACGACGACAATCACCATACCAGGCAACAACGCCAAAAACAACAAGCCTAGAAGTTCGCGGTCCATAGGAATACCTCCTGTTCAACCGTCGACTGCGGCAGCGGCTTCCTCACGAGTGATAAAATTTCCATCCTTAACGAATCCGGCCTCGATCGAGCCTTTGACAGTCGCGACATGCCCTGACGGAAGCCGCTCGACCACAAGCTTTGCGGGCAACCCATCGAGGATATGCATCGGGGCGGGGCGTCCATCAGTGAAGCGTGCAATGTAGACCGTGCCGGTCTCGCGATCGACAAACGCGGGATGGAATCCGTGAATGCGATTGCCCGCGCTCACACCGCCGGTGCGCAGGAAACGCCGATTCTGTTCAACCAAGGCCGCCTTTGATAAGCACTGAGCAGTTCGAGCAGCGGCGCATCGATGTGCTGCGACAGCGAATATATTCATAACAACCTCCCAAACACTGGGCATCTACATGGCAGCATATAAAGTGCCAAACTACCGTGCTGCCTTCGCGGGTACGCGGGTTGTTATGGGTTGTTGGAAACGCGTCCCGCGATCGTTATCGGCGCTAGGGGACGCCGTTTAATTCAAGCACGCGCAGAGGCCACATAGAATTGGGCGGCTCCGGGGTTGGGTGAATAAACCGCCTAAGCTCCTGCGGGGGATAGAACGGTCAAGTCTCCCATCTTGCAATCGTGTGATCAAAGGGATGGAATGAAACACGGGAGCCTTGATCACTTTTCCCTTTAGCGGATGACCATTCCAGATCGGATGAGGGCCATGGTGCTCGAAGCGGCCCGCCAGCCGTTGCGCTCCCTGCTGATGCCGGTACCCGAACCCGGCCCGGAGCAGGTCTTGATCCGGGTGCGTGCCTGTGGGGTGTGCCGCACGGACCTGCACGTCCTGGACGGCGATCTCAGCGAGCCGAAACTGCCTGTGATCCTGGGCCACGAGATCGTCGGTGTCATCGTCGGGACGGGCGCCGAGGTACGGCGCTTTGCCGTGGGCGAGCGCGTGGGGGTGCCCTGGCTCGCATCGACGGATGGCAGTTGCCGGTATTGCCGAAGAGGGCAGGAGAACCTCTGCGATAAGGCGCTTTTCACCGGCTATACCGTCGATGGAGGCTACGCTGAGTACGCGCTAGCTCATGAAAACTACTGCTTTCGCTTACCGGAGGGCTATGCCGATGCGGAGCTTGCACCGCTTCTTTGCGCCGGGCTCATCGGTTATCGCTCCTACCGCTTGGCCGGAGCGACGGCGGAGCACATCGGGATCTATGGCTTCGGCGCCGCGGCCCATATCATCGCCCAGGTCGCCGTCCATCAAGGCAAGCGGATCTATGCCTTCACGCGCCCAGGTGATGTCGAGGGGCAGGCGTTCGCCCGGCGCTTCGGCGCAGTATGGGCCGGCGAGTCCGGGGAGCGCCCGCCCGAGGCGCTCGATGCGGCGCTCATCTTCGCACCCGCGGGTCCCCTGATCGTCGATGCCTTGCGGGCGACATGCAAAGGCGGGGTGATCGTCTGCGGCGGCATCCACATGAGCGATATCCCCGCGTTCCCTTACAGCTTGCTCTGGGAGGAGCGGGTCATTCGCTCGGTCGCCAACCTGACCCGTCAAGACGCCGAGGAGCTTCTTTCGATCGCCCCGCAGGTCCCGATCAAGACCCGCGTGCAGGCCTACGCGCTGGAAGAAGCCAATGAGGCGCTCCGGCGGCTGCGGGAGGGCGCCATCGAAGGGGCGGCGGTGTTGGTAGTGTCTCAGGCGGACGATTAGGGATGGCGCAGGTATGCGAGAACCGCAGCGGAGCATACGTCAGCAACACCGCCACGATCCCGCTAATGCACCGCACTACTCGGTTAATCCGTTCCAGAATACCGCAGACGCTGAGCGATCTGTTCGCGCGCCTCGCCGAGGAGCGACTCGCGATCAAGGCTTTCGAGAATTTCCTGCACCACGCGTTTGGGGCCGTTCGGTCCCCACGAACGGCCGAGCGCGAAATAGCTCTGCGCGGCACGCCCGACGACATACGCCGAGTAATAAGCCACCGCGCCTTGGGCCGTCCCGGTCACGAGTGTCGACAGGCCCGCCGTGCCGCCCTTCATGACCGAAGCGACGAAGTGCACGGCCCAGACGGTGCCCATCACGAGCGCCATTTGCGCGGCGATGGTCCGCAGCAACCCGCCCGCCTCGGCGGTGGTGACGGGGAGTCCATAGATACGCGCAAGATGGAACACCAAGCCGACATCGGCGAGCCCGGCCGCTACCAGGTCCGAAATCGGCACTGGGTTGAGCCCCACGATCACGCCTTTGGCGACACAATATTTTCTAATGAGCCGGTCGGCTAACTCTTTCTTGATTGCCACGATCCGCTGGCCGATGGCATCGGACACCGATCCGGCGAAGAGCGTCGCATTGAGCGCCATCAGGGTCTTTCCCTCGGCTTCTAAAATCGACCAGAGCGCGCTGCGTAAGCTTTCCACATCGGGGGCCGCGGGACGGCGTGTTTCGATTTCACGGCCATGGGCATCGGCCTCGAGGTAGATGCGTTCGGCCGGTTCCGCCGCGGTGCATACGATATGGTCGGGCGGGATGAGACCCGCGCCGCGGAGCTTGAGCTGATCCACCAGCAGCGCCCGATCAGAATCCGTGTAGCGATCGATCTTATTGAAGACCAAGAGCACCGGCCGATGCGCCGCGATGAGGACCCGCAAGGCTTGCATTTCCGTTCCCGACAAATCGCCGTCGACTACGAACAGGATGAGATCGGCGCGTGCCGCCACGGCGCGCGCTTGACGTTCGCGTTCCTCGCCGTCGATGTCGTTGATGCCGGGCGTGTCGATGAGAAACAATCCCCCGTCGTCCCATTCTTGCCAGACGGCGGATTGCGGTTCTCGTGTTTCCCCATGCAGCGGGCTGGTGCTGAACCGCGTCTCATGCAGCAGGGCGTTGAGCAGCGCGGACTTCCCCACGCCGACCCGCCCGAACACCGCGATGTGGATGTGTCCGTGTTCGAGCTTGTCGAGCATCGCCTGCACCCCGGCAAGCTCGGCGGCGAGTCCGCGCCGGACCGGCGCCGGCAGGTTGCGGTCCGCAAGCAAGGACTGCAAGCTCTCGCGGGCGAGATCGACGTGGCGTTCAGGCCCGGCGGCGGCCGCTTCAGGACTTGCGTTCTTGCGCCAGGGCAAGAAGGCGGCGAGCACGCGCTTCCAGATCATCGGTTATTTTGTCCTCAAAAGCCCGCAGAGTGGGTGATACGATGAGCGCCCCATGTTCGGTCAGGGTAGCGGCGATGGCGCGGCCCAGGCTCTCAAAGATAATCCCGTAACCGACCGCATGCAAAAGGCCCCCGGCCAAGGTCCCCACACCGGGAAAGGCCTTGCAAACGTTTCCGGCGATGGTCAGGACCAGGGGCAAGGTCTTGCGCACTTGGTCAGAAGCGAGCTTGAGGAAGCGCGACACATCCAACTCGCGGGGACTCACGTCATAGGCCTGGCACAGTGCGCGCACCAATCCCGTACCGAGATAACCTTGAACCAGCAAATCCGTGCCGGGGCTGATCGCGACCACCGCTCCGAGCACGGCCTTGCGCGTGTAGTCGTCGATGATCTCTTGTGCGTGGGCCTCGCGGCGTACCACGACCGCCCGATCGAGCTTATTCGCCGTCAAGCGCCACACGGCCGAGTCACGCGATGCGTTGATCGCGCTGGCGCCGCGCCGAAGAATGCGGTCGAGAGACTGAACGAGAGCGTCGATCTCGATGGGAACCGCGGCGGAAGCAAGCTCTTCGCGGCCATCGGCGCGTACCTTGACGACTGGACGCATACCCCCTGCCGAGATAGCGACGATGTCGATATCGCCCAGAGGCGCCACGCGCGTGGCCAACCTCATGCGCAAGGCTTCACGCTGATCCCGGGCGTAGTGATCGACTTTGTTCAAGGCCAGGATAACGGGTTTCTGAAAACGGGCGAGGTGTTGTAGCTCCAGATACTGATCGCGCGTGAGATCACCGTCGGTGAGGTAGATGACGACGTGGGCCCGCAGGGCTTCCTCACGCCACGCGCTTTCGTCGCCGCCCTCGGTCACGTTCAGGCCCGGCAGATCGGTGAGCAAGATCGGTGTCCCGTCAGGGCGGCTCCATGCATAGCGTGTCAGCGTTTGGGTCGTCCCTCGGCGCGCATCGATCACGGCCTCACAGCCGGGAAGCAAGGCTCGGATGAGCGAGGATTTGCCGCTGCTCCCCTCGCCGAACAAGGCGATAAAGACCTGCTCTCCGGCGCGCCGCTCGGAGAGCACGGCCAACTCGGCGCGCGCCTCGCTGGTGTTGGCGCCGCGCCGCTCGGCCTCGGCGATCCGCGCTTCCAGCGCGCCGTCGCTAAGAGGTGGGGGTACCCGGCTGGCCGGGGAGGGTTTACGCGGCCGCAGCAAGCGCCACACCAGCCAGGTGAATCCCCCCGTGAGCGCGAGGATCACTGCCGCGTAGGAAAGCTGAACCAAGACCGGTAACGACCGCAGCCCTTCCCAGACCTCGAAGGCCAGGTCCGTCGCGTACAAAAGGATCCACAAGGCGGAGGCGAGCGCCACGCTCGCCAGCGCGGCAAGAAACAATCGAACCGGAAAGGGAAGGTTCATCGGCTTCTCGCGGACAGTGTAGTGGCTACGCCATGTCCCTGCCAGTGGCGCGTCCTATTCCGCGTGACTCGCGCCGCGAGAGGCGCCTTGCTTTTTACCCGCCCGTGCTAGAGGATGGGCGAGCGAGGACGGGAAGAGACGCCCATGGCGATTCCAGCGAGTCTAGACGACGATCTCGAGCACCGAGTCCAGGAAATGGGCAGACGCTTGATCGCGGCCTTCGAGCAGCGGCGACAGGCGGCGCGCTCCGTCGATCTGTGGTTGGACCGGTTCCTAAACCAAGTCATGACCAGCGAGGGGTTCCGCGTGCAAGCCCTGCGCTTCGTCGACGTGCTGCCGGCCTTGGACGATGACCGCGAGCTGACCGAACACCTGCACGAATACTTCGGGCACGGCGATTTTCCGCTGACCGGGTTGCTGCGCTTCGGCGTGCGCCACGTGCGCGGGGATTTCGCCAATGCGATCATCGGCGGCGCCGTGCGCAAGGGCATGACCGGACTCGCGCGGCGCTTTCTCGGGGGCGCTAGCGTGGAGGAAGCCGTAAGCACAGCGGAAGCGCTGCGCAAGCGAGGCATCGGTTCCAGTATTGATCTCGTGGGCGAAGCGGTGGTCAGCGACGCCGAGGCCGAGGAGCATCAACGCCGGTATTTGGATTTCTTCGCGCGCATTCCGCAAAAAGTCGCGGCGTGGCCACCGCACACGGTGCTCGATCAGGGCCAGGGACGGCGGCTGCCCCGGCTGAATGTCTCGATCAAATTATCGTCACTCGATCCTCAGCTCTCCGCGGTGGCGCCCGAAGCCGGCGCGGCGCGGATCGCGGCGCGCTTGAAGCCGATTCTCCTCGCGGCAAGGCGCACCAATAGCTTCGTGTGCGTGGACATGGAGCAGTTTCACCTCAAGGAAACCGTGCTCTCCTGTTTCAAGCAACTGCTGATGGAACCGGAGCTCCGAGACTGGCCGGATGCCGGGATCGCATTACAAGCCTACCTTCGCGAGACCGAGGCCGATATCAATGATCTCAGCGCCTGGGTGGGCCGGCGCGGCACGCCGATCACCGTGCGTTTGGTCCGGGGCGCATACTGGGATTATGAAACGGTCATCGCCGAGCAGCACGGATGGCCGGTGCCGGTCTGGACCAAGAAATGGCAGACCGACGCTTGTTACGAGCGTTGTGTGCGGCTCTTGTTCGAACACCATCCCAGGATTGAGGCGGCGGTTGCGACCCATAACCTGCGCAGCGTAGCTTTCGCGATGGTCCTCGCCGAAGAGCGTGGGATCCAACGAGATGAATTCGAGTTCCAAATGCTCCACGGCATGGCGAGCGGGCTCGAGGATGTGCTCGCGGAGATGGGCTATAGGCTGCGGATGTATGTCCCCTTCGGCGAATTGCTGCCGGGCATGGCGTATCTCGTGCGCCGGCTGCTCGAGAATTCCTCCAGTCAATCGTTTCAGCGCATGAACCAAGCGCGCACGCTGTCGCCGGCGCAACTGCTCGCCTCTCCGCATGGCAATGATCCAGCAGCGGAAACCGCGCCGCGGGTGACCGCCGTGGCCCGTGTTGGAGAGGGAGGCGCGGAGCCGGCGGGCGCGCGGACGCTCCCGCGTTTCCGCAACGAGCCGCTGCATCGTTTTACCGATCCCTCCGAGCGGCGCGCGTTTCACGGCGCCTTATTAGCGGCGCGCACCGCGCTCGGCGACGACTATCCGCTCCTCATCGATGGCGAAGCGGTGGAGACGAAAGAGCAACTGCTGTCGGTGAATCCCGCGCGCCCCGAGGAGGTCGTCGGGCGCGTGGCCCGGGCCGGGACGGAGCACGTGGATCGCGCTGTTTCCGGGGCCTTGCGGGCCTTCGCGGACTGGTCGCGGCGAGCTGCGGGCGAGCGCGCGGATCTGTTGCTATGTGCGGCGCAGGCGCTGCGCCGGCAGCGCGATGAGTTCGCGGCGCTCGAGATTTTCGAGGCCGGCAAGACCTGGCTCGAGGCCGACGCCAACGTCGCCGAGGCGATCGATTACCTCGAGTATTACGCTCGCGAGGCACTGCGCTGGGAGCAGCCACGGCGTAACGACGTCCCCGGTGAAGAAAATGTCTATCGGTATGCTCCGCGCGGGGTCGGCGCGATCATTTCCCCCTGGAACTTTCCTCTGGCTATCCTTACAGGCATGTTGTCGGCCGCGATCGCGGCCGGAAACACGGTGGTGTTGAAGCCTTCCTCGCAGACACCGGTGATCGCCGCGCGTTTTGTGCGGCTGTTGCAAGAAGCCGGCGTACCACCAGCAGTGGTGCAATACTTGCCGGGCGCGGGCGGCACGCTCGGCGAATATCTGGTGCGGCACCCTCAGGTCGCCTTCATTGCGTTTACGGGCTCGGAGGAGGTCGGCCGCCGCATCCTCCGGCTGGCAGCGGATGTCGGGCCGGGACAGTCTCATGTCAAGCAGGTCATCGCGGAAATGGGAGGCAAGAACGCGATCATTATCGACAGCGACGCCGATCTCGATGAAGCCGTGACCGCGGTGGTGCAGTCGGCCTTCGGGTATCAAGGACAGAAATGCAGCGCCTGTTCCAGGGTCATCGTCCTCCAGCAGGCTTATGATCGCTTTCTCGAACGGCTGCTGGCGGCGACGCGCAGTGTGCGCATCGGGATGCCCGAGACGCCCGCGGTGTTCATGGGCCCCCTCATCGATGCCGGTGCCAAGGCGCGAGTGATCGATGCGATCGAACGGGGCCGGGCGGGCGGGGCAGAGCTCGCCTTGGCGATGCCCTGTCCAGATTCAGGCGGCGGCTACTTCGTGGGGCCCGCGATTTTCACCGACGTAGCGCCTGATTCCTACCTCGCGCAGACGGAGATCTTCGGGCCGGTCCTCGCGGTGATGAGAGTCGTCGATCTCGCCGCGGCGATTAGCGTGGCGAATCAGACGCCCTACGCGTTGACCGGAGGCATCTATTCGCGCAGTCCATCTCGTATCCTGCAAGCAACCCGCGAGCTGCAAGTCGGCAACCTGTATATCAACCGCAAGATCACGGGCGCGTGGGTGGAGCGCCAACCCTTCGGCGGATTCAAGATGAGCGGGGTGGGCAGCAAAGCCGGCGGTCCGGATTATTTGCTCCAGTTCATGGTCCCGCGAACCGTGACCGAAAACACGCTGCGGCGCGGATTCGCGCCGGCGGGACGCGAAGCGCCCGAATGACCTTTGAGAGCTTGTGAAAAAATCGTCACGAGCGAAGGGAAGTCGCGTTCCGCCGGAGCACAGGA
>JBIMKC010000054.1:8655-12539 GCA_043673925.1 Chromatiales bacterium | reverse complement strand
TGTTGGGCCGGGATCCCGATCCCGGTATCGCTCACCTCGAAATGCGCCCCCGAGGGAGGGAAGCGTCATTCGCATGGGACAGCCGCTGATGCGGCTGCCGTGAGCGTGAGGAAGCCAGCGGCCTCGTGCGCGGGCTTTCCTTATCGAGAATCTGCTCGCTTGGGAAGCGTGCTCTAGAGGAATGTCACACAGTAGTAATCCTGTGACCACGCGGTCACCCGGTCGTCACAATCCACTACTAATATTCCTCTCACCGCGGGCAGATCACAAGGACGCGATCGCCCGCGGATCTCTTAACAAGCGAAGGAGAATCCGATGCTATTGAGAACAACTGTATCCATGATCGCTGCTGTGTTTATAGCAACTCCGATGCGCGCGACGGTTGCACACGCCGATGGAGCTAACGATGACCGAGGCCAGGAGCGCTTCGTAAACAAGCACCGGACGAATGGAAAGAATCGCGTGCAGCTCGGCCCTCGTCCGTTCTATTTGGTGGAAAAAATAAAAAAGGGTAAGCTTAAGACGGCGCTTCAGCAATGCTCCGATGGCCCGTTTTACAAGACCGATTTCTCGATCGGCCACCGCGGCGCTGCTTTGCAGTTCCCCGAGCACACGAAGGAGTCCTACCAGGCGGCCGCTCGTATGGGTGCCGGAATTCTTGAGTGTGACGTGACCTTCACCGAGGATCTGGCGCTCGTATGCCGCCACTCGCAGTGCGATCTTCACACTACCACCGACATCCTGGTCACGCCGTTGGCCGCACAGTGTTCCGTGCCCTTCAGCCCCGCCGAATTCGATCCGGATACCGGCGCGCTTACTAAAGCGGCATCGGCCCAGTGCTGCACCAGCGACATCAAGCTGGACGAGTTCAAGACGCTCTGCGGCAAGATGGATGCGAGCAATCCCCGCGCGACTACCGCCGCGGAGTTCCTGCGCGGCACCCCCAGCTTTCGCACAGATCTCTACGCCACCTGTGGCACGCTCCTCACTCATGCTGAGAGCATCGAGCTGTTCAAGGAGTTGGATACGAAGATGACGCCAGAGCTCAAAGCCCCCAGCGTGCCTATGCCATTCAACGGTTTCTCACAGGATGATTACCGCCAGAAGCTGATCGACGAATACAAAACGGCCCATGTCAATCCGCGCAATGTGTTCGCCCAGTCCTTCAATCGCGATGACGTGCGCTACTGGATTGAGCACGAGCCACAATTCGGCAAACAGGCGGTCTACCTCGACGACCGCTACGAGACGCTTCCCGGTTTCGATCCTAACGTTCCCTCGACGTGGGCGCCTAGTATGGAGGAGATCGTCGCCGATCATGTGAAGATCATCGCGCCGCCCATGTGGGTGCTCCTAACGGTCGAAAACGGCAAAATCGTGCCTTCTAAGTACGCCAAGGCGGCCAAGGCCGCCGGCCTCGACATCATTACCTGGACCACGGAGCGCTCAGGGCGCATCGTCGAGGACGTGTTGATCGGCGGCGGTACTTTCTACTACCAGTCGACGCTCGATGCGATCAGCAACGACGGCGACATCCTGGTCACCCTGGATGTGCTCGCGAAGGACGTGGGCATTCTGGGCATCTTCTCTGACTGGCCCGCCACGGTGACCTACTACGCTAACTGCATGCATCTCTAACTCAGGCCAGAAGAGGCGACCGGGCAACCACCGGGGTTGCCCTTTCCGCCCCGGTCTCACAGACCCGATACGAAGAAGTAAGGGGAGAGTGTGAATGAGGTCTGCTGATTGGATGGTATCATCTGGTCATCGGACCAGTAAGCTGGGATGAGCGGACCGAATCCTAGAATATCCACGACAAATGCTGGGAATCGTTCCTCAACCTAGCTACCGTGCTGACCCCCGCCGTCCCGTTGTTTACCATAAAGTACAAGCCTGAGCCTTTGTACCAGCAAGTTCAAGGCGATCTACCACACGGTGCAGGAGGATAGTGCCTGTATCAAAGCAGGTAACAACGATT
This sequence comes from Chromatiales bacterium, assembly GCA_043673925.1. GTDB lineage: Bacteria > Pseudomonadota > Gammaproteobacteria > JACCXJ01 > JACCXJ01 > USCg-Taylor. The sequence goes on along the minus strand of JBIMKC010000054.1, from coordinate 10,561 downwards.
ATCCTACGCTATGGATCACTACGTTTGTGTTTTCGTCGAGCTGGACAAAAAATCCAACGCGTGTCAAGTAGGTTATTTTACAGAATGCGGCCGGTTCCCACATTTCTGAGGTCAATGCCCCCCTGATTGCTCACCGCTCCGATATGCTGTCACAAAAAAGTAATACAAGCCCGTTAAAATTTGAGGTCACACAAGAACGATACCGTAAAGGTTCAAGCGCGCGAGTTGGTCGCGGTCCGTTGGGAGACTCATTGACTTCTCCAGATCGAACTTCGGTTCCACCGGGTGAGCAGGAAGGCCAAGCGCCTTGGTGAATATCTCCTCTGGCTAAGTCCCCCAGTGCTCGATGCTCCCACGCCCAAACACCCGCTGCCGGATCGGTCAGAGCAGGGTGCGGCACAGAAAAAGAGGGTGAGCTTGGCGCTTCAGGGTGGTGGCGCCCACGGCGCTTTCACCTGGGGCGTGCTCGATCGCTTGTTGGAGGATGAGCGCCTGGTGATAGACGGCATCAGCGGCACCAGCGCGGGTGCCATGAATGGTACCATGCTCGTCTATGGCATGGCCATCGGCGGGCGAGCAGGAGCGCGCCAGATGTTACGAACGTTCTGGCGTCGGATCGCCGAATGCGCGAGCTATGGCATTTTCCAGCCGACACCACTCGATCGACTGCTCGGCCACCATGATCTCGAGCGCTCACCGCTCTACTGGGCCTTTGACGCGGTCACCCGTGTGCTTTCGCCTTATCAACTGAACCCGACCGGCGTTAACCCGTTAGGCGAAATATTGAGCGAGCTGGTCGATTTCGACCGTCCGCGGGCGGCGGCCGACATCAAGCTCTTTGTCTGCGCCACCAACGTTCGCACCGGCAAGATCCGTGTTTTTCAACCGCACGAGATCTCAGTCGATGCCCTATTGGCCTCCGCCTGCCTGCCAACGCTATTTCGCGCCGTGGAGATCGAGGGCGAATGTTATTGGGATGGGGGCTTCATGGGCAACCCGGCCATGTTTCCGTTGCTAAACGCCTGCCAAGCGAGCGACATCATACTGATCGAGATCAATCCCATCCGCATTGAGGAGACCCCCACCACGGCCCGCGCCATCATCGATCGCATGAAGGACATCAGCTTCAACGCCACCATGATGCGCGAGATGCGTACCATCGCCTTTGTCACCCAGCTGCTCGAACAACACCGGTTGACCAATAAGACTCGCTATCGGCGCATCCTCTTCCACATGATCGAGGCGGAACGGGAGATCGCCCGCTTCGGTGTCTCGAGCAAGCTCAATGCCGACTGGGATTTCCTCACCATGCTCTTCGAGCTGGGCCGCTCGACCGCCGCCCAGTGGCTGGACCGGCATTACGGCAGCCTAGGTAACGAGCCTTCCATGGATCTGCAGAAGCTGTTCTTTTAAACCATGTTGCCGATCGAACGGACCATCATTCCCGACGTAATCAAGGTTCAACAGATCATCAGCTTGCCCAAGCGGGCCACGGTACGCGAGGCCGTGCAGGTGATGGCCGAGCGTCGCATCGGAGCCATTCCCATCGTGGAGCGAGGGCGGCTCGTGGGGATATTCACCGAACGCGATGTCGTATTTAAGGTGGTCGCGGCGGGTTTCGATCCCGCAAACACAACATTACTCGAGGTGATGACACGCGAACCTGAGACCCTCAGCCCAACGGATACGGTGCGGGATGCGCTGGATAAGATGAATGCAGGGCATTTTCGACACTTGCCGGTCATCGCCGAGAACCGCCTCGTCGGCATAATCTCCGTGCGCGACCTCTATCAAAGCGTCGTGGATCAGATGTCGACAGACATCATCTTGCTGGCCGAAGGGTTGTTGCAGGGATAGCTGGTGGTGCGAATGAACGGCTACGGTACGCCTGACGCACCCCGCCACC
>JBIMKC010000054.1:0-8555 GCA_043673925.1 Chromatiales bacterium | reverse complement strand
GGCTCCAACCTCTCGGCGCTGTGGATCCTGATTGCGAACGGCTGGATGAACAATCCTGTCGGTGCCGAGTTCAATTACCAGACCATGCGCATGGAGCTTTCGAGCATCCGTGACGTGATTTTCAACCCGGTGGCGCAGGTGAAGTTTGTGCATACGGTCGCGGCCGGCTACGTCACCGCGGCGATGTTCGTGCTTGGCGTGTCGTCGTGGTACATGCTCAAGCGCCGCGACCTCAAGTTCGCCGTGCGCTCCTTCGCGATCGCGGCCGGTTTTGGGCTCGCTTCGGCGCTATCTGTGATCGTACTCGGTGACGAGTCCGGATACACGACCGGCCAGGTGCAGCGCGTGAAGCTCGCCGTCATCGAAGCGGAGTGGGAGACCCACCCGCCCCCCGCACCGTTCACCGTGTTTGGGATCCCAAACGACAAGACCGAGACCACCGACTACGCGATCCGCGTCCCTTGGGTAGGCGGGCTGATTTTAACCCGATCGGTCGACGAGGTTGTAACCGGCATCAAGGACCTGAAAAAAGAAGCTGAAAAGCAAGTGCGCAAGGGGATGATCGCCTATGAGGCGCTGCAGAAGCTGCGGCGCGGCGACACGAGTCCTGAGGTGCGCGCCGCGTTCGAGGAGAGCAAACGCGATCTCGGCTACGGGCTGCTGTTGAAGCGCTATACGCCGCGCGTGGTCGATGCGACGCCGGAGCAGATCCGTTCCGCGGCTGCCGATACGATCCCCAAGGTGGCGCCGGTCTATTGGGCGTTCCGCGTGATGGTGGGGCTCGGAATGTGGTTCTTGCTCGTATTTGCCGCGGCGTTCTATTTCGTCGCATTGCGCAAGCTCGGGCCGCAGCGCTGGCTCTTCCGGCTCGCGCTCTATACGATCCCTTTACCGTGGATCGCCGCCGAGTGCGGCTGGTTCGTCGCCGAATACGGCCGCCAGCCTTGGACGATAGCGGGGGTGCTTCCGACCTTCCTCTCCGCGTCTAACATCGAGCCAGCCGATGTATGGTTCAGCTTGATCGGCTTCGTGCTCTTCTACAGTGCGCTGCTTGTGGTCGAACTTTATCTCATGTTCAAGTACTGCCGGCTGGGGCCGAGTAGCCTGCATACCGGGAGTTATCACTGGGAGCGCGGGTCTTTCGGAGGCCAGGCCGCGCTCGGGAGCACGGGAGGGGAGCGATGATCTTCGATTACGAGACGCTTAAGCTCATCTGGTGGGTGTTCATGGGAATTCTAATCATCGGGTTCGCCGTGACCGGCGGTTTCGACATGGGAGTCGGCGCTCTGCTGCCGTTTCTCGGTCGCACCGATGAGGAGCGGCGGGTGGTGATCAACGCGGTCGGTCCCACCTGGGAAGGCAACCAGACCTGGCTGATCACCGCCGCTGGTGCGAGCTTTGCTGCGTGGCCGCTCGTGTACGCGACCGCGTTTTCGGGTTTCTACACCGTGATGGTGCTCACGCTGTTCGCCCTGTTCCTGCGCCCCGTCGGCTTCGACTATCGCAGCAAGGTCGAGGACCCGCGCTGGCGCAACGCGTGGGACTGGGGCCTGGCCGTCGGCGGGGCCGTGCCGGCGTTTATCTTCGGCGTCACCTTCGGAAACCTGCTGCAAGGCGCCCCTTTCCACTTCGACGAGGACCTGCGCGTTACGTACACCGGCTCCTTCGGAGCGCTGTTCAGCCCGTTCGCGTTGTTATGCGGCGTCGCGAGCCTGGCGATGGTCGTGATGCACGGCGGTTTTTATCTTCAGACCCGCACCGAAGGACCGCTTGTCCTGCGCGCCGAAAGGGCGGCGCAGGTCGCTGCCTGGGTGCTGGTTGTGGCCTTCACGCTCGGCGGGCTGTGGGTTGCGGTAGGAATCGAGGGCTATCGCATTATCTCAATGCCGGACCCTGGTGGCGCGATCGCGCCGCTCGCCAAGACCGTGGATCGGGCGCCCGGGGCGTGGCTAGACAACTACTCCAGGTTTGAATGGTTGTGGCTCGCGCCCGCCTTCGGGCTCATGGGACCGCTGGTGGCCAGCGCGTTGGCGCAGCGAGGCCTCTTTAGCCTTGCCTTCTGGACGAGCGCCGCGGCGGTCAGCGGGGTGATCGCCACGGCTGGGCTGTCGATGTTCCCATTTATCCTTCCCTCGTCGAGCCAGCCGAATGCGAGCCTCACGGTTTGGGACGCGGTATCAAGCCATGCAACGCTGCAGATCATGTTCTGGGTCGTTGTCGTCTTCCTGCCGCTCGTCCTCGCTTACACGCGGTGGGTGTACCGGGTTCTGGGCGGCAAGGTATCGGTAAAGACAGTGATGGAGAACAAGCACCAGATGTACTGAATGGTGACAAAGACATGTGGTACTTCACGTGGATATTGGGATTGGGGTTCGCCCTCGCGGCGGGCGTTATCAACGTACTCTGGCTCGAGGCTACTTATGCGTTCGGCGGCCTCGACGAGGACAAGATCGACGAGCGGTTCGGGGCGAAGCCGCAAGCCCAGCAGGACGAGCCCAGCGCCCATTGAATCTCGGCGCCACTTGTCCCTACCTGGAGCCTTCATGCGGCTGTAAAAATTTTCGTTTAGTCTAAACGGTCAGATCGCATCAGGGACCGACGATGAACCAAAAGCTCAGCTCGCGTGGTTACTTGCCTCAGTCCATCCAAAGACTAACCCCTCGGGAGTTTCTCAAATGAACGAAGTTGCCCAATACTCTGTGCGTGACGGTATCGCAGTCATTGCGCTGAGCAATCCCCCTGTCAACAGCCTCAGCCGTGTGCTACGCGCTGGCATCGTGCAAGGGCTGGATAAGGCCGCCAGGGACCCCACGGTCAAGGCGCTCGTACTAATCGGTGCAGCGAAGACCTTCTCGGGTGGCGCCGACATCCGCGAGTTCAACACGCCGAAGTCCTCGGCGAGGCCGACGCTGTCCGAGATCAACGAGGCCCAGGATCGTTTCCCCAAACCCATGGTAGGAGCCATCGGCGGCTTTGCCCTAGGCGGTGGACTGGAGCTCGCGCTCGGCTGCCACTACCGCGTCGCGGCCCCCAACGCTGAGTTCGCACTGCCCGAGGTGAAGCTCGGCATCCTGCCGGGCTCGGGCGGTACGCAACGCCTGCCGCGTGCGATCCCGCCAGTGGAGGCACTCGACATGATCGTCTCCGGCAGTGGCATCGGGAGCGCGAAAGCCAGGGAGCTCGGCCTCGTCGACGAGCTTATCGACGGCGATCTATTCGAGGGCGCGCTAGCCTACGCGAAGAGGCTGGTGGCCGAAGGCAAGGGACCGCGCCGGCTGCGCGACCAGAGCGCAAAGTTCGACGGCGACGCTGCGGGCTTCTTCGCCGCTGCGAGGGGGCGCGTGTCGAAAGAGTCGCGTGGCTATCCCGCGCCGCTGGAGATCGTGGCCTGCGTGGAAGCGGCGGTCACCAAGCCCTTCGACGAAGGGCTCAACATCGAGCGCGAGCGTTTCGAATTCCTGGTTAATACTCCCGAGTCGAAGGCGTTGCGCCACGTGTTCTTTGCCGAGCGCGAGGCCGCGAAGATCCCCGACGTATCTGGGGATACCGCAGTGCGCGAGATCAAACGCGCGGCCGTCGTCGGTGCCGGCACCATGGGTGGCGGCATCGCGATGGCCCTGGTCAATGCCGGGATCCCGGTGACGCTGATCGAAACGAGTCAGGAGGCCCTCGAGCGCGGCCTCAAGGCCATCGAAAAGAACTATGCGGCGAGCGTGTCGAAGGGGCGGCTCACACAGGAGCAAATGGACACGCGCATGGATTTGATCAAGCCCTCGATCGCGCTCGATGACGCGGCGGAGGCCGACATCGTTATCGAGGCGGTGTTCGAACGTATAAACGTCAAACAGGACCTCTTCAGGAAACTTGATGCCATCGCCCGGCCCGGTGCGATCCTCGCCACCAACACCTCGACCTTGGACGTAGACGCGATCGCTCAAGTCACAACGCGCCCGCAGGACGTGATTGGCACCCACTTCTTCTCGCCTGCGAACGTGATGCGGTTGCTGGAGGTAGTGCGCTGCGCGAAGACCGCCCAGGATGTGCTGGCGTCCGTCATGAAGCTCGGCAAGACAATTGGGAAAGTCCCCATCGTCTCGGGCGTGTGTGACGGCTTCATCGGCAACCGGATGCTGGAGAAGTATTTGCAGCAAGCGATGTTTCTTCTGGATGACGGCGCTACCCCGGCACAGGTCGATAACGCCTTGGAGGGCTGGGGCCTCAAGATGGGCCCCTTCGCTATGTACGACATGGCCGGCAGCGATATCTTCTGGGAGATCCGTAAGCGCCAATACCGAGAACGGCCGGATATGGTGTACTCGCGTCTCGGTGACCGCATCTGCGAGCAGGGCTGGTTCGGTCAAAAAGCCGGACGAGGTTGGTACCGCTACGAGGCCGGCAACCGAAAGCCGATCCCCGACCCGGAAGTCGGGGCCCTGATCGCGGAGTACCGCAAGGAGATCGGCGTCGCGCCGCGCGCTGTTTCCGACCAGGAGATCGTTGAGCGCTGTGTCTACGCGCTCGTCAACGAGGCGGCGTTCATTCTCGAAGAAGGCATCGCGCTGCGGGCCTCCGATATCGATGTGGTGTACCTCACCGGCTACGGTTTCCCGCCTTGGCGCGGGGGGCCGATGTTCTACGCGAGCAGTGTAGGCCTGCCCCAGGGTGTCGACGCGATCAAGCGTTTCCAAAAAGGCTACCAGGGTGATCAGTGGAAGCTCGCGCCGCTCCTCGGGAGGCTGGCGGTCCAGGGTGAGACGTTTTCCGACTACGACGCGAAGAATTAAAGACGGCGAGGTACTCGAAGGCGCATGCAAGCCCCTCCCGCTGTTCAAATCGACCCGAGAGCTCTCGAATTCGTCGACATTCCCGAAACCCTATCGACCGAGGACTTGACGCAACACCGGGTGGTGATCGCCGGCGGCGGTGCGGCGGGCTTGGAGCTGGCGACGTGGCTCGGCCGCCGCCTCGGGAAGCGCAAGGCCGCATCCGTCACGCTAGTCGACCGCTCTCGCACCCACGTTTGGAAGCCGCTTCTGCACGAGGTCGCTTCGGGGAGCCTGGACTCGGAGGTCGACGCTATCGAGTTCATCCCCCATGCGGTCAAGCACGGCTACCGCTATCGGATCGGCGCGATGTACGGTATCGACCGCGAAAAACGCGGAATTTATGTGGAGCCGAGCTACGACGAGGAAGGCCAGGAGGTTATTCCGCAGCGGGTGATCGCATACGACACGCTGGTCATAGCCGTCGGTAGCATCTGCAACGACTTCAAGGTCCCCGGGGCGAAGGAGCATGCGATCGCACTGGACACCGCCGACGAGGCGGCCCGCTTCAACCGCAAGATGATCAACGCCTGCCTGCGGGCAAACGCGCAATACGAGCCGCTCCGACCGGGGCAGCTCCATTGCGCCATCGTGGGTGCCGGGGCGACCGGAGTCGAGCTCGCTGCGGAGCTCCACAAGACCATGCGCGACATCGCCGCACACGGTCTCGACCACATCGACTTCGACCGTCTGATCAAGCTGACGCTGATCGAAGCGGGCCCGAAGATCCTCCCTCCACTGCCAGAGCACATCTCGCGGCCGACCCAGCAGATGCTTGAGTCGCTGGGCGTACAGATCCTGCTCAACCAGCGGGTCACCGAGGTCCGAGCCGACGGTGTCGTCCTGAACGGAAACGACTTCCTTCCGGCCGAGATGAAGGTGTGGGCGGCGGGAATCAAGGCACCGGAGTTCCTCAATAACCTCGACGGGCTCGAGGTCGACAGCATCAATCGGCTCGTCGTGCGGGAGACGCTGCAGGTCACCCGCGATGACAACGTCTTCGCGATCGGAGACTGTTCTTGCTGCGTTCCACCCGGCACGCGAGCGCCCGTGCCGCCGCGCGCACAGTCGGCGCACCAGATGGCCGCAGCGGTCTACAAGTCCATCGTGAACCGAGTGCTCGGCAAGCCCCCGGTAAGATTCCGGTATCAGGACTTCGGCTCGCTGGTAAATCTATCCGAGTATGGCACCTTCGGCAACCTGTTCGACCGACTCTCGGGACGCTCGGTCAAGGTCGAAGGATTCATGGCACGCACGATGTACCGGTCACTCTATCGGATGCATCTCGCGGCGGTGCACGGACCGGTCAAGGCCGGGCTCGACATGCTGACCAGATTGATCACCCGCCGCACCGAAGCGAGGGTTAAGCTGCACTAAGAAGCGGCGTAGCTGAGGGCTCGGGTGATTGGCAGAGAGTAGTGCAGGCCAGCTTGTGCCTGTTAAGCGGGGCCCGGAAAGTCCTCGATTCTAGACCGCGAAACGGCCCGTGCATCACCCGCGCGACCAAGCTCTTGGAGGCAGCGTATTAGGCCCTGATAGAAAACCTCGGCAAGATCATCGGTTCCCCGTTGATAGCAGGCCAGCGCGCTTGGCCGTTTCGAGCTCACGTGCTGCGGCATCGAGGTGCTGCACGTAGCGCGCGCGCAGCCGATCGCGACGGGGAATCGCCCACGCTCCGCTCGCAGCATCCAGGAACGGGCCACGATATAGCTCCAATGCCTGCTCCCGCAGGGCCGAGGCGCGGGCGCTATCACCCCCTTTTCTTGCTTGGGCCGCCGCCTGAACGAGCAGGCGCTCGAACGCCCATGCATCGACCCATACGTGAGCTAGGTTAATGCTCAAGCACTTCCCCGTGATCTCGATGGCGTCCTTATGATGGAGTAAGGCACGCAGCCGATTGAGGTTCGTGATCAGCGCGCGATAGCCGGCATCGCCCTCCGCATCGCGCCACAACACGTCGGCGATTTCGCCTACCGGTATTGGACGCCCGCCGAGCGCGATCAAGACCCGCAAGAGCTCAAGTGGCTTGTGTCGCTTACGGTCGGTCGCCGGGATCGGCGTGTCGTCGATGAGCATTTCAAAATGCCCCAATGCGTAGACCTTGATCGGCCAGGGCCAGTGTTTGTTGTCGAGCGAATCGGGGGCGAGAGCCCGGTGCTTGATCAGGTGTTTGACATAACCCACCTCGATGCCTGCCTGCAGCGCCTTCGCACACAGGCGCGCCATGACTTTCGGCTGCCACCAGGGATGGCAGTTCGAGAAACCCTGTGTGCGCCCGAGTGTCAGTGCCTCCCGCAGACGCGTTAGCCCTTCGTGTTCCTCGCCCGTGAGGAAATAGGAATTCGCCTCCAAAATGAGCGCATTATACGCAAGCCAGTGACTGCGCATCTTTGCAGCGAACCGGCGCATCTTCGCGATCTCGCGCCGCGCTTCGGCATGTTCCCCGAGCTCCATTAGCACCACGACGAGGCTCAATCGGCCAACAACTTCGCCACCCATGGCATTCCCCAGCGCTTGGGAGGATTCCAGATTGCGTCGTGCCGCCGGAAGGAACTGCGCACCCTCACCGCGGGTGATGGCGAGACCGACCTGCAACAGCTCGTAATGGCCCAGATCCATCGGCCGCCGCGGGTCCAAAAGCGGACGCATCGGTGCGAGGAACCTCTCGGCTCGGTCCATATCCCCCGCACTGAGAGCCGCATACACCCCCTGGGCATAGACAGCCAGGTCGAGTACATGGACCCCCGATTCGCGGCTCTGCGCCAGGGCCGCATCGACCGCGCGAAAAGCCAGCTCATGGTCCGCCGTATGCCAGCCTTGGATGGCTTCCATGGTCCTCCAGGTGATCATCGCCAGTGGGCTCACGCGCGCTTCCATGATGCGGGGGGAAAGGCTGTCGACGATCTGTTTAGCCCGGGCGCACTCACCTGTAATCACACAATAAAACAAGGCCGTGTTGGCAAGTGGAACCGCTTGTGGTGGATCAATGGGTTGGGTGAGTAACGCCCATGCGCGCTCGGCGAATCTCCGGCACAAGGGGTGCTCAGGCCGATGGAGCATCAGGGGTTGCATGCTACCGATGACCAGCGCCTCAATCTCGACCGAAGGGAAGGCTGGATGACGCGCCAGACACGTTTCCAGCCGCTCGATCCACTGGCTCATCCGTTGGAGGCTCGCCCATTCTCCTTGGTAGCTCTGTGCGACCCCTGCCCAGCTGAGGTAAAGACCGGTGGGATCGTCTCTTTTTTCGAATTGATCGAAGGCGCATTCAAGGTCGCGGCGCGCCGCGACGGGATCGAAGGGAAGACAGGCCATGCCACGCCAGTAGACGAGCCAGGGATCGAGGGGCGTTGGGAGGAGGGCGAGAATGCGTTTGACTTGCCTGGCTTGCGTTTACGGGGAGATCGCGGCATCGTCACGGGATTCGGCGAGCTCCGAGCGCAAGCGGGCGCCTGGGCCGGATTCCTCGGCACGCACGCGACCCTCTATTTCGGGACCCACCTCCAGCTCGCCCCCGCACTCAAGTTACGGGCGTCGGGCGGGCGCGGCTATCGCGCGCCGAGCTTCCACGAGCGCTTGTTCATTCCGTTCTTCGGGAACCCCGCGCTTAGGCCCGAGCAAGGGTGGAGCGGCGATGCTGGCGTCGATTGGACCCCGAGTCCTCAGGCGCGCCTCTCACTCACCGGCTTCTATGGCCGGTTCGAGGATCTCATCCAGCTCGACTTCGAGCCG
>JBIMKC010000053.1:10903-12755 GCA_043673925.1 Chromatiales bacterium | reverse complement strand
GGCGATGAGCTGGAGATTCACTACCGCCACACGCTGGAGGCGCTGGGCAAGCAGGCGGGGCTGATCGGCGTCATCTTCCGCAAGGCGCAGAACAAGATTCAGGACCCGGCCAAGCTGCGCCGCCTGATCGCGGACCTCATTGATAAGGAGGAGTGGTCCTCGCTCGACACGGACGTGAAGGGCGATGCCTACGAGGGCCTGCTGGAGAAGAACGCGGCGGACGTGAAGGGTGGCGCGGGTCAGTACTTCACGCCGCGCCCGCTCATACATGCGATTGTGGACGTGGTGTGGCCCAGGCTCGGCGAGGTGATCTGCGACCCGACCTGCGGCACGGGCGGTTTCTTGCTTGCTACTTACGCGCATATCCGCCGCCACACCAAGCCCAGCGCCGCACAGATCAAGCATCTGCACACGGAAGCGCTGCGCGGCGTGGAGCTGGTGGACAGCGTGGCGCGGCTCTGCTGCATGAACATGGTGCTGCACGGCATCGGCGGCGATGCCTCGGCGCCCGTGCCGGTGGAGGTGAAGGACGCGCTGGCGGCCAAGGGCGACGAGTTCGACGTGGTGCTGTCCAATCCGCCCTTCGGCAAGAAGAGCAGCGTGACCATCGTTAACGAGGCCGGCGAGTCCTCGCGCGAGACGCTGACGATTCACCGCGACGACTTCTGGGCGACGACGAGCAACAAGCAGCTCAACTTCGTGCAGCACATCTTCAGCACGCTCAAACAGCACGGCCGCGCGGCCGTAGTGGTGCCGGACAACGTGCTGTTCGAGGGCGGGGCGGGCGAGACCATCCGCCGCGAGCTGCTCAAGCAGGCGGATGTGCACACGCTGCTGCGCCTGCCCACGGGCATCTTCTACGCCCAGGGCGTGAAGGCGAACGTGCTGTTCTTCGACAAGAAGCCGGCGCGCGAAAAGCCGTGGACGGAGAAGCTCTGGATCTACGATCTGCGCACCAACATGCACTTCACGCTCAAGGAAAATCCGCTCAAGCGTGCGGACCTTGACGAGTTCGTGCAGTGCTTCAATGCGGCGAATCGGTTTGAGCGGAAATCCACCCTCGATCCCTCCTTTGCGAAAGGAGGGAAGGAAGGCGAGAACCCCTCAGACCGCTGGCGGGCCTACAGCTATGACGAGATCATCAAGCGCGACAAGGCGAGCCTAGACATCTTCTGGCTCAAGGACGAGAGCCTCTCGGAGTCCGAGAATCTTCCGCCCCCGGACGTGATCGCCCAGGAGATCGCCGAGGACTTGGAGGCTGCGCTAGGGCAGATCCAGGAGATACTTTCGGACCTTGGCCCGCAGCCACGGCGGCGTACCTTCTAAGCTGCCGTCCGGCCTACAATGCGCACTATGCCACCGACAGCGCAAGCCACGTGGTCGTCGGCGTGGACGTGGTGACCGAGGGCCACGACCAGGGACAGTTGGCGCCGATGGTCGAACGCATTAAGGAGTCGCTGCGCGACGAGTGGGCGGGTTACGCCGCCAAAAGCGCGGGTAATCCATCCTGTCATGAGTTCGTCAATGAAATCGCCGATTAAGGGAGAAAACATGAAGGGCTGGCTGGGGGAACCCGCCAGCCCTCAAGAGACGAAATGCTCGATGCGGGTTTGTTTTACGGCACGCTACGCGTGTTTTCACAGGCGCTAGCGCTATCGACGCCGGAGCCGCCGCGGCACGTGTCACGGCCGGAGCCGCCATTGAGCGTATCCTTCCCGGATTCTCCGTAAAGCTTGTCCCTTCCTTCGCCACCTCGCACCTTGTCATTCCCGCCACCGGCACAGATGACGTCATTCCCGCCCGCGCCGCTGATGTTATCGTTGCCGCCTAACGCCACGATGACGTCGTTGGC
>JBIMKC010000053.1:0-10803 GCA_043673925.1 Chromatiales bacterium | reverse complement strand
TTGGTTATCGCAAGGGAGGGGATCCATCGCCGCCTCGACCCGAATCGTAACGCTGCTTCTGATGAGCCCGCCCCAGATGTTGGCCGCGCGTTGAAAGGCTATCAAGCGTTGCGCCCCCAGGGTCGCGCCGGTGTTGCCGCCGGCCGTCGAAGCCGGGTCAGGAGCGCTAGGATCGTTGAATCCTTCGCCAGGCGCGTCCAGGTTTACGATAACTACCGTTGCTGCCGACACCGGCAGTGCGGCGAATACGCAGAACATGCAAGCCGCGATGCGCGATGGCAATAACGTAATCGAATCCATGGTTGATTTCCGGTGATCTGTGGATGATGTGTCGAATGATAACCCGCTTGCGATGGGCAGGGCCGTGGCGGCGCCTATCATCGCCATTGGCTTCGTTCGTTATTCAGTGTGCTCCGGGCCTTCGTGCTTGATCACCGTCTTACCGTCGGGGCCAATGGTCGCACGCAGCGGCGTCTGGAAACGACCGCGAACGTCAACCTTGGCTCCACCACTCGGTACCGGCTCCTCAACCAGCCCTTGGTGCGTCCCAGAGCCGGCGTCCGGGACCGACAGCGTCGTGCCCGCAGGCGGACTGTCCGTGAACTCACCGGTTTTCGGATCGATGAAGATCTTCATGCCTGTCTGCCCCGTGCCCGCGGATGTTTCTGCACCGGCATCGGCCAGGGTACTCGGGGTGACGGTCAAGCTCAGGACGAACGGGAGGATGCGACTTGGTGAACGGCGCGATTTAGATGGCATAACGGCCTCCTTTGGACAACTAATTGAAATGGGAACCGACATGAACCGCCGATGGCAGTTTGAGTATAGGCATTGCCGCTACTATTGGAAAGCACAAGTAGGACGGGCATTTAGGCCGAACCTCTTGTTCCTTATTGTTATGCGTCTTCGATGACATTGATAACCGTCGAGCCGCCTCCGGTACTTTTAACCTCTCCTCCACCACCAGCTTTACCGCGTTCTCACGAAACTCTTTCGTATAAACCTGCTTAGGTAACTTATTCATTGAACACCTCCATCTCTAATACTCTATCGAAGGCGTCCATTTTTTTTTCTTCCTACCTCACCTTCTATGCTACCGTCCGGCTGCCGTCGCATGTGTGGGATCCATACTCCGTGTTTTTTGCGCTATGGTATATCCGAATGAAGCGGCAGTTATTCGCTTCCAATGCGTTTGACCCTATGATGCAGCGGGAGGTGACAGTGATTGCAGGTATCGACGAGGCCGGCCGGGGACCGATCGCCGGACCCGTCCTCTGTGCGGCGGTGATCTTGGATGAGGCGCGGCCGATCGCGGGACTCGCGGATTCTAAAACATTGAGCGTTAAACGGCGTGCGGTCTTGGCCGGGAGGATCGAGGCGCACGCCGTGGCCTGGGCGCTCGGGCGCGCCGAGGTCGCCGAGATCGATGCCCTCAACATTCTAGAGGCGAGCTTGTTGGCGATGCGGCGAGCCGTGCTCGCGTTGCCGGTGGCGCCGGCGCAAGTCTGGGTAGATGGGCGCCAGCGCCCAGATGTGCCGTATCCCGCGGTCGCTGTGGTCGAGGGCGACCGGCTCGTGCCTCAAATCAGCGCGGCCTCCATTCTGGCGAAAGTGGCACGCGATCGCGAGATGGAAGCGCTGGACCGGGTTTATCCCGGATACGGTATGGCCGTGCACAAGGGTTATCCGACACGGCGGCATCTTGAAGCCTTGATCAGGTTGGGAATATCGGCGGTTCACCGGCGGTCGTTCGCGCCGGTGCGCGCGTGCTTGCAACCTGGCGGCGCCCTGTCAGACTAGATACACCCGCGTCCGGCGAGATCCAAAAACGTGTTTGTGCATCTGCACCTCCACAGCGAGTATTCCATCGTCGATGGCCTGATCCGCATCAATGATCTGGTCGATCGAGTGGCCGCGCTCGGGATGCCGGCGATCGCGGTGACCGATCAGAGCGCGTTGTTTTCGATGGTGAAGTTCTACCGTGCGGCGCAGGCACGCGGGATTAAACCGATCATCGGCGCGGACCTCTGGCTCGCCGGCGACGCCGCAAAGCGCACCCGCATCGTCGCGCTCTGCCAGGACGCCGCCGGCTACCGCAATCTGACCGAGATCATCACCCGCAGTTACACGGAGGGTCAGGTGCAGGGGGTGCCGCACGTCCAGGAAGAGTGGTTATTCGCGCGGTCGGAGGGTCTCCTCCTCCTCTCAGGCGCGGGCGGGGGCGAGCTCGGCCAGGTCTTGGCCGGCGGCTCGAAGGCGGAGGCGAAACGCCGGCTCAAGCGCTGGCTAGACCACTTCCCGGATCGTTACTACCTGGAGTTGCAACGCACCGGGCGCTCGGGCGAGGCGGAATACATCGAACGCGCGCTAGATCTCGCGGCGGCCTGCCAAGCGCCCGTGGTCGCGACCAATGACGTGTGTTTTCTGCACCCGGAGGATTATGAGGCCCACGAGGCCCGGTTTTGCATCCACGCCGGCCGCGCCTTGGCTGATCCGCGCCGGCCGAAACCCTACAGCCCGCAGCAATACCTGCGCAGCGCCGAGGAGATGGAGGCGCTGTGGGCGGATGTGCCCGAGGCCATCGAAAATAGCCGCATGATCGCCCAGCGGTGCAGTGTCGAGCTGACGCTCGATCGCTATCATCTACCCGATTTTCCGGTCCCGCCCGGCACTGTTGCCGAGGACTACTTGCGCAGCCAAGCCGAAACCGGTCTGCGCCAGCGGCTGGCGTTGATCTCGGGCGCCGATGCGGCCAGCGGCGGTCCCAAGCACGAGGCGTACGCGGAGCGGCTCATGCTGGAGATCGGGGTGATCATCAAGATGGGTTTTGCGGGATATTTCCTCATCGTGGCGGATTTCATCCGTTGGGCCAAGGAGTGTGGTATACCGGTCGGGCCCGGGCGCGGATCGGGGGCCGGTTCGCTGACGGCCTACTCCTTGGGGATCACCGACCTCGATCCGATTCAATATGATCTTCTGTTCGAGCGCTTTCTCAATCCCGAGCGGGTCTCGATGCCCGATTTCGACGTCGATTTCTGCATGGACCGGCGCGATGAGGTCATCGACTACGTCGCAGAGCGCTACGGCCGGGATCGGGTCTCCCAGATCATCACCCACGGCAGCATGGCCGCGCGGGCGGTAGTGCGCGATGTCGGCCGCGTGCTGGGCTATCCCTACGGGTTTGTCGATCAGATCGCCAAGCTCATCCCCTTCGACCTCAACATGACGCTGGAGCGGGCCCTCTCCGAGGAGCCCGCCTTTCGCGAGCGTTACGAGGCCGAGGAGGAGGTGCACACGCTCATCGATCTGGCCAAGAAACTCGAGGGCTTGGTGCGCAATGCGGGCAAGCACGCGGGCGGCGTCGTGATCGCCCCGGCGCCCTTGACCGATTTCATGCCGCTGTATTGCGAGCAGGGTTCGACGGCCCGGGTTACCCAGTTCGACATGGGCGATGTCGAGGCGATGGGGCTGGTGAAATTCGACTTTCTGGGCCTCAGAACGCTCACGATCATCGCTAGTGCGATGCGCGACATCAATGCCGTGCGAGCGCTTCAAGGCGATCCGATGCTTGACATCACCCGCATTCCGCTCGACGACGCGAAAACCTTCGAATTGATACAGCGCGGCGAGACGGCGGCGGTATTCCAACTGGAATCCCGCGGCATGAAGGACCTCGTCAAACGCTTGCGGCCGGACATGTTCGACGACTTGGTGGCGCTCGTGGCCTTGTTCCGCCCGGGGCCCCTCCAGTCAGGGATGGTGGACGACTTCATCAATCGCAAGCACGGACGCGCGGCGGTACGCTATCCACACCCGGCGATCGAGCTGATCCTAAAGCCGACCTATGGCGTGATCCTCTACCAGGAGCAAGTCATGCAAATCGCCCAGGTGCTCGCGGGGTACTCGCTCGGGGCCGCAGATCTGCTGCGCCGGGCCATGGGGAAGAAGAAGCCGGAGGAGATGGCCAAACAGCGCGCCGTCTTTATCGGCGGGGCCGTGGAGCGCAAGGTCGCGCCCGCGGTGGCCGGCGCGATTTTCGACTTGATGGAAAAGTTCGCCGGTTATGGTTTCAACAAATCGCACTCGGCGGCCTATGCCTTGATCGCCTACCAAACCGCCTGGCTCAAAGCCCATTACCCGGCGGCCTTCATGGCGGCCGTGCTGTCCGCGGACATGGACAACACCGACAAGGTGGTCGCGCTCATCGATGAATGCCGGCGCCTCGGGTTAGGCATCTTAGCCCCGCATATCAATACCTCCGCCTATGGTTTTACGGTCGCGAGCGATGCGTCGATTCGCTACGGGCTCGGGGCGGTCAAGGGCGCGGGGCGCATGGCGATCGAGGCCATGATGGCGGTGCGCGATAGCGGTGGGCCCTTCCGTGATCTCTTTGACCTGTGCTTGCGAGTGGACGCGCGCAAAGCCAATCGCCGCGTCTTGGAAGCGCTGATTCAAGCCGGTGCCATGGATGGCCTGGGGCCGGATCGCGGATGGCTGCTGGCAACGCTCGACCCGGCCATGCAGACCGCGGGGCAAAGCGTCAAGGACCGCGCCTCGGGCCAGAATGACCTCTTCGGGTTCTCGGCCGAGGCGGCGGAGACGCTGGGACAGGGTGATCAGAAAGCGCTGAGGTGGTCGGATGACCAGCGGCTTGCGGGGGAACGCGAGACGCTGGGCTTATACCTGAGCGGACATCCCATCGATCGCTACGAGGATGAGCTGAATGGGCTGGTGAGCTGCCGCTTGCGCGATCTTAGACCGGGCACGCGGCGCGTCGGCGGGTTGATCGTGTCGTTGCGGCGCAACGACACGCGGCGCGGCCGCATGCTGACCGCGACGCTCGACGATCATAGCGCGCGCATCGAGGTGGTGGTCTATCCGGAAACGCTGAAGCGCTATGCGGAAGTGCTGATCAAGGATCGCGTGCTTATCGCGGAAGGCACTTGCGGTATCGATGAGGTGACCGATGCCCACACCTTGGTCGCCGAAAAGTTGATGGACCTAACCCAGGCGCGGGCGGCCTATGCCAAGGGCTTGGTCGTAGGCATCGATGCGGCGCGGTTCGCCAATGGGGCGATCACGGATCTGCAACGGTTGCTTGAGTCCCATCGAAACGGCCGCTGTCCGGTCTTTATCGAGTATCGGGGTGGAGGGGCAAGCGGACGTCTGCGCTTGGGCGACGCCTGGCGTGTGGATCTCAGTGACGCCTTGCTGGAAAAGCTTCGCGCGCTCTTTGAGAGCGGCCAGGTCAATATCGACTACGGGTTGGAAGCGAGCGCCGCTTCGCCTTGAACCCCGCGTAACCGCGTGCCCGAGCCCGAGGCGGATCCAGCCCTCATCCGGTCATTGCTCGGAGGCTGTATATCGGGTAACTTAAAAAATTCTCACCCCGGCAGCGGCGATGAATCTTAACTTCCTAGACTTTGAACAGCCGATCGCGGAGCTCGAGGCGAAGATCGAGGAGCTGCGCCTTTTGAGTGATGAGTCGGCCATCGATATCAGCGAGGAAATCCACAGGCTCCAGGCGCGCTCGAAGGACCTGACCAAGTCGATATTTTCGTCCTTGACACCGTGGCAGATCTCGCGCATCGCCCGTCACCCGCAACGTCCCTACACGCTGGATTACGCGAAGCGGATCTTTACTGAGTTCCATGAGTTGCATGGCGATCGCACTTTCGGCGACGACGCCGCCATGGTGTGCGGAGTCGCGCGTTTCGAAGGCGAGCCCGTGGCTGTTATCGGGCAGCAAAAAGGGCGAACCACCGCGGAGAACCTGCAGCGAAATTTCGGCATGCCCCGGCCGGAGGGCTACCGCAAGGCCTTGCGGGTGATGCGGCTGGCGGAGAAATTCAAGCTACCGTTGCTCACGTTTATCGATACCCCCGGCGCCTACCCCGGTATCGACGCGGAGGAGCGTGGCCAGAGCGAAGCGATTGCACGCAATTTATTCGTTCTGGCCGGGTTGAAGACACCCATTATTGCCACCGTGATCGGAGAAGGCGGTTCCGGCGGTGCGCTCGCCATCGGCGTCGCGGACCGGATGTTGATGCTCGAATACAGCACCTATTCGGTGATCTCGCCCGAGGGTTGTGCGTCGATTCTATGGAAGAGCGGCGAGATGGCGGAAAAAGCGGCGGAGGCCATGGGAATGACCTCCGCACGCCTGCTGGAGCTGAAATTGATCGACGAGGTGGTGCCCGAGCCGGTCGGGGGGGCGCATCGAGCGTTCGACGACATGGCCGAGCGACTTAGACAGGTTCTCATCGACAACCTGAGCACGTTGCGAAAGCTCGATAACGGCGATCTCCTTAGCGTACGCCGGCAGCGCTTGATGGGCATCGGCCAGACGAAGGAGAAACAGTAACTCACTCCCTGCGTTGGTGTGATCCGCTTTTCACCCGAGGCCTTACGCGCGGTGCTGGCAGCCTTGCCGAAGGCCACGGCGTACTGGATAGCCTTTAGCGGCGGACAGGACTCGTGCGTATTGCTGCATGCCTTAGCCGCGCTGCGCAATGCACTCGAGGCGCCGCTTCAGGCCGCCCATGTCAATCATGGGCTGCACGCTGACGCTTCCAGTTGGGCACAATCTTGTACCGAGGTGTGCGAGCACCACGCTATTCCGTTATCCGTGGTTCAACTCGATGCGCGGCATCCCGTCGGCAACAGTCCGGAGGCGTGGGCTCGCGAGAGGCGCTATCTGGCCCTGCAAGCACTCATGCACGAAGGCGAAATGATGCTGACGGCGCACCACCGCGACGACCAAGCCGAAACCCTGCTGATGCAACTGCTGCGGGGATCGGGACCTCGAGGCCTCGCGGGGATGCCCCCCCTGGTGCGGTGGGGGGCGGGCTGGCTCGCGCGGCCTTTGCTCGCCTTCGATCGCGCCGATCTCGCGGCCTATGCCGAGGCTCACTTACCGGGCTGGGTCGAAGACCCGAGCAACACCGATACGCGCTATGCGCGTAATTTCTTACGCCATGCGGTGTTGCCGGTACTGAAGACACGCTGGCCAAGCTTGGGGGCGACGCTCGCACGCGCGGCCCTGTGGCAAGCGGAGGCCGCGGCGCTCATCGACGAGATCGCGGAACAAGATCTGTTGCGGGTCGCATCCGGCGCGCCCGCCGCGGTCTCTGTCTCGCGCTTACGGCGCCTGCCCGAGGCGCGGCGGCGAAATGTCTTGCGCGTTTGGTTAGTCCGATGCGGCCTGCCGTCCATGACGGCGGTCCAATTGCAGCAGTTGGCGGGGGAGGCTCTGGAGTGCCGGTGGGATAGTAGGGCTTGCATTCGCTGGCCGGGGGGCGAGGTGCGCCGCTATCGAGACGATTTTTACGCCATGCGTCCCTTGCGCCCGCATGACGCAAATCAAGTGTTCGGGTGGAACTGCGATGCGCCGCTCGCGCTGCCGCTCGGTACGCTAACGGTGGAGCGGGGCGCGGACGGCATTCGTGCCGCGGCCTGCGTGAACGATTCAGTCACGGTGCGTTTTCGACGGGGCGGAGAGCGGCTGCGGCCCTGCGGTAGTTCCCATACACGCTTGCTCAAACACTTGTTCCAGGAACAGGGGATTCCGCCGTGGCGCCGTGACCGTATTCCACTGGTCTACTTGGGTCCGCGGCTCGCGGCGGTCGCCGGGTTCTGGCGCCATCAGGCCCTGGCCGCGGATCCCGGTGAAATCGGGCTATGCTTTCGGTGGACGGAGAGCGAAGAAAATGGTGGGGCCGTCCCGGCGGCTATGTGCGTTGGGAGCGGCGATTGAATAGCTATGCATGCATCGTTCGATTCATGGTTTGGCGCTCCGAGACCGGCGCGTCGGAGGAGCTGACGTCAGCGCCCTCGATCGCGAAAGTGAAACGTACGTCTCCAATATCGATCTCGCAACCGTCGCTGAGCATCGACCGCCGCACCTTCTTATCGCTGACGAACAAACCGTTGAGCGAATCCAGGTCCTTGATGGCGAAGGTGCCATCCGGGTTGCGTATGA
Source organism: Chromatiales bacterium (assembly GCA_043673925.1). Classification (GTDB taxonomy): domain Bacteria; phylum Pseudomonadota; class Gammaproteobacteria; order JACCXJ01; family JACCXJ01; genus USCg-Taylor. The sequence goes on along the minus strand of JBIMKC010000053.1, from coordinate 2,822 downwards.
TTTCGGCGTGATGGCGCGATACTGAGGTGTCAGGAACTACCATCTCATTATTTTTCCCGCGCCCGATGCGCCAGGGCGAGGCGGTGATCACGAGTCGTGTACCGGCGTCATTCTTGCGCACCAGATAGGCGCGCGGTACGCTGATCGTGTCGGGTTCGTCGGCGCGCGGCGCCCGGTCCTGCCTTAAGTACATGAAGCCGCCGATGAGGGTGACCAGCCCGATCCCCGTTAGTGGATAAACCCAGGGACTATCGGCGGAGGGGGCATCAAGCTGCGCCACCGGCATCGCGGCGGACGGCGTTGGGTCTTGTCCGGCTGCGTTCACGGCAGGGGCGGGCTCAGGGACCGTCACGGGTAGCGGTACCTCGATGCTCTTGCCTTGGAGCGCAAACTTCAGCGTTACCCAACGCGGTCCTGAAAGCCCCGCGGTCACCGCGGCGCTCAGATCGATGCTGATCTGCCCGCCGCTATCGATGGCCGCGTAGGGTTGCGTCATAAACGCATTGGGTAGCGAGAAGTCGCGAGGATCGGCGCGGATCAGCTCCCCGTTCGTCTCCTTGCTCAGACGCTTTAGGGCGTTCAGCGCCGGGGAAGGTTGCTCGGAACTGACATAAGCGACGCTGTATACCGACACGTTGGCATCGCGTGCCGCGGCGACCAGTTCGCTTTGATAATAGGACTCGCTGCTCGCCCCTCCGTCGGTAAAGAAAAAGAGCGCTTTTCGTACCGCGGGGTACTGACCCAGGATCCGCAACGCTTTATAGGCATCATGCTGGGTCGATTCCGAACTTTGCGGGCTGGTTAGCGTGCGGACCGCGGCGATTATATCCTTCGGAACGGACCCGATCGGGAGTGTTAAGGTTGGATTGCCGTGGAAAGTCGCAACACCCACCCGATGGTGCGGTTTGGAAAGGCCGATGAGTAAGCGTATATCCTCGACAATTGTTTCGATGACGGCTAGGTTATTAAAGGTCCCGGCATCGATGAGAAATAGAATCGCGGAGCTGCTGCCATCGTAGGGGTAGTCCGTCGTGCGCGGGTCGGGTAAAGAGACGCTTTCGATCGCGGCCGTGAATCCGATGACCGCCTCCGGGCTGAGCAGGCGATAGTCGCAATCCACTCGCTCGCCTTGCGGTTGAGTACACGCATGCAGAAGCTGTTCGATGCGATTCGCCGGTCCGGTGTCGGCGCTTGCGTTCAGCAGCGTGCCGCCAAGCACGATCCCAAGCGCAACGCGGGCCGCCCCGATGAGGGCCCGGCGCTTGGTGGTTTTACTGCGTAGGGGTTTACTCGAAGGGGACAATCTCATCGAAATAGGGTGATCATGGCTCCAAGGCCCCCCCCAGGCCTCTTCCCCCTCTCAGCTCATCGTTTGACGATTCTTATCCGCGCCGGCACTTGGCTAAGAGAGGATTTTGACGATGCCAGCGTCTCGGCGATCACGACTTTGGTGCCGATCCCCACGTGCTGTCGCAAGGAATCGATCTGCTCGTTGGTCAGCGCGATACATCCTTCCGTCCAGTTGACGTTTTGGTGTATGTCCCATTTTTGCGGTGTGGGGGCGCCGATACCATGAATTCCGATCGCGCCGCCGAGCGCCGTATTTTGTGGCGGGATCTTGTGGTATTTCTGTGCCGAGACGATGCGATCGAAGTCATACTCCGAGATCATCCGGCCGCGAAGCCCATAGAATGCATCTTTGACATTGGGATAGTTCAACTGCAAGAAGGTGTGGAATCGGCTGCTGCGTTTAATTTTTACGACGCGATAAGTACCCACCGGAGTTCTGTGATCTCCCCGGTAGTGCTTGTCGCCCGACCCGCCGCGCCCAGAGGCTATCCTGAAGACCTTCTCGATCTTGGTGCCTCTTTTCAAAAGCAACATGCGCTCGGACTTAATGATTTCTAGTTCGTAATCGTGATGGCCTGCGTTAACTGCCCAGACTCCCTGGATCGCAGCACCGGCGATTATGAGCGCGAGACAAATCGTCTTCGTGATGGAACCAATTTGGCGTTGTGTCATCATTTTCCCTTTGTTTCGCGGTGTTCCCGCGAGCAGACCGCCGCCCACCTTAAATTATTTGACAATCATTCTACTATGGTATGAATCGAATAACGACGTTAAACCAAGGTGTTTTTTTCCGCAACCACGACGACCCATACCGATACCTGGTGTTGTAATCCCGCCGCGCAAGTGTTTCGGCAAAAGCCCATACCCTTTAGGACCTCGCGCGGTGGCTTGGAGGCCAAGCACAGAACACCTATCCGCTGCTGACGTGTTTAGCGGAGTGGAATTATGACCGAATTACTACCGTCTGAGAAATATAGTCTACCCGCTGTCCTGCTGCATTGGGCCATCGCGGTCCTAATCGTCGTCCAGTTTGGTCTCGGTTGGATCATCGAAGAACTGCCCAAGGGACCGGAGAAAACTAGCTATTTCGCGCTCCATAAATCACTCGGAATAACGCTATTCTTCCTGGCGGTGCTGCGTTTGGGATGGAGAGTCGGCCACCGCCCGCCGGCGCTGCCGTCTTCCATGACACCGTGGGAGCGATCCCTCGCCGGCGCGACCCATGCGCTTCTCTATGTGTTGATATTTCTGCAGCCGCTCAGCGGCTATCTGTCGTCATCGTTTAGCGGTTACACGACGAGCTTCTTCGGCTGGCCGTTACCCCATTGGGGCTGGAAAGACCCCGTGCTCAACGATTTCTTCTCCGAGTTACACGAGGCGAATGCGCTGCTGCTGGTGGTGGCCCTCGCGCATATCGCGGGTGCGCTTCGGCACGCGCTGCGGCCCGGCGATCGGGTTTTCCGCCGTATGCT
>JBIMKC010000052.1:0-12813 GCA_043673925.1 Chromatiales bacterium | reverse complement strand
GATCACCTAAGCGCTTCCCCAAATAACCGTCGCCCGTTGGCGACAATGCGAGTTGGCATGGGATTAGGTGGACCCGAGCTTGCTGATAAGGTGTTGAGCCGATCCCTTTTCGCTTCTTAACGTGACTAAGCAACCTAAACTCGGCGTCGCTGCCAGGAAGGATCTCGTCCTGTCAGTCTGTGGACGCACGGTCCAGATATCCTGTCTTGATCCAGAAGCCTATCGGCTACTTGTGGCCGGATACGGGGGAATGGCGGCCACGGCTTGCGCTTCCGTTCCGGCTATCTCTTATCGGGTCGAGCGAGAGGCCGCCGAGGGATCCTTTTGCATATCCAGGGCAGGGGCATGCACTCTAATATCGCGGAATGATTCAGAGTTTTTATTTTTGTTCGAAAAGGATCTCACCATAGAGCTGCAGTATCAGAGACCCGACCTATTTTTTGTGCATGCGGCGGTGGTCGAGCGGCACGGCAAGGCGGTGATCCTCGCGGCACCCTCGGGAACTGGAAAATCCACGCTGACGCTGGCGCTCCTGCATGCGGGGTTCCGTTATCTGAGCGATGAGCTTGCACCTTTGGACTTGATCACACTGCAGGTTACGCCGTATCCGCATGCCCTATGTCTTAAGGATGAACCGCCGAAACCGTTCAAACTACCTAAGGGAGCGATTCGCACCCTGAACACCATTCATATCCCTACCGGCTTCCTTCCGGCGACGGCATTATCTAGACCTGTTCCGCTCGCCGCCGTGGTTTTTATCCATCGTCGGGGCGACACCGACACAAAGACGTTCTTAAGCGAAATCGGAAGCGCCGAGGCAGCCGTGCGTTTGTATGCCAATGCACTAAACGCCTTGGCGCATTCCGGGGATGGCATTGATGCAGCGGTACGAATTGTGCGCTGCGTGCCATGCTACGATCTAGACAGTACGGATTTGGTTCGAGTCGGGCCAGCCATCGAATCATTGATACGCTAGTTAAGCGGCAACACTTCATGGTTACAGCCGTTGCGCTATCCTTCTCGGCATGAGAGCTTCCCGCTTTACGGATTAGTTCGAGAACGAAGTTCTCCACAGAACCGGGTCAAGGCCAGCCAGCCGGTGGTTTTAACCCTACGATGGGACACTTAACCAGGATGCGACTGCGCCGCGACCGTCCTGCACTCGCTGGCACTACGTCGCTAGCTCTCGGGCTCAATGCGCTTCGTCCCAGTTAGCGCCCACGCCAATATCCACCACCAAGGGCGCCGTGAGCTCCGCGGCCCCTGCCATGATGCTCGCGAGCCTCGTGCGCACCTGCTCGACCGCATCTTCCGCGGTTTCGAGCACCAGCTCGTCGTGGACCTGCATAATCAGCTTAGCGTTGATTCTCTCCTCATGGAGCCAGCGATCGACTTCGATCATCGCCCGCTTGATGATATCGGCGGCGGTCCCTTGCATCGGGGCGTTGATGGCCGTGCGTTCCGCGTACTGGCGGCGCTGGGTATTTCTGGAATTGATCTCCGGTAGATACAGGCGGCGGTGATAGACCGTCTCGACGTAGCCTTGCCGTCGCGCGCGTACACGGATCTCTTCCATGAAAGCTTTTACCCCTGGATAGCGTGAAAAATAGCGATCGATATAGTCCTGGGCCGCGCCGCGATCGATCCCAAGCTGGCGGGCCAGCCCGAAAGCGGACATACCATAGATGAGGCCGAAATTGATGGCCTTGGCCGCGCGCCGTTGCTCGGCGCCGACCGTTTCGGGCTTGAGCCCGAAGATCTCCGCGGCGGTGGCGCGATGAACATCCTGTCCGGTCGCAAAGGCTTGCCGCAGCAACGGATCACCCGAAAGATGGGCCATGATCCGCAGCTCGATTTGTGAGTAGTCGGCCGCGACCAAGCGCTGGCCGGGCGGCGCCACGAAAGCCCGCCGGATGCGCCGCCCCTCCTCGGTGCGCACCGGTATGTTTTGGAGATTCGGGTCCGAGGATGACAGGCGTCCGGTCGCGGCCACGGCCTGATGGTAGCTCGTATGCACCCGTCCGGTGCTCGGATTGATCTGCCGGGGAAGCTTGTCGGTGTAAGTTGATTTCAGTTTCGCGAGGCCACGATATTCGAGTATCAATCGCGGTAAGGGATACTCTGCCGCGAGGTCCTGGAGCACCGGCTCGGCGGTGGAGGGCTGCCCCGTGGGTGTCTTGGCCCTAACGGGTAAACCGAGCTTGTGGTACAAAATTTCCTGGATCTGTTTCGGCGAATCGAGATTGAAGGGCTCGCCCGCGAGTGTTTGCGCCTCGGCTTCGACCTCCAACAGCCGCCCGCCCAAGGCCCGACTCTGCTCGCGCAACATATCCGCATCGATTTGAACACCGTTGCGTTCCATGCGCGACAAGACCGGCACCAGCGGCACTTCCATCTCTTCGTACAGCCGGCGCAACCCGGACTCTTCGGCGAGGCGCGGCCAGAACGTTTGGTGCAATCGCAAACACACCTCCGCATCTTCCGCGGCATAGGTCGCGGCTCGATCGACAGGCACCTGATTGAAGCTCTGCTGGTGAGATCCCTTACCCGCCACGTCCTCAAACAGAATCGTGCGCACACCCAGATACTTGAGTGCCAGGGAATCCAGATCGTGGCGGGTGGCGGTACTATCGAGGACATAGGACTCCAGCATCGAGTCACAGCGGATCCCACGCAACTCCACGCCGTGGTTCGCCAATACGCTCATATCGTACTTGAGATTGTGGCCGAGCTTCGGCCGTGATGGGTCCTCGAGGATCGGCCGGAGAGCCTCGAGCACTTCCTCACGCGATAATTGCAGAGGCGCGCCCGGATAATCATGAGCGACCGGTACATACGCCGCTTCCCCGGCTTGTAGGGAAAACGAGACGCCCACCAGCAGCGCCTGCATGTAGTCCAAACTGGTGGTCTCGGTATCAAAGGCGATAAGCTCCGCATGCCTGAGCCGCTCTATCCATCGATCGAGGTGTCCACGGTCCAAGATCGTTTCATAGCCGGCGGCTTCGACCGGCGGCTCGGGCCGAGGTGCCTCTTCCAGGAGATCGTTCAACCAGGTCTTGAACTCAAGCTGGGTGAAAAGCGCTTTCAGCGTCTCGTTGTCTTGGGGCCGCGGCTTAAGGTCCCTCGGTGTGGCATCAAGGGGGACCGCGCAGGCGATCGTGACCAGTTTTTTGGAAAGGGCAAGCTGCTGCATGCTCGCGCGCAAGTTATCCCCCAATGTCCCTTTGATGTCCGCGGCATGGGCGAGCAGATTATCGAGACCGCGGTACTGCTTTAGCCATGCCACGGCGGTTTTGGGTCCGACCTTCGACACCCCGGGGACATTGTCGACCTTATCTCCGATCAAGCTTAAATAATCCACGATGAGCGCGGGCGGGACCCCGAATTTGCGCTCGACGCCTTGCGCATCCATGACACTATTGTCCATCGTGTTCACCAGGCTCACCGCCTCGCTAACCACTTGCGCGAAGTCCTTATCACCGGTTGCGATGAGGGTGCGAAGACCGGCCTCGGCCGCTTGGATCGCCAGCGTTCCGATGACATCGTCGGCCTCGACGCCCTCGATCACCAGCATCGGAACGCCCATGGCGCGCACGACCGCGTGCAGAGGCTCGACCTGGAACCGCAGCTCATCCGGCATAGGGGGCCGGTGCGCCTTGTAAGCGGGATACATTTCATCGCGAAAGGTCTTGCCCTTGGCATCGAATACCACGGCCAGGTAGTTCGGTGTATAGTCTTTCCGTAACCGGTGCAGCATGGCGATAAACCCGTGAATGGCCCCCGTCGGTTCTCCGCGCGAGGTGCTCAGCGGAGGCAGGGCGTGAAACGCGCGGTACAGATAAGAGGAACCGTCAACCAGAACTAAGAGCTCTTCCGCCATGGTGTCTGTGTGAAAAGTCTGCTGATAGTCCATTATGAATAAGAACGCCAAAGCCGACCACCCGGCGCTCGCGCCCATCAACGATACGGCGCTCGCGCGCGAATCATGGAAAGTGTTTCAGATCATGGCGGAGTTCGTCGAGGGGTTCGAGCGCTTGGCCGCGATCCGGCCCTCGGTCAGCATCTTTGGGTCCGCCCGCTTCGGTGCCGAGCATCGCTATTCCAAGCTGGCCGAAGAGATCGGGTATAGCGTATCGGACGCGGGTTTCTCGGTGGTCACCGGAGGGGGACCGGGGATCATGGAGGCCGCGAACAAGGGCGCCTACGCGGGTCCCTCACCGAGCATCGGGCTCAACATGCAACTACGGGAAGAGCGCGGTAACGCCTACCAGAATATCACCCTGAATTTTCGTCATTTCTTCTCCCGCAAGGTGATGTTCGTCAAATACGCTTCAGCCTATGTCGTGCTGCCGGGCGGGTTCGGCACCCTGGATGAGCTGGCCGAGATCTTGACACTGGTCCAAACCGGCAAGACGCGGAAGATCCCGATCATCCTGGTCGGAAGCGACTTTTGGCGCGGTTTGATCGAGTGGTTCAAGAGTACCTTGGTCGGCGAAGCCACCATTGACGCTACGGATATTGACCTGTTTGAGGTAGTAGACCATCCGCGCGAGGTGGTCGATGCGATCTTCCGGCATTATGAACATCGCGGGTTTGCGCTCTCGACGGAAGAGCAAGAAATGCTCATGCACTTATGAGGCGCACGCAAGGATTTTAAACCCAAGCAAAATGTGCCCGCTACAGGCGCCCTTAATCGCTTAAGCAAGCCCCGCTCCGCATGTGCTACAATCGAATACACCCCCAGCATGAACATGAAAAGTCGGTAAAGCAATAAGCCCTAGAACGCTAAGTGTATGCAGACAATGAGGCTATTGGCCTTGGGAATTTTTTACGGGGCGCAAGTGATCGCCGCGGAACCGCCCGCGAATTTGGAACCGCTGCCGGAAGCCGCCCCGCCCCCTCCCGAGCCGGTTCAAAGCGGCGAATCCCTCGAGCCGGAGATTCGAATCATCCAAAAGAAAGACGCGATCATCGAGGAATATCGCCTGAACGGAAATCTTTACATGGTCAAGGTTATCCCCGCCGTGGGTAGACCCTATTACTTGCTTGACCAAGACGGGGACGGGCGCATGGAAACCAATATGAGCGAGATCTACTCGGATTTCGTGGTGCCGCAATGGGTGCTCTTCAGTTGGTGAGGATAGACTGCCCCGAGCCTAGAGATCGCGCCGGCGTGGTGTTTTAAACTAGAGTAGCTCAGCAAGCGCATGGCGGTTCCTCAGCCCTTAAACATTCAAGCCTACATGCAGGACGTCGGGCGCCGCGCGCGCGCTGCGTCCTGGGCGATGGCCCGTGCCACAACCGCGCTTAAGAACACGGCCCTGACCGGCATCGCCGAAACCATTGAACGCACCCAGCAAGCACTGCTCGAGGCCAATGGGCGGGATCTGGCGGCCGGCGCCGGGTTGGACGCCGCACTGCTCGATCGATTGGAGCTCAACCCGGCGCGAGTGCGGGCGATGGCGGACGGGTTGCGCGAAATCGCCGCGCTGCCCGATCCCGTGGGCGAGATCACCGGCTTGCAATACCGCCCCTCGGGGATTCAGGTCGGGCGCATGCGGGTGCCACTGGGGGTTATCGGCATCATCTACGAGTCGCGTCCGAGCGTGACCGCCGACGTCGCGGGTCTTACCCTGAAATCTGGGAACGCCGTGATCCTGCGCGGCGGTTTTGAAGCCTTGCACTCGAACCAGGCCATCGCATCCTGTGTCCATGAAGGATTGGGCGCGACCGGGCTACCGCGCGATGCCGTGCAGCTCGTCGAGACCACGGACCGCGCCGCGGTCGGCGAGCTCCTGCGCATGAAGGACTTCGTCGATGTGATCGTGCCGCGCGGGGGCAAGGGTCTCGTCGCGCGCATCAGCGAAGAGGCACGGGTTCCCGTGATCAAACACCTCGATGGGGTGTGTCACGTCTATATCGACGAGCGCGCCGATCTCGACAAGGCGGTCGCCGTGGCCTTCAACGCCAAGACCCAGCGCTACGGCACCTGCAACACGATGGAGACCTTGCTGGTGGCCGAAGCGGTGGCGCCGACCGCCCTCGGGCGTTTGGGCCCGATGTACCGGGAGAAAGGCGTAGAGCTGCGGGGTTGCCCGATCACCTGCAGGCTCTTGCCCTATGCGGTGCCGGCAGCCGAGGATGACTGGTATGCGGAGTACCTGGCCCCGATCCTTGCGGTGCGCGTGGTGCGCGATCTCGACCAGGCGATGGACCACATTCGCCGTTACGGCTCCCAACATACCGACGCCATCGTGACCGAAGATCTCACCCGCGCCCGCCGGTTTCTTAGCGAGGTCGATTCCAGCTCCGTGATGGTGAACGCCTCGACCCGTTTCGCCGATGGCTACGAATACGGGCTCGGCGCCGAAGTCGGGATCAGCACCGATAAACTCCACGCCCGCGGGCCGGTGGGCCTCGAAGGACTCACCTCGCAGAAGTTTATCGTGATCGGAGACGGCCAGGTTCGCAAATAACCGCGGATGACGGCCGTAGGCATCCTCGGAGGCACCTTCGATCCCATCCATCATGGCCACCTGCGCTTGGCGCTGGAGATGGCGGCCGCGCTCGAGCTCGCGGCCGTGCGCTTGTTACCCTTGCATGCCCCGCCGCACAGAGAGCCGCCGATCGCCCGCCCCGAGCTGCGCCTGCGGATGATCCTGGCCGCGATCGAGGATCAAGAAACCCTGCTCGCCGATGACCGGGAGCTCAAGCGCCAGGGGATCTCCTATACCGTGGACACACTCGCCGAGTTCCGCCGCGAGCACGCCGAGCTCCCGTTGTGCCTGATCCTCGGCATGGACGCGTTCCTGAGTCTCCCCACCTGGCGCCACTGGGAGGGAATCATCGAGCTGGCCCACATCGCGGTCGCGCATCGCCTCGACGCCGGGCCCTCGCCTCCGGCCGCTTTACACGCGTTCCTGGATCGACATCGAACCGGCGATCCCATGGACCTGCATCGGACTCACGCCGGGCGCGTCTACTTCGCCGCGATCCCGGTGCTCGAGATCTCCGCCTCCGGCATTCGTCAACGCATCGCCGCCGGAGGTAACGTGCATTTTTTACTACCGGAACCGGTGCTGCAATTGATCCACCGCTACGGTCTCTACAGTACCGCTAGTTCTCTATGAATCCCCAACAACTCACCGATCTCGTAACCACGGCCTTAGCGGACATCAAAGCCTTTGATATCGAGGTGCTCGACGTACACGAGATGACCACCATCACCGATTTCATGGTGATCGCCAGCGGCCGCTCGAACCGCCAGGTCAAAGCCATGGCCGGCAAGGTCGTGGAGGCGGCGCGCGCCGCGGGAATCAAACCCCTCGGTATCGAGGGCGAGGGCCAAGCCGAATGGGTCTTGGTCGATCTCGGCGATGTGGTCGTACACGCAATGCAACCCGCGACCCGGGACTTCTATCAGTTGGAAAAACTCTGGAGCCCGGTCGAAGACAGCCGCAAGTATCCCATGGACACCCACCCCGCGGTTTCCTGATCATCCACGCCGTGGCCCGCTGCGGCTCCTCCATGCGCATCCACCTCCTCTGCGTCACCCATCGCGTACCGGCGTGGGTGAATGCCGGGTTCGAGGAATATGCGATGCGACTCCCGCCGAGTTGCCGGCTCGGGCTGGTCGAGATCAGAGCGGCGCGCCGCCACGCTAGCGCGGATCCGGATCTCGCGCGCGAGGAGGAGGCCTCGCGCTTGCTGAAGGCCGTCCCGGGTGGCGCCGGAATCGTTGCTCTCGACGACCACGGCGAGGCCTGGACCACGCCCGAGCTCGCGCGGCACCTCGGTTCCTGGACACAAGCATCGAACGACGTCACCCTCCTGATCGGCGGCGCCGACGGCCTGGCGCGCCGTTGCTTGCAACAGGCTAACCACGTGTGGTCGCTGTCGGCGTTAACCTTGCCGCACGCCCTGGTGCGCGTCATCGTCGCCGAGCAAATCTACCGGGCGTGGAGCCTATTGCAACATCATCCCTACCATCGGGCAGCGTGCGCGCCGCGCTCTATCTGAACTCCGAATCGCCCCGCCGCCAGGCGCTCCTCGGGCAGCTTGGCGTTGCATTCGTCCCGATTTCCGCGGCCATCGACGAGACCTGGAATGGCGTCGAGACACCCGCGTGCTACGTCGAGCGCCTGGCGCTCGAAAAAGCCCAGGCCGGCTGGCGCGCATGTGCCCGGCGAGATTCCCTCCGGGTGCTCGGCGCCGATACGGCGGTGGTCCTCGAAGGCGCTATCCTCGGTAAGCCCGGCGACCCAAGCGACGCGGTGAACATGCTGGCCGCCCTATCGGGCCGTCACCACGATGTCTATACCGCGGTGGCGCTCGTGGAACCGCCCGGCGCGAGCCACCGCTCCCGCGTCAACGTGACGCGTGTGTACCTGCGTGAGATTGCAGAGTGGGAGCGCCAGGGCTATGTCGCCACCGGCGAGCCTTTCGGCAAGGCCGGAGCCTATGCGATCCAGGGCCTGGCGGCGGCCTTCATCGAGCGTATCGAAGGCAGCTATTCCGGGGTAATGGGCCTACCCCTTTATGAAACCGCGGAGCTTCTGCGCGCGGCGGGCATCGAGATTTTTGCTTGCGATCCCCAAGACACATCTACTCTCGCAACGAAGTTTTAGGCGGTTTGCGCGCGCCGCAGATCTATCGCTTCTCGCCATTTTTTGATCAGTGCTCGTATGGCGCCTGATCTGGGATGTATATAGCCGAGTCGTAACAATTCGCGTAGGTCCGCGCGCGTCGGCTTGGCCCTGGTGCGGAATAGAAAATCGGCAAAGGGAAAGACGACATTGTGGTTTCGACGGGTATCTTGATGGTGCAGGAAATGATTTATCGCCAAGAACCTGAAAAACGCCCAATCCTTGTAAAACACGTTTCGCGGAATGTGCATCTGGCGATGAAATATGCTCCACAAACGATTGTGTGCCAGTGCCGCGACTACAAAAATGCCGCCGCCGTAAATCGATACCCAGAATATCGGGGCCCAGAGAGGAAAAGCCGCGACGAGCATCAACACCGTTTCCTTGAGGGGTATAGGCAGGTTTTCCTCGCGTCCGATCTCGTCGGGCTCGTAGTCGAACTCCTTGTACCATCTTGCATGATGACGAATCGCATGAGCTTCGAACGCATCGAGGACATAAGGGAAGGCACTATAGGCCCGCGCGGGCAACGGTTTGCTGTGCATGAGGCGCTTGTGAATTTGATGCTCTCCGATGGAAATGTACATATAGCTGAAAGCGATCCACCCCAGGCTGGCCAACATGTCGGGCATCATGATTTCTTGGTGTGATACAGGTTGTAAGAATTTATCCGAAGCGTTCATGATAGGAAACGCACACGATTTCCGCAACGAGTAGTGCTTCCCAGGAACGCATCACGGCGCTGTCCATCATAGGGTTCAAACCACCGGCTTTCAGCCGGTTAGCTTTAGCTGGGAGAATGCTGCGCACGGAGGCATCATGGACTACAGATATGGCAGTCATACCGTTTTTCAGATTGAGTATCACTTTGTATGGGTGACGAAGTATCATTCAATCGCTAATTGCTGTTATCAGTTACTCCTCTTTTGAATGCGTGGCAAAACCGGCTTGGTGTGATGATAATTGTCACGATGTTTGGGTATGCTTAGGGAGCTTCATATAATATTTATTTAGGCTCGTATAGTATGCTGCTGCATCCGGGAACCTTGAAGCCGCGTGGATTTTTGAATCGACCATAGCCAACACCACTCCACTGATGCGGCCTCCGGCGCTGGCGATCATCTTTATTCCATACTTAACGATTTCTCGGCGTGTCGAGGCCCATTTCGCGATGTACACGGTGGTATCAACTTTTGTTGCAAGAACGCGTGTGTCCGCGACGGCCATCACCGGCGGCGAATCTAGGATTACTAAATCGAACTTATTTGCCAACTGGTCGAGTAAAACGTCCAACCGCTCGGAATTGATATAGTAATTCGGGTTCGTGACAGGGCGTCCGGCACATATCACACAGGCGCCAGATGCTTCGTCTATTCGGATTGCGTCGTCAAGAGATATCTCGTCGTCCAAGATCTCGATAAGGCCCGGTTCGCGTTTGATACCTAAGGTGCTGTGAATTTTCGGAGTTCTAAGATCGGCGTCGACAATAAGGACCTGTTGCCCAGTGAGTGCCCACAGTCTCGATAAGCACAAAGCTATTGTTGTCTTACCTTCCAGTGGCAATGACGAAGCGATAAGAACGGTTCTTGGCGGCACGCCTACCGTACTGAAACGAATACTCGTGTAAAGCGCGTGGAACGACTCGGTGATTGCCGATCGGGGCTGTTTGAGAATATATGATTCTAGTTTTTTTCCAATACTGCCAAATCCACCGAACTTGGGGATCGAACCAAGAGCTGGCAATCCGGTGGCACGTTCAATCTGTTCGCTACTCCGAAAGCCTGGGTCCAGCTCCTCGATGACGTATATAAAAGCCAACGCAATAAACAGCGAAACGACGAAGGCCAGAGCAAGGATTAATGCTTTTCTCGGATAACTCGGTTTGATGGGCGCATCGGCATAAGAGATGACATGCGCATCAGCCTGCCGTGCCCCAAGATACTGTTGCGAATTCGATTCCTTTGTGCGCGTCAAAAAGGTCTCTAAGAGCACCTTATTCGCATCGGCTTCCGCTTGCAATGCTCGTAATTGAACATCGCTTTCGTTGGACTTAGCCACCTGCTTCTCAAGCTCTCTTAGTCGTGACTGAAACGCATATTCGCGGGCGCTAGCAATATCAGCCTCGTGCTGCAACCCTCTAGAAATCTTACCGATTTCCACGTCTACCTTGGTTTGTAAATCGCGCCGTTCAGCTTGTAGCTGCAGCATTATGGGATGTTTTGCCCCGAGATCCTCGGAAAGCTCAGCAGACTTGCGCGCTAGCTCTGTTTCCTGTTCTCTGAGCCGCTGGATCAAAGAAGATCCGAGTACTTCTGAAATTGAATCAGCGCTCCCGCCCGCTGAAGTTAACCCTCTTCTTTGTTCTCTGAGGCGCGCCTGCGCGGCCGCTCTCTCCGCTCGTGCCTGGACTAACTGTGTGTTTAATTCAGAGATCTCGTGCGCCACCAAGGTCCCGTCCCGGCCTTGGATTAAACCGGACTCCCGGCGGTACTTTTCGACTGCCTTCTCGGAGTCCTCAACTTGCTTGCGTACTGTGGCAATACGTTCGTCCAGCCATTCGGTCGTTTGTCGGGCCGCTTCGAGCTTGTTTTCGATCCGCGCCCCTATATATAGAGCGGCAACAGCGTTTGCTATATTTGAAGCCTTTTCGGCGCCGCTTGACGCAAATGCCACAGTGATTACCCGCGATCGCCCCTTCGGAGCAACGCTGAGTCGTTCTATAAAGGTATTAATGACGGCTGCTCGCTCACGCGCTTGACGTTGTGCATCGGACTCCGCCACTTCTTCCGGAGAGCGAAACATTCCTGTTACCGTTTGCTTCAGTCGCTCGATAACGGCGGCGAACTCTGTTTTCGGCTGCAGTTCGGCGTTAAATTCTGGGTCTTGCTCTAGTTTCAGCCCATCCACGACTTTGGCTACCATGCTACGTCCGAGAAGGACTTCAATTTCGCTGGCAATAGTCTCGGAATCCATAGGCAGATTCGGCATCACTTCCGGGAGGCCGATGTTCACGCGTTCCTGGCCGTCAACCATGATCGATGCTTCAGCCTCGTATCGTGGAGTCAACATGAATAAAACCACGGTCGTTAATGCCAACAATGCGCCTACTACACCCATCAGTATCCATTTTCGCCGCCGTAGTGTAGAAAAAAAGTCTGCTAACGACATTGACGAGCTCGCGCTAATTAGTGGCTCACCAGATGTCGCATGGGGCATCATCAATGGCCGCCCAGGGTTTTTCACTAATGATGATCCGGGATCGTTTACGGTAGTAATACTGCTCATGTCTTTAGCTTCGCGCCGGCGCTTCACATGTAGCTCGCCGCTTTTGACCCGCTGGCGGCGCCAGCCCGAAATTTTTGCAGTGGAAATGCCTTCCCGATCGAAGATCTCCAGGATTTGAGTAACATTATTGCAACGCCCTACCTGCTTAAGAATCCGGCGTTCACGATCGGCGTCGAAATAGCGAAGCTCGTGTCCCCCCTCCGGCGCGCTATCGTCTTGCTGGGAATCTTCTATTGAGTCTCCAAGGGCTTGGAGCAGGGAGTGCAGTTCGTTAGCCTCTGGTCTTACAGCTTGGCGCTGGATACGCCCTATTGTTTCGGCAAGAGATCGGAGTAGGGAACGAGATGCCGTAGCCACGGGCGCATTATCCGCTCGCGGAGTAGGCTCTATTGATTCGGTCACAAAGGCATCCGTGATCTCATGCATAAACGCTTCTATGATCGAACTCTTTGAACCAACCTCTTTAGCTCTGCCATACCGGCGCCGCCAGCGCCCGACTTGTACAGTTAAAACACCTTCTTTATCAAGTATTTCCACGATCTGGCCCGCATTCGTGCAGCGCTCGATCTCCGCCAGGCGGTGTTCGTTATTCAGGTTGGAATAAGGCAGTTCGTGTTCCTCGGGGTCTTTATTCTCTGGTGTGCCATCCTCTTGCGGGAAATCTTCGATTGATTCTGTAAGAGATCGGCGCAGGGAACGAAGCTCCTCAGCCTCACGTGTGTTATCGTCCTGCGGGATCCGTGCTATTGATTTGATAACAGCTCGGAGTAGGGAACCGTGTTCCTTTGCCTTTGGCATGTCATCTTCCTGCAAGCTACGTCCTGTTGATTCCGTCATAACTGCCTCTATTCTCGAACTTTAATGATAGCTTTTTCGAGTGTCG
>JBIMKC010000051.1:0-12864 GCA_043673925.1 Chromatiales bacterium | reverse complement strand
TTCGTTCGCTGAAATTTCTCCTTGGACATAACTCAGTTCTCCGCTTTCGTTCGTCTCACCGCTCGACTTTTCTTACCCTAGAACTGGAGCCCATAACCGGATTCGAACCGGTGACCTCTTCCTTACCAAGGAAGTGCTCTACCGACTGAGCTATATGGGCGTCAACCTGGAGCGGGTAATGGGAATCGAACCCATGTCATCAGCTTGGAAGGCTGAGGTTCTACCATTGAACTACACCCGCTTCTCGCCCGGCCTTCGCTGCCCGGCTACTGCCCGGTGGAGGGGGTAGGATTCGAACCTACGAAGGCATAAGCCAGCAGATTTACAGTCTGCCCCCGTTGGCCGCTTGGGTACCCCTCCGAAGTCTAAAGCGATCAATTTTCAAAAATAAATGGACCAATGTCAATAAAGCGCCGCGGTTCATGCTCCGCCCGAGCATCCATCCGTCGTCGATCCTCCATGCCGAGGCCGTAAAACCCGCCCGCTTACCCCATCGCGGATCTCGCTCACGCCCGCCTCCTCCCCGATCCGTCCGGATACAAAGTAATCAATCGCTCCATTGAAATATGCCCGCACCCGCGCGGGATCCCGGGCTGGAACACAGCCGGCGGGATTGGCGCTGGTCGAAACCAGGACCCCCACGCGCTGGCATAACGCCGCCGCGATCGGATGCGCCGTTACCCGCACCGCAAGGTAACGCCGGTCACCGGTCAACCACGGCGGGACGGACGAGCGCGCCGGCACTACCCACGTGACCGGGCCGGGCCAAGTGCGGTCGATTTCCTCGCGCCTCACCGCATTCGGAAAACATACAAGACGTTCTATCGCTGGTAGCGTCGCGGCAATCACGATCACGCCTTTCTTGACGCTCCGCCTCTTAAGCATTAAGAGCCTGAAAACAGCGCGGTAGTTGAACGGATCGCAACCAAGCCCGAACACGGCCTCGGTCGGATAAGCGATGATGCCGCCGGCCACGATTACACGCGCGGCGCGCTCGAGATGCCACGCTTGAAGCACTAGCCGGCGCGTTTCGTGAGCGCGAGGTTTTTTTGCCTGATCGCATCCACGGTCGCCGAGCGTTCCGCCCGCAAGCGTTCCGCGATCTCCGGGTCTTGCAGCGCCAAGATCTCGGCCGCGAGATAGCCGGCGTTCTTCGCACCGGCTGGACCGATGGCAACGCACGCCACCGGCACACCGCCCGGCATTTGCACCGTCGATAGCAGGGCATCGAGCCCGTTCAGAGGCCCTCCCGCCATGGGTACGCCGATCACCGGCTTGACCGTCAGCGCCGCCACCGCCCCCGCCAGATGCGCGGCCAGCCCAGCGGCGGCAACAAAAACCGCGGCCCCGCGCTCCTCGGCTTGCTGAACATAGGCGCGGGTCTCGGCCGGCGTCCGGTGCGCGGACGCGATTCTCACCTCGACGGGGATGCCCAAGCGCCGTAACACCTCTAGCGTGGATTCCATCACCGGAAGGTCGGAATCCGATCCGACCAAAACGGCTACGAAAGGGACTGTCATAAGGCCATAAATACTTGGTTCCGAGGCTCAAGCGGGCGCAGCTTGGCGCGCATGTTACGAATAGACGCGGTCGGAGGCGACTCGATTAAGATACCGCGGACAGGTTTGCCGGTTCGACCCACGGCTCCTTGAATCCACACCCCGTTCGTGGGCAGACGCGCAAGGCGCCCTCGCGCTTGGTGGTCTTCGTCATCGTGACCGCCCAATGACACTTTGGGCAGGGCTGGCTCAAGGGCTCGTTCCAGATCGCGTAACGGCAGTTCGGGTAGGTGGAACAAGAATAGAAAACCTTCCCGCGCTTAGAGCGGCGCAGCACGAGACACCCGCTGCGGCACTCGGGACAGGTGACGCCGGTGTCCGCCGGTTTCTCCACCGCCTCAATATACCGGCATTTCGGATAGCTACCACAGCCGATAAATTTACCGTAGCGCCCCTCGCGCAATAATAGCGGCGAATCGCACTCGGGACAATGCCGGTCAGCGACGACCTGGGCGACCGGGGTAGCTTGGCCTTGCCCGTCCACACTCCGGGTATAGTCACAGTCGGGGTACCCGGTGCAGCCGATAAAGCTGCCGCGACGCCCCAAGCGCGTCGCCAAGGGCTTACCGCACTGAGGACACTGCTCTTCGAGTAGCTTCTGGGTGGCGTCGCGGCGGGTGACCGTCTCGGCTTTGTTATCGACCAGCCCCTTGAATGGCGTCCAAAAATGCTCGAGCACCGGCGTCCACTCTTTTTCGCCTCGGGACACCGCATCGAGCTCGTCTTCCAGCCGCGCGGTGAAACCGTAATCGACATAGTCGGTGAAATGCTCGGTCAGGAACCTGCTCACAATCCTGCCGACATCAGTGGGTTTGAAGCGCTTGCTTTCCAAGATCACATACTCGCGCTGTTGCAGCGTCGAGATAATCGCGGCGTAGGTCGAAGGGCGGCCGATGCCGTGCTCCTCGAGCGATCGCACCAGACTCGCTTCGGTGTAGCGCGGGGGCGGTTCGGTGAAATGCTGGGTCGCCGTGATGTCCGCGAGTTGCACTCGATCACCCGCTTTCATCGCCGGTAAGACGTCCTCGTCGCTGTCGTTCTTTCCGTCATCCTTGCCTTCCTGATACACGGCCATGAACCCCGGCTCCACCACCGTTGAGCCCGTCGCCCGGAATGCGACACCTTCTCCGCACGTTAGATCCACGGCGACCGTGTCTATGAGGGCATCGATCATCTGACAGGCCAGCGTACGCTTCCAAATGAGATCGTATAAGCGGTATTGCTCCTCGCTCAAGTGAGGTTTCAATTCCTCGGCCGTTCGTTGGATCGCGGTGGGCCGGATCGCTTCGTGAGCTTCCTGCGCGTTCTTCGCCTGGGTCCTAAAGCGCCGCGCCTGGGCCGGCGCTTGCCCGGCGCCAAAACGCGCCCTGATGAAATCCCTGATTTCCTCCAGCGCCTCGCCGGCGAGACTCACCGAATCGGTGCGCATATAGGTAATAAGACCGGCCGATCCGCCGCCGATATCGATCCCTTCGTAGAGTTGCTGCGCGATCCGCATCGTGCGTTGTGTGGTAAGCCCGAGCTTGCGCGCGCCTTCCTGCTGTAAGGTCGAGGTGATGAAGGGAGACGGGGGGAGCCGTTTGCGCTGTTTCTTCTCGACCTTGCCAACGGTGAGCCACCCTTGGGCAAGGGTAAGTAAATTTTGCCGGATAGCTTCCGCCTCCGCGCTCGTAACGATGCTGAACTGCTTGAGCTTCTCGCCTTGATAAACGACCAACCGGGCGCCAAATGTTTGCTGCCTGGCCTGGGCCTCTACGGTCCAATATTCGCGCGACTCGAAGGCTTCGATCTCCACTTCGCGCTCCACGATCATGCGCAGCGCGGGACTCTGCACCCTTCCTGCGGATAAGCCCCGCCGGATCTTCCGCCACAGCAGCGGCGAGAGGTTGAACCCGACTAAATAATCCAACGCCCGGCGCGCTTGCTGCGCATTGACCAAATCGACCGACAACACCCTCGGACTGCGGATGGCCTCCTCGATGGCGCGCTTGGTGATCTCGTGAAATATGACCCGGTATACCGGTTTGTTATCCAGAACCTCCCGCTCCTTCAGGATCTCCACCAGATGCCAGGAAATCGCCTCACCTTCGCGATCCAGGTCGGTCGCTAGATAGAGCGCATCCGACTTACGCATGGTCTCGGCGATCGCATTGACGTGTTTAACGTTTTTTTCAATGAGCTCATAGCGCATGGCAAACCCATGCTCGGTGTCCACGGCGCCTTCCTTGGGCTTAAGATCGCGCACGTGCCCATAGGATGCGAGCACGCGAAAATCCGTGCCGAGGTAGCGGCCAATCGTCTTGGCCTTGGCGGGAGATTCAACGATTAATAAATTCTTTGCCATGCGCTGAATGTTTAGGCGTTCGAGCCTAGGCTAGACAGGTTGGTTCAAGGCGGATTCGTCCGCGGGGGCGTCGAGTCGATAAGGTGCGGACAGGGTGACGCAGTTTAAGACCGTCGGCGTAGCCGCTGTTCAAAAGGGCAATCTACTTCTGCCGCACGTACACTCCGCATGCTTCCGCACCCACGTATCCGCGTAATTCCAGTATCAAGAGCATGGACGACACGGCGCTCGCGGTCAATCCGCTGCGTTCGACCAAGCTATCGACCGAGACAGGATCCCCGCCCATCCAATGTAGCAAATTCTGATAGTCGGGATCGAGTGCCTCGCTCGCCTCATGGGGTGCTTGCGTGCGGGTGGCCACCGGCGCCGGCGGTGGAAGCACACAGTTCAGCTCCTCCAGGATGTCCGCGACGCTGGTGACGAGTTTTGCGCCCTGCTGAATTAGCCCATGGCACCCCTGCGCGAGCGGATTGTGTATGGAGCCGGGGAGCGCGAATACCTCTCGTCCTTGTTCGATCGCACAGCGCGCAGTGATCAACGATCCGCTACGCAGCGACGCTTCGACGACCACCACCCCAAGACAGAGCCCGCTGATAAGGCGATTGCGGCGCGGGAAATTGCGTGCGATCGCCGGGGTGCCGAGAGGCAGCTCCGAGACAATCGCACCTCCCGAGGCCTGGATGTCGAGCGCGAGGGCGCGATTGCGCGCCGGATAGATCAGGTCGAGCCCGGTACCGCTGACCGCAATCGTCGCGCCCCTTGCCGCCAACGCACCGCGGTGCGCCGCGGCATCGACGCCGAGTGCCAGCCCACTGGTGATGACCCATCCGGCGAGCGCAAGCTGGCGGCTGAATTCGAGGGCCGTTTGCTCGCCGGTGGCGGTCGGGTGACGGCTTCCGACCACGGCGATCTGCGGCCTCGCGAGGATCCCCGGATCCCCTATGACATAGAGTAGCGGCGGCGGGTCTGAGAGCGTGCGCAGGTGCGGCGGGTAGGCTTCCTCACTCCAAAGAATCAGCTGATGCTTATCCTCGCGTAACCACCGCACGGCCGCGGTGACGGCCTGCCAATCCGGGGCTTTGATAAACGCGAGGGTTTCGCTCCCGAGACCGTGGCGTTCAAGTTCCATCGATCTGGCCGCGAAGACAGCTTCCGCGCTCCCATAGCGCGCGAGTAAATCAAAAAATGCCTTGGGCCCGATGCCCGGCGCACGGTGCAAGGCAATCCAATGCGCCCGCTCATCCCGTGTGTCCTCGAGGCTCATGGCGTACCAAGCTTTTCACCGCTGGAGCTTGGAACGCTGGGCGAGAACCGCTCCAAGCGCTTAAGGATTGCTTACCGCATCATAGCGGCACACGGAGCGATCGGCGCTCATAACCAGCGCATAGCTGACGTTCGGGAAGGCGCGGAACACAAAGGTTTAATGTTGTTCATTAATTTTAGCAAAAAGAACCGCAATTTCACTAAGCTCTCTAAAGTTTAGAGTCAGCTTCTGCTATGATTTACGCCATCGGACAGGAGAACGCGTGGCATGGCCACCTTAGATATATTGCATTATCCGGATCCCCGCCTTCGGATAAAAGCACAACCCGTGCCAGCCATAGATGACAGCGTTAGGCGCCTGGTTTCGGACCTGTTCGAGACCATGTACGCGGCGCCCGGGATCGGGCTTGCCGCCACCCAGGTCAACGTCCACCGGAGGATCATCGTCATGGACGTCTCCGATCAGCATGACCAACCTTGGTGTTTCATCAACCCCCGCGTCACCGGGACCGAGGGCCGTGAGCAAACCGAGGAGGGGTGTTTATCGGTTCCCGGCGTTTTCGAGACCGTCGAGCGCGCCGAGCGCATTCAGGTGCAGGCTCTCAACGCCCAGGGAGAGACGATCAATTTAGCGGCGGACGGCTTGCTGGCCGTATGCATTCAACACGAGATCGATCACCTCGAAGGCAAGCTGTTCGTGGATTACCTTTCGATATTAAAACGCAACCGGCTCCGCAAGAAATTGGAAAAGGCGCAACGACTTGCCTTATGAGCGGCCCGCTACGGCTCGCGCAGGCCAGGATCGTTTTTGCGGGCACGCCGGAGTTCGCGGCCACGATACTCCGCGTCTTAGTCACTACCGCGCCCGCTTCCTTACTCGCGGTCTACACCCCGCCGGACCGGCCGGCTGGCCGGGGACTCAAAGTGCGCGAAAGCGCCGTCAAGACCACGGCGCGTGAGCACGGATTAGCGATCCGCCAGCCCCTATCGCTCAAAGATGCGGCGGCTGCGGACCAACTCGCCGCGTTAGAACCTGATTTCATGATTGTAGTCGGCTATGGACAGATCCTCCCGCGCACCGTGCTCGACATCCCGCGCCGTGGATGTATCAATGTTCATGCCTCCCTGTTACCGCTCTGGCGGGGCGCAGCCCCGATTGAACGCGCCCTTGCCGCGGGCGATCGTGAAACCGGCGTTTCCATCATGCAGATGAGCGCGGCCTTGGACGCGGGTCCCGTCTACGCACAGGCCCGCTGCGAGATCCTTCCGGGTGATACCGGCGGCGCCTTGCGGGAACGGCTGGCCGAGCTCGGCGCAAGCTGTCTGCTCGCGACCCTCGAGGAGATTTTGAACGAGCGCTCACGGCCTAGCGCCCAAGATGAAGGCGGCGCCACCTATGCCCATAAGATCGAGCGGGCCGAAACCTGGCTCGACTGGTTGCGCCCGGCCCCAGAGTTGGAACGCAAGGTCCGGGCATTTAATCCAAAGCCGGTCGCGCTCGCGCGGCTCGGCGCGATGGAATTTCGCGTGTGGGACGCCCGTGCGATCGAGACCCGCGCTCCGGCCGCCCCGGGCGCGTTGCTACCCGGCGCAAGAGGCGGGATCGATGTGGCGACCGGCGAGGGCATATTGCGTCTCACCCGGGTCCAGGCAGCCGGGCGCAAGCCGGTGAGCGCGACGGATTTCCTCAACGCCCATCCGGGTCTTAAGCATGACGGCTAGGCAGTCCCCGCGGCCGCTTAAGGATGCCCGCGCGGTCGCCGCGCGGCTGGTGTCATGCGTCGTGGGGCAGGGCCAGTCCTTGGCCGCATGCATGCCGATGTCGCTTAGCGGCCTGCGTGATCCCCGCGACCGCGGCCTCGCTCAAGAGCTCGCCTATGGCGCCTTGCGCTGGTTCCCGGCCTTGGAGGCGCTTGTGAGCAAGCTCCTCTCGCGCCCACACAAGGAAATCGATAGCGCGGTCTTTGCGTTACTCTTGATCGGTCTTTATCAGCTCCTGTATCTGCGTATTCCGGATCACGCGGCCGTCTCCGCGACCGTGGACGCGAGCCGGCGGCTCGGGCGCGCTCGCGCCGCCCCGCTCGTCAACGCCGTGCTCCGTGCTTTCCTGAAGCGCCGCGACAAGCTGCTCGCCGAGCCGGCCACCGAGGCCGCGCAATACGCGCATCCGGTGTGGTTGCTGGCGGCGCTCAAGACGGCCTGGCCGGAGTCCTGGCAACGCATCGCGGCGGCCAACAATGAGCGGCCGCCGATGACCCTGCGCGTCAACGTGCGTTGCGGCTCGCGTGAGGATTACTTGGCGCGGCTTGGCCAGGCCGGACTCGAAGCACACCCGCTCTCCTTGAGTCCCTATGCAATCGCGCTTCCGGAAATCCTGGATGTGTCGCGGCTACCCGGCTTCGACCAAGGGCATGTCTCGGTGCAGGACGCCGGCGCTCAGATCGCCGCGGTGCTGTTAGATGCGCGCCCCGGCCACCGGATCCTGGACGCTTGCGCAGCCCCGGGCGGGAAATGCGGGCATATTCTAGAGATGGGTCTCGAGTTGCGACGGATGGTCGCGGTTGACTGCGATCCCACGCGCATCGCATCGCTGCGGGCGGCGCTCGAACGTTTACGCTTGCGCGCCGAGATATACTGTGCCGATGTCTCGGTACCGGCCGGCTGGTGGGATGGAAAAGCGTTTGATCGCATCCTCTTGGATGCCCCGTGCTCGGGCAGCGGTGTGATCCGACGGCACCCGGATATCAAACTCCTGCGGCGCGAGTCCGACATCGCGGCATCGGCCGGCCTGCAAATGCAACTCTTGAACGGCTTGTGGCCCTTGCTCGCGAAAGCCGGCAAGCTCCTGTATGTGACCTGCTCGGTGCTGCCCGCCGAGAACCAAACCCAGATCCGCGCCTTCTTGGCCCGGCACGCCGACGCGCGCTTGGACCCGATCGCCGTAGCGCACGGCCAGGATACCGGGGCGGGAATGCAACTGCTGCCGGGAGACGCGAATACGGACGGATTCTTCTATGCGGCTTTGCGGAAAGTCTAAGCCGCTGCCCAAGCGCGGTGCTTTAGGCGCCGTGGCGATGCTGTTGATGCTCGCGGCGGCGCCCTCGGCGGCCGGGATAGTGATCAAATCTGCGGCGTTGCGATTGGTCAATGGCTTTTACTTGCTGGACGCCAATCTCGGATTCAAGCTCAGTAAAGAGTCCCGGGAAGCGCTCGACAACGGGGTGGCGCTCGAGCTCCTGATCGAAACCCAGCTGCGGCGGGAGCGCGGATTCCTCTGGGACGAGCGCATCGCTACCGTCAAGCAGGGTTACCGGCTTGAACATCACGCGCTCAGCAAGACCTATGTAATCGTTAATCTCATCACCGGTGATCGGCAGAATTTTACCTCCTTGGCGGATGCTCGCGCGGGGCTCGGAAAGATCCGCGGCGTCCCGATCCTCGAACGCCGCTGGCTAAGCCCGGGGCGCGCTTATCACGCTCGGGTCCGGGCGAGCTTGGATATTGAATCGGTTCCGGCGCCGGTGCGCCTCATCGCCTACTTCTCTTCGGGCTGGCGTCTGAGCAGCGCTTGGTTCGAATGGAGCTTAAAGGTATGAAGCGGGCACGCCGGATCCTGCTGCCCATCGGCGCATTGAGCCTGGTCCTCTTGGCGTCACTGTTAATGATGAGCAACGCCACCCAGGACTCGCAGCGTTTCGGCCAGTTGTATTCGGTGCTCTTGGCGGTCAATGCCCTTGGGCTCATCACCTTCCTCGTACTCATTGCCCTCAACGTCCGTCAGCTCTACCGCGATCTGCGCGCGCGCCGGCCCGGCGCCCGGCTGCGCCGGCGCATGCTGAGCCTCTTCGTCGCTCTGGCGGTGAGCCCGCTGCTCGTGGTCTATGGGTTTTCCATCGATTTCCTCGGCCGTGGCATCGATAGCTGGTTCGATGTGCGCGTGGCCCGGGCTTTGAAGGACGCGCTCGATCTGAGCCGCGGCGCGCTCCACCAGCAGACACGCAAGCTTCTGAAGCAGACAGAACAGTTGGCCTATGAGCTAATGGAGGGTCCAATCTCCGTCACGCCGCTCGATCTCACGGCGCTCAGGGATCCGAGCAGCACCGTGGTGGCCGATCCGGCCTTACCCATCAATCTCGACGAGCTACGCGCGAAAAGCGGCGCGGACGAGTTGCTGTTGCTGACCCGCAAGGGAGGTATCATCGCCTCCAGCAGCGGTGCCCACGAGATCGTGCCCAACCTGCCGAGCGAGGAAATCTTGCTGCAACTGCGGCAAGGACGGAGTTATGTTGGACTGGACGCGATTCGCGATGCCGCGCTCGCCGTCCGCGTCGTCGTCAACGTGCCGGAGATCGGGGCCGCCGGTGATCCCGGTTTATTGCAGGCGCTCTATCCGGTGGCAAGCCGCACCAATAAGCTCGCCGATAACGTGCATTCGGCGTACCTCCAGTATCGCGAACTGTCCTATCTGCGGGACCAACTGAAGCTCAGTTTCGTAATGACCTTGACCTTGGTCTTGTTATTCAGCATCCTGGGCGCGGTCTGGGCCGCGTTTTATTCCGCCAACCGCCTGGTCGCCCCGATCCAGGATCTCGCCGCCGGAACCCGGGCCATCGCCGACGGCGATTACGGGCGGGAGTTACACGCGTCGAGCCAGGACGAATTGGGATTTCTGGTCGAATCGTTCAACGAGATGACCCGCAAGATCGCACTGGCGCGCGATGAGGCCAAACACAGCCAGGATCAGGTCGAGGCGCAGCGCTCCTATTTGGAGGCCGTCTTGGGGCGCCTGTCCTCGGGCGTGTTGACCCTGGATCCCAATCTGAGCCTGCGGACCGCGAATGCAGCCGCGAGTAAGATCCTCGGCGTCGAGCTGGTGCCGCTCCTTGGCCAAAGCGTGGGAAGAATTTGTGCCGCCTTCCCCTATTTGCAGCCCTTCGGCGACGCGCTGCGCAATGCCCCCGATGCGCCGCATTCTGACTGGCGCGAGCAGGTGCAGTTGTTCGGGACCAGTGGGCGGCAGGTGCTGATGTGCCGCGGTACGACCTTAGCGGGCGCGAGCGCACGGGTACGGGGACGCGTGATCGTGTTTGACGACATTACCGCTCTCCTGCAGGGACAACGGGACGCGGCCTGGGGCGAAGTCGCGCGCCGCCTAGCGCACGAGATCAAAAACCCCTTGACGCCGATCCAGTTGTCCGCCGAACGCCTGCGGCAAAAATATCTCGGCACGCTGGCGCCGAAAGAAGCCGAGGTACTCGATCGGCTCACCCATACGATCGTGCAGCAGGTCGAAACCATGAAGAATATGGTCAATACCTTCTCGGAGTATGCCCGCACGCCCCAGATGCAGCCGAAAGCGTGCCGTCTCAATGAATTAATCCAAGAAATACTGGATCTCTATCAAAACGTCGATCGCGACGCCGTATTCGCGGCCGATCTCGATCCCGAGCTACCCGTTACCCACGCCGATCCCGGACGCCTGCGCCAGGTTTTGAACAATCTCATCAAGAACGCCTTGGAAGCGAGTGAAGGCCAGTCCGCCCCCCCCTACATCACCATCAGCACGCGCAGTGTCGAGGACGCGAGCCACCGGTTCGTCGAACTACGCATCGCCGATCGCGGCCCGGGCATACCGAAGGAATTGCTGGGAAGCCTGTTCGAGCCCTACATGACCAATAAACCCAAGGGCACGGGTCTGGGGCTGGCCATCGTAAAAAAAATCATCGAGGAGCACGGGGGTATCGTCTGGGTGGAAAACTTACCGGCCGCAGGCGCCTGCGCCGTGATCCAGTTGCCCGTGACGGCGGGCGCCGAATCCCCCGCCCCCGCAGCGCGAGCGCTATGAGCGCCCCGCATCTCTTGGTCGTCGATGACGAACCCGATATCCGCGCGCTCCTGGGCGAGATCCTGGTAGACGAGGGCTACGAGGTCTCGCTCGCCGACAACGCCGAACACGCACGCGAGTCGCGCCGGGCCCGGCGGCCGGACCTCGTATTACTCGATATCTGGATGCCGGACTGCGACGGCATCACGCTGCTCAAGGAATGGTCCGAGGGCGTCCCGCTCGACATCCCGGTGATCATGATGTCCGGACACGGGAGCGTCGAGACGGCGGTCGAGGCAACGCGCCTCGGGGCCTACGACTTCATCGAGAAACCGCTGTCGATGGCCAAGCTGTTGCTCACGATCAAACGCGCCTTGGAGGCCGCGGCGCTCACCCGTGAGAACATCAAGCTCAGAAGCCAGGTAACCCAGGAGCCCGTGGGCGGCAGCCCCGCATTCATCCGGCTGCGAGACCAAGTCAAGCGCATCGCCTCGCATCAAACCGCGGTATTTATGCGCGGAGAGCCCGGAACGGGCAAGGAGGTATTCGCCCGCTATCTTCATGATCACAGCCCGCGCGCGCAGGCGCCCTTCGTCAGCGTCGCCGTCGCGGGACTGGCGGTGGAAAACCCGGCCGCGGAACTTTTCGGCAGCGAGGAAGAGGGGAACGTGCACTTCGGCTCCCTGGAGAAAGCCAACGGGGGAACCTTGTTTCTTAAGGACATCGCCGACCTCGAGCTCGGTCTCCAGGCGCGGCTGCTCAGCGCCTTGGGGCATCAAAAGTTTCTCCGCGTAGGCGGGCGTGACCCGGTCACTATCGATGTCCGCATCGTCGCAGCGACACGCTACGACCTCATGGAATACGTTCGGGCGGGACGCTTTCGCGACGATCTCTACTATCATCTCAATGTGGTCCCGCTGCAACTCCCCCCCTTGCGGGAGCACGCGGAGGATATCCCGGAATTGTTAGCCTTTTATTGCGAACTGTTCGCTGCCCAGGAAGGATTACCGCGGCGGCGTTTCACACCCCCGGCCCAGAAACAGCTTCGCTCTTACGGCTGGCCCGGTAACGTCAGGGAACTGAAAAACCTGGTGCAACGGCTGCTGATCTTGGGTAGCGGGGAGACGGTGGAAGGCTTCGAGGTCGAAGCCGCGCTCGGGATCCGCACCGCGGAGAGCGTGACCGAGCCCTTGCCTGGGTTTGACCGCCCATTACGGGAAGCGCGCGAGCAGTTTGAAAAGGCTTATTTTGAGTATCAGCTCCAGCGCGCCGGCGGGAGCATCAGCCGGATCGCGGGCCGTGTGGGCCTCGAGCGCACCCATCTTTACCGCAAATTACGGGCGCTCGGCATCGATCCGAAACAGACCCCCGGCGAGCCTGCGAATTAAGCGCCGGCGCCTTCCCGCATGAACCGCATCGCCCAGTTCGAGGAACTCCTGCGGCGCGGCCGCGACGATGCGACCTTACGCTTCAGCCTCGCCACCGAGCATTATAAATGCGGCCAGCCCGAGGCCGCCCGGGAACACCTGCGCCAAGCGCTCGCGCTCGATCCCGGGTATTCCGCGGCCTGGAAGCTCTACGGAAAGCTCCTCGCAGAACAAGGCCTCACCGATGAGGCCATCCAGGCCTATGAACAAGGTATCGCCCTCGCCCAGAGCCGCGGCGATATTCAAGCCGCGAAGGAAATGCGCGTGTTTTTGAAGCGCTTGCGCAAGGATCGGTCGCAGGCAAGCGACCGTTAAGCCGAAGCCATCGGATGTAGGGTGGCTTAGGCGCGTGCGCCGTAACCCACCGACGCGACGCGTGCTTGATGACCGCCGATGACAAGATCCTAAGCTACGCCAAACAGCGATCCGTTGAGGTCCAGGGCCTCT